>JBELAR010000079.1:0-20328 GCA_049508555.1 Steroidobacteraceae bacterium
CATCGGGTCCGACCGCTACTTCACGCGCCACGCAGCCACACATGCTGGCCGTGGCAGGGTTGGTGCCGTGAGCAGCCTGCGGCACGATGATCTCATTGCGCAGCAGCTGGCCGCGCGAGCGATGGTAGGCGCGCATCATGGCGACGCCGGCAAATTCTCCATGGGCGCCGGCCAGCGGACTCAAGGCCACTGCGCGCATGCCGGTCACGGCCTTGAGCATTTCCTGCAGTTCATACAGGCAGGCAAGGAAGCCCTGTCCGGAGGCTACGCTTGCGAGCGGATGACGGCCCGCGAACTCCGGCAGCAGCGCCGCGGCGTTACACGCCTTGGGGTTGTACTTCATGGTGCAGGAGCCGAGCGGATAGAAGTGCGTATCGATGGAGAAATTCAGCTTCGACAGCCGCGTGTAGTGGCGCACCGCGTCCAGCTCGCTCACCTCGGGCAGCAGCGGGCGCCGGCGCCGCCGCAGCGCTTCGGGCAGTGCCGGGGGTGGCAGCGTCGGGGCGGGAAACTGCGCGCGCGCGCCGCGTCCGGGACGTGAGTATTCGAATATCAGCGGCTCGCGCAACGGCAAACTCATGCAGGGCTCCTCATGGCGCAGTGCTTCAGGCGGCACGCGCCGCACGCAGTACTTCGGACAAGGCCCGCGCATAGGTCTCGATGTCGGCGGCGGTCTTGGTTTCAGTCGCACACACCAGCAGTGCGGGGCCGAGTTCCGGGTAGTACTCGTGCAAGTCGAGCCCGCCCTGGATGCCACGCGCAGCGAGCGCGGCGAGCAATGGTGCGACCGGCCGGTCGAGTGCGAGCACCGCTTCGTGAAAGCCAGCGCCGGCGAATTCGCGGCGCACCCCGGGAATCCCGCTCAGCGCGCGCACGAGCTCCTCGGTGCGACTCATCGACAGTGCCGCCACGCGTTCGAGTCCCTCGGCGCCCAGCAGCGCCAGGTAAACCGTGCCGGCCATCATCAGCAGGCCCTGGTTGGTGCAGATGTTGGAAGTCGCCTTGGCGCGCCGTATGTGCTGCTCGCGCGCCTGCAGCGTCAGGGAGAAGCCCGGACGGCCATCCAGATCCACCGTACGGCCGACCACGCGCCCAGGCATCTGCCGCACGTGTTCCATGCGCGTGGTCATGAAGCCGAAATAAGGACCTCCCGAAGCCAGCGGGCAGCCGAGCGGCTGGCCCTCGCCGACGACGATGTTGGCGCCACTTTGGCCCCATTCGCCCGGTGGCTTGAGCAGCGCGAGGGATGTCGGATTAACGACCGCGATCACGAGCGCGCCGTGTGCATGGGCGAAGTCGGTCAGCGCATCGACGTCCTCGAGCACGCCAAAGAAGTTCGGCTGAGCGATCACGAGCGCGGTGAAATCCTGGCCGGCGTAAGCCTCGAGCGCCGTCAGCGAGGTTTGGCCGGTGGCACGCTCGTAGGGCAGCTCCTCGAACTTCAGTCCCTGATTGCCGGCGGTGGCCAGCGCCACGGCTCGATAATGCGGATGCAGCGTGCGCGGCAGCACGATGCGCGCGGCCTTCGAACGCCGGTTGGCGCGCACGGCCATGAGCGCCGCTTCGGCTACCGCACTCGCACCGTCATACAGCGACGCGTTGGCAACCTCCATGCCCGTGAGGCTCGCCATCATCGACTGATACTCGTAGATCGTCTGCAGCGTGCCCTGGCTCGCTTCGGCCTGGTAGGGCGTGTAGGCACTGTAGAACTCCCCGCGCGTGACCGTGGACCAGACCGCTGCCGGTATATGGTGCTCATAAGCGCCCGCGCCGATGAAGCACAGCGGGCGCCCATCCTGGCGCGCGCGCGCGGACATGAGCTGCATGACCTCGAGCTCATTGAGGCCGGGAGGCACCTCGGGCAGGCTGTGGACGCGCAGATTCGGGGGAATCTCGTCGAACAGCGCCTCGATGCTCGGCGCACCGATCACTTGCAGCATCTCGCGCACATCATCTTCGGTGTGTGGAATGAAAGGCATCGGGATCCTCGGGTGCTGAACGGCGCCGGCGCGGGCGCTAGCCCTGCGCTTCGAACACTCGGTAATCAGTGGCCGAGAGCAGTCCGGAGCCCTCGCCCGGAACCTCCGGCCGCAGGCGCAACAGCCAGCCGCCGGCATACGGTTCGCGGTTGATCAGCTCCGGTGTCTGGCGTAATTGATCGTTGATCGCAACGACCGTCCCGGCAATCGGCGCGTAGACATCGGAGGCGGCCTTGACTGACTCGACCACGGCGCAGGCCTCCCCGACGCTGAGGCTGCGGCCGACTTCGGGCAGCTCGACGAACACCAGGTCACCGAGCGCGCGCTGCGCGTGATCGCTGATGCCGATCTCGCTGCTCCCGTCGGGCAGCTGTCTGACCCACTCGTGGCTGCGGGTGAACCTCAGTTCCGCGGGAATGTCACTCATTAACCCTGCTCCTTGACGATTCAATGAATCAACGCCTGACCGTGCCGTACGAAAGGCACTTTGACCACGCGCGCCGGCAGCGCTCGCCCGCGCACCTCGACCTCGACCTGCGCCCCGGTCGCGCTCGGCACACGGGCGAAGCCGATCGAGCGGCCGAGAGTCGGGGAGAAACTGCCGCTCGTCACCTCACCTTCGCCGCCGCCCGGTACCAGTACACGCTGGTGGCTGCGCAGTACCGCGCGCTCATCGAGCACGAGTCCGACCAGTTTGCGCGCGCTGCCGCGTGCGCGGATCGCCTCGAGCGCGCTGCGGCCGACGAACTGCCGATCGCCGGGCTCGAAGGCTACAGTCCAGGCAAGTCCCGACTCCAGAGGATTGGTGAGCGCATTCATGTCGTTGCCATACAGATTCATGCCCGCCTCCAGTCGCAGCGTGTCGCGCGCGCCGAGGCCGCAGGAGCGCACCCCGGCGGCATTGAGCCGCTGCCATACCGACACGGCCTGTGTGGCCGGCAGCATGAGCTCGAAGCCATCCTCACCGGTGTAGCCGGTACGCGCGACGAACCAGTCTGCGAGCTGCGCTCCGAAGAATGGCTGCAATGCAAGCGCGGCCGAGCCAGCCTCCCGGCTCATGAGCGCCGCGCTCAGCTCGCGCGCCTGCGGCCCCTGCACAGCCAGCATGGCGAGCTCCGCACGCTCGATCAGCTCGACCCCCAGCGGCTCGGCATGTGCGGCGATCCAGGCGATGTCCGAGTCACGCGTGCCGGCGTTGATCACCACCCGGTACCAGTCGTCATCCAGGTAATACACGATCAGATCGTCGATGACCCCGCCGCGCTCATTGAGCATGCAGCTGTAGAGCGCCTTGCCGCTCTGTCGCAGGCGGCCGATGTCGTTCGCCAGCAAGCCGCGCAGCAGCTCGCCAGTGCGTGCGCCGCGCAGGTCCACGATACCCATGTGCGAAACGTCAAATACCCCCGCGGCGCGTCGCACCGCATGGTGCTCATCGAGCTGCGAGCCGTAGGCGAGGGGCATATCCCAGCCGCCGAAGTCGACCATGCGCGCACCGAGCGCACAATGCAGATCATACAAACAGGTGTGCCTGCCCACACGTCTCTCCAGTAGGGACCGATCCGAGCAATTCCGCGCCCTGGCCTCGGCAGAAACGCCGCCGCAGGCAACGGCAGCAGCCGGCTCACCCGCGGCGCAGACTTGACAGAACTATTGCCGGGTGGGCGAATCATAGCAGTGCGCGCCCCATTCCCACACCGATTTGCCCCTGCACTACAATAGGCGTATGGGACGCATTCGCCACATCAGCCGAGCCGTACAGGTCGGCGGCCTAACGATCGGCGGCAACGCACCGATCGTGGTGCAATCGATGACCAACACGGACACGGCCGACGTCGAGTCGACCGTGCGCCAGTGCGTCCAGCTCGCCGCGGCCGGCTCCGAGCTCGTGCGCATCACGGTCAACACGGCGGAGGCGGCCGCTGCCGTACCGCACATCCGCGAGCGGCTCGATCGGCTCGGCTGCGCCGTACCCCTGATCGGCGATTTCCATTTCAACGGCCACAAGCTGCTCCAGGAGCATCCCGGTTGCGCCGCGGCACTGGCCAAGTACCGTATCAATCCCGGCAACGTCGGCCGCGGCAGCAAGCGCGATCCGCAGTTCGCGGAGATGATCGAAATCGCCTGCAGAGAGGGCAAGCCCGTGCGCATCGGCGTGAACTGGGGCAGTCTCGATCAGGATCTGCTGGTGCGGCTCATGGACCAGAACAGCCGCGCCCCGGAGCCGAAATCGGCGCAAGAGGTCATGCGTGAGGCCATCGTGCGCTCGGCGCTCGACAGCGCCGAGCGCGCGGTCGAGCTCGGCATGGCGCGCGAGCGCATCGTGTTGTCTGCCAAGGTCAGCGCCGTGCAGGACCTGATTGCGGTCTACACCGAGCTGGCGTCCCGCAGTGAATTCGCGCTGCACCTGGGTTTGACCGAGGCCGGCATGGGTTCCAAGGGGATCGTCGCCTCCTCGGCCGCGATGGCCATCCTGCTGCAGCAGGGCATCGGCGACACCATCCGCGTGTCGCTGACGCCGGAGCCCGGCGGGGATCGTACGCGTGAAGTGATCGTCGCGCAGGAGCTGCTGCAGACCATGGGACTGCGCTCCTTCACACCGCTGGTGACCGCTTGCCCGGGCTGCGGGCGCACCACCAGCACCTATTTCCAGACACTCGCGGAGAGCATTCAGCGGCATTTGCGCGAGCGCATGCCGCAGTGGCGCAGCGACTATCGGGATGTGGAGACGATGACGGTTGCGGTGATGGGCTGCGTCGTCAATGGGCCGGGCGAGAGCAAGCACGCCAACATCGGCATCAGTCTGCCCGGTACGGGCGAGCGGCCGGTGGCCCCCGTCTACGAGGACGGCGCCAAGACCGTCACGCTCAAGGGCGAGCGCATCGCCGAGGAATTTCAGGAACTGGTCGAACAGTACGTCGCGCGCACCTATGCGCGCAGGGTGGAATCATGAGCCAAGCCGCCGGCGGGGCGCTGAGTGAGCAGCGCTGCAAACCCTGCGAGGGCGGCGTCGCGCCGCTGAGCGCGGCGCAGACGAAACGCGCCATGGCCGAGCTCTCGAGCGAGTGGCGAGTGATCGAGGACGGCAAGGCGATCAAGCGGGAATTCAGCTTCCGCGATTTCTACCGCACGATGAGTTTCGTCAACGCCCTCGCGCATATCGCCAACGCCGAAGACCACCATCCGGATCTGGAAGTCGGCTACAACTACTGCCGCGTGCGCTACTCCACGCACGCCATCGGGGGATTGAGCGACAACGACCTGATCTGCGCGGCCAAGATCGACCGGATCCCGAGCCTCTAGCCGGCACGCGCGAGCCGCGGCAGCTCGCCTGAGGTTCCCAGCGCCGCTCGCGCGAAGGCGCGCTTGAGCGCGCCGCTACGATTGACCAGACCCAGCGCGCGGTTGACCAGCCAGGCGGCTGGAGGGCGCGCGGCGAAACCGCTCTGAAATGCGCTCATGGCCCCGTCCATCAGCAGGTTGTGCGTGCGGCGCTGTTGCTCGTAGCGGCGCAGAATTCGCAGTGCGCCCGGATCCTCGCGCGTGGCACTCGCCGCGGCGATCGCCTCGCACAGCGCCGCCGCATCGAGCAGGCCGAGATTGGCGCCCTGCCCGGCGAGCGGGTGGATCACATGCGCGGCGTCGCCAATGAGTGCGCAGCGGGCGGCGACGTATGAGTGCGCCGCCATGCTGTACAACGGGAAGCTCAAGCGCTCACTGTGCAGTTGCGTCGCGCCGAGCACGAGCGCCGAGGCCGCATCGAGCCGCGCGTTGAATTGCTCTGCGGGACAATCGCGCAGCTGCGCGGCGGCCTCGAGATCGAGCGACCAGACAATGGAGCAATGGCCGTCGAACAAGGGCAGCAAGGCGAGCGGCCCGGTACGCAGGAATCGCTGCCACGCGGTGTGCGCATGCGGCCGTGCGGTCGCGACGTTCGCCACGATGGCGAGCTGCCGGTAATCGTGCGAGCGCGCGGCCAGACCGGCGGCAGCGCGCACGGCCGAACGCGCGCCATCGGCACCAACCACGAGCCGCGCGCGCAGCGCCACGCCGGCGCATTCCAGGTGCGCGGCCTCGGCACCGACTTCAAGGCGCTCGAGCGCCGCGTCGATCAACGTGCCTCCGGCGTCGAGAAAACTTTCGAGGCAGGCGCGCTGCAGAGCGCTGATCTCGGCGACGTAACCCAGATTGGGCTCACCGATATCGGCCGCGTCAAAGCGCAATGCGGCCGAGCCATCGACCGCCGCCGACTCATGCCAGACCCGCATGCACTCGTAGGCGCCGAGGCGGGCGCGCTCCACACGCTGCCAGGCGCCCGCGGCCCGCAGCACATGTTCGCTGGCGCGCGAAATCGCCGCCACACGCAGCTCGGCGGCCGTGCCGATGCCCGCAGCCACGGCCTGCGCTGGATGCGGCAGGCCCGGGGCCAGCAGGGCGATACGGCTCGCGGCGATGCCGCCATGGCGCGTCAGCAATGCCGCGAGGCAAGCGCCGCTCAGCCCCCCGCCGACGACCGCGACCTCGAAGCGCTCAGTCACGCGATCTAGCCGGCGCCGCCAGCGGCAAACCGCGCGCGAGCCGCGGCAGCGCGCCGCCGAAGCCGAAGCTCAGGCGCGAGAGCGCGCGCTTGGCCGGTGCACTCACGTCGAACAGCAACAGGCCGAGGTTGCGGGCGCCGATCACGGCGGCGCGCTGATCAGCGAACAGCTTCACCAACCCGTCGGTAAAGGCAATCATGCCGCGGCGGTCGGCGGCGCGGCGCTCGGCAAATTGCTCGAGCAGTGGCGCTGCGCCCGGATCGCTCGCGGGCGCAATCAGCTCGGCGAGCACGGCGGCGTCGCGCAGTCCTAAGTTGAAGCCCTGTGCGGCGATCGGATGCAGCGCCTGCGCCGCATTGCCAATCAGTGCCGCGCGCGCCGCGATGCACTGCTGCGCGCGCACCAGCGACAGACGATACGCGCTGCGCTGCCCGACCCGGCGGAACTGGCCCGCGCGCCAGCCGAAGGCCTGCTGCAGCTGCGCGCAGAACTGCGCCGGATCGCACTCCTGCATCAGGCGCGCGCGCTGCGGCTCGAGGGTCCAAACACAGGTATAGCCACCGTCGGCGAGCGGCAGCAGCGCCAACGGTCCGCCGGCGGCGAAGCGCTCGTAGGCGATACCGCACGCGGCTCGGTCGCTCCTGAGGTTGGCCACCAGCGCTACCTGTTGATAGTCCTGCTCGCTCGAGTCAATATTGGCGGCCTGCTTGACCAGCGAATGCGCGCCGTCTGCGGCGACGATCAGCCGCGCAGACACCGTGCTCACCGAGCCTTGAGCCGTGACGAGCCGCAGCTGCGCCGCGTCCTCGCCCAGCTGCACCTCGAGCACACGGGCCGGGCTCAACAGCTCGAGCTGCGCTGCCCCGCGCAGCGCGCGCCAGAGTACCGCGCCGATGTGCCGGTTGCTCACGGTGTAGCCAAAAGCCTCGAGTCCATGCGCGGCGGCCTCCAGCCGCGCGCAGCCGAAATGGCCCGAATCGGAAACGTGGATGCGGCGAATCGCGCCGGCGCACTCGGCGATCTCCTGCCAGACACCGAGCGTGTCGAGAATGCGGCGCGCGCCGTTGCCGAGCGCCGTGGTTCGATCGTCGAAGCTCGGCTGCGCATCGCTGCCGGCCTCGACCGCCTCGATCAGCATCACGTCCAGTCGCGTGGCGGCGAGCGCGAGCGCCAGGCTTGCGCCCACCATGCCACCGCCGACGATGGCGACATCGCAATGACGCGCCGCCGCGCTCATGCGGCGGCCATGAGCGCTTCGATGTCGTCAGGCTGCTTGGGCACGGCGTCGGTGAGCACCTCACAGCCCGTGCGCGTGACCACGACGTCGTCCTCGATGCGCACACCGACATTCCAGAAGCGGCGCGAGACGCCGCGGGTGCCGGCCGCGATGTAGACCCCGGGCTCGACCGTGAGCACCATGCCGGGCTCGAACACACGCCATTGCTCGCCGACCTTGTAGTCGCCGACATCGTGCACGTCCATGCCGAGCCAATGACCGGTGCGATGCATGAAAAATTTCTTGTAGGCGCCGCTGCGTATCAGCGTCGTCACCGCACCGCGCAGCAGGCCGATACGCACCAATCCCTGAGTGATGGCGCGCACTGCCGCATCGTGCGGCTCATTCCAGTGATTGCCGGGTTTCACCTTGGCGATGGCGGCCAGCTGTGCTTCGAGCACGACCTCGTACACGGCGCGCTGCTCGCTCGTGTAGCGGCCGTTGATCGGGTACGTGCGCGTGATATCGGAGGCGTAATAGCCGTACTCGCAACCCGCATCGACCAGCAGCAGATCGCCGTCGTTGAGGCGGGCGTTATTGTCGCGGTAGTGCAGCACGCAGGAGTTCGGGCCCCCGCCGACGATGGGGTGATAGGAAATATCGGCTCCGTTGCGGTTGAATTCGTGCAGCAGCTCGGCCATGACTTCATATTCCATGCGCCCGGGACGGCAGAACTGCATGCCGCGCACGTGCGCACGGGCGGCAATCGCGCCGGCGCGGCGCATGAGGCTGATCTCGGCGCGACTCTTGTAGAGCCGCATGTCATGCAATGCGTGATCGAGCGTGACGAATTCCTGCGGCGGATGCAGGCCGCTGCTGGACTGTGCCTTCAACGTATTGACCCAGCCGACCAGGCGCTGGTCGAACTCCTGATTCAAGCCCATCGTATAGAACACGCGTCCACGGTTCTCGAGCAGCCCCGGGAGGATCTCGTCGATATCGGTGATCGGAAAAGCGTCGTCGGCCCCGTAGTGCTCGACCGCACCGCCCGGCCCGGCGCGCTTGCCGTCCCAGATCTCGCGCTCCGGGCTGCGCTCGCGCACGAACAGCACGTACTCGGCGATCGCCCGCCCTGGCAGCAGCACTGCGACGGCCTCCGGCTCGTTGAAGCCGGTCAGGTAATAAAAATCGCTATCCGGGCGGTAGTCGTATTCCACATCGCTGTTACGGTGCCGCACCGGGGCCGCCGGCAGGATGGCGATGGCGTCGCGGCCCATCAGGCGCATGAGCCCGCGACGGCGGCGTGCGAAATCGGCGCGGGTCGGTTCAGCCATGGACACCTCGGTCGGCAGCTTAAGGTAAATCGCGCCTCGCGGTGCCGGCCTTTGACTCAGTGCAAGACGGGTCGTGGTCCGGTGTGGCGCTCACGCAGCGGTTCGAGTTCATCGAACACGAGCTGCACGCCGACGCGCACGAATTCCACGAGCTCGGCCAGCGCCGACTCGTTGGCTTCCAGCGTATCGGAGCTATCGACGTCGGCGCGCGTGATTTCGGTCAAGTCGCGCACGACTTCGCCCAGATCCCCGGGCAGGCGCTGGGGATCGGGCGCGCCGCTGCCCAGACCATACAGGAAGCCGGTGCACCAGGCCGTCAGCGCCTGCGTGCGCTCTTCGACCGGGCGATCATCCCCGGGGATCAGCAGATCGAATTCCATCTGCCGGCCCGATAACGCCTCAACCGTAGCCTCATATAGAGTCTGCAGCGCGGGGTCGGCGTTCAGGTCGGCGACGCCTTCGGGCAGGATTTCGGCCAACCAGTCCTCCAGGCGGTAGGGCACCAGCGCACAGAGCGCGCCGGCCAGTGTGCCATGGGCCTCAGCCGCGTCCGCCAGCGCATGCGAGGCGGCCAGCGTGCGCTGGATCTGGAAATAGTCGTGCTGCGTGCCCACCGCAAAATGGTATTGCAGCCATTGCGCCGGCCGCAACACAAACCGCACGCGGCAGGCGCCGGGGACCCCGGCACCATGACCGGCCCGGACTACCGCGCTTAAGTTTGCATTGACCTGTCAGTCTGCGCCGCACTATAGTTTTGCCATGGTTGAAGCCAATCGTTCCTCCGCAGTCGACCTTGAGCTCAAGCGCCTCGAGAAGCGCGTCGAGGAGTTGCTGGCCACGATGCAGCAGCTGAAGGAAGAGAATCGCGCCCTGCGGGCGCGGCAGGACACTCTCGCGGCCGAGAAAACCGGACTGCTGCACCGGAACGAACAGGCGCGCGCACGCGTCGAGGCGATGATCGGCCGACTCAAGGCCATGGAGCACAGCGCGTGACCGAACGCGAGGCGGCCCGTCCGCTCAGCGTCCGCATCCTCGAAAAGGACTATTTCGTGGCCTGTGCTCCGGAGGAGCGCAGCGAGCTGCTCGACAGCGCCGAATTTCTCAACAACCGCATGCGCGAGATCCGCGACAGCGGCAAGATCGTCGGCCTGGACCGCATTGCAGTCATGGCGGCGCTCAATCTCGCCCACGAAGTCATCCGGCTGCGAGCGAATTCGACCGGCAACGAGCAGGAATTCGGCCATCGCCTCAAGACGCTGCGCGAGCGCGTCGAAACCTCCCTGGAGAAGGGACAGCAACTCGAGTTGTGAGCCTATGCTGCAGCGCTCAAACGTGAGCTGCGTCAAACGACAGCGCCTGGTCCTTTGGTGTAGAGTGACCGCAAGCGTCGCCTGCGGTGTTCGATAGTGAACTGGGTTACCTCTCGACCCTAATTGAAACACCCAAGGGATCGATAGCCTTGCTGACAGCACTGTGCAGGTCTGCCTTGCAGCAGAAAGCCTTACCTGTCGCAGGTGATCCCACTTGTTGCTTTGCGGGCGACGCCCTTGAATTTTCGGCTTGCCGCTGAGACCGGCGCGGCGTCAGCGCCGGGCGCGGCAGTGGCCGCTGCGCGCAATGCGCTGCGAGGCGCGCTGCGCGCACGCCGCGCTGCGCTCAGCGAGGCACAGCGTTCAGCGGCCGCGCGAACCATCACCCAGCACATTGCAGCCACGCGCTGGCTGCGCGGCGCACGGCCCATCGGGCTCTACGTCGCGGTGGGCTATGAAGTCGGCACCGATGCCCTGCGCGCGCTCGCGCGGCGTCGCTGCTGCCCGGTGTACCTGCCGCGCATTGCCGATTACCGGCGCCGCCTGATGGTATTCGCGCGCGCGCGCGGCGAGCGCACGCTGCTCAACCGCCACGGCATTCCCGAACCCGCCGGCGCGCAGTGTCTGTCGGCGCGTGCCTTGTCGGTGGTATTCGTACCCTTGCTCGGCTTCGATGCACACGGCACGCGCTTGGGGGCGGGCGCGGGCTACTACGATCGACTCTTCGCCTATCGGCGCCATCGGCGCAGCTGGCACCGGCCGCTGCTGGTCGGCCTCGCCTTCCGCTGCCAGCGGCTCGAGCACATCGAGCCTGCGCGGCACGACGTACCGCTCGATGCGGTGGTGACCGAAGAGGGTGTGATCCGCTTTAATCCCGCGGCCCAGTGACATCCATGAAGCATTGGCTGCTCAAGACTGAACCCTCGACCTTCGGCATCGCGGACCTGCAGAGCGCGCCGCGCAAGACCACGAGCTGGGAGGGCGTCCGCAACTACCAGGCGCGCAATTTCATCCGTGACCAGATCCACAAGGGCGATGAAGCCTTCATCTACCATTCGAGCTGTGAGGAGCCGGGTATCGCGGGCATCGTGCGCGTGGTGCGCGGCGCATATCCGGATCCGAGCGCCTTCGACCGGCGCGATGACCACTACGATGCGGCGTCCAGCGTGGACAATCCGCGCTGGTATACGCTGGATATTCGTCTGATGCGTCGCTTCAAGCGCGTGATCGGACTCGATGCGCTACGCGCCCATGCAACGGGCGCTCTAGCAGGCATGCTGATCCTGCGACCGGGTAATAGACTGTCGGTTACACCTGTTGAGGATGCTCATTGGCGATTCATTCTCGCGCTCGAATGACGCTCGATGCCGATGTGAGCGGATTCACACAAGTGGAATCGCCTACTCTCTTGCTTGTAATTTTGCAACGCGTGTATATACTCGAGCCCCGGACTAACCTGACATGGAGATCTAGTCATGGCGAAAGCAAAGAAGAAGGCCAAGAAAAAAGCTTCTAAAAAGAAGTAGGGCCTTCAGCAGCGGCGGGCTTGGATGACCTCCTCGCTCGCCGCACTTCAAAGCTTCAAGCAGTGCCCGCATCAGCGGGCACTGTCGTCTCTGGCCCCCCTTGCCGCGATAACAGCATGAACGAGCCGCACCCGCCTGCTCCGGACAGCACTCAAGACACCAAGAAGCAGCAGGCCGCGCGCGCCGCCCTGGAACTCGTGCAAGCCGATACGATCCTCGGCGTCGGCACCGGCAGTACAGTAAACATATTCATCGAACTGCTGGCACTGCAGGCGCCCACTCTGCGGCTGCGCGGCGCAGTTTCCAGCTCCGAGGGCAGCAGCGCGCGACTGCGCGCCCACGGTATTGCGGTGCTGGATCTGAATGCCGTGAGCGATCTGGCGCTCTATATCGACGGCGCCGACGAAGCCAACCCGGCACGCGAACTGATCAAGGGCGGAGGCGCGGCGCTGACCCGCGAGAAGATCGTGGCCGCTGCAGCCGCTCGTTTCATCTGCATAGTCGATGAGAGCAAGCTGGTGCCAACCCTGGGTCGATTTCCATTACCGGTGGAGGTGATCCCGATGGCGCGCAGCCACGTGGCCGCGCGTCTCGAGCGACTCGGCGGCAAGCCGGTCTGGCGCCAGGGCGTCATCACCGACAACGGCAATCACATCCTCGACGTTCACGGCCTCTCGATCACCGAGCCGATTGCGACCGAGACCGCCATCGATCAGATCGCCGGCGTCGTCACGGTCGGACTGTTCGCCCTGCGCCCCGCCGATCTGCTCCTCGTCGGTACCGCGCAGGGCGTGCGCAGGATCTGAGGCTCTGTACGGCGTCGAACGGACGGCGCGCACTCAAGCGGGCAAGATCCGCTCCAGCGGCAGGCCCGCGTCGGACCCGAGCGCGCCCGTCTGCTGCGTCGACTAGGAGACGTCATGGCCAAGAGGCACGAACAATCCATTGCGGGAAAATTCCAGCACGTCATCTATAGCCCCAAGGGCGGTATCGAAGGTGTGCTGCTCGATGTCGACCGCAAGCCGCTGCAAATCGTGTTTGAGCGGCGTGACAGTCAGTCACCGGACGCCTTCCAGGGACTCAAGCGCGGCCAGAGGTTGATCATCGATGCGGCTTTGCAACGACCATCGAGCAAGGGCGCGAGCGAGCACCCGGTGTATGACTACGTGCGCCTGGTATCGATCGATGGTCGCAAATGCTCGCAGCGACAGCAGGCCGCACGCCGGGGTTATTCGGGCGTGGTCGCGCGTTTGAACTATGCGCGCCACGGCGCCGCTAACGGCGTGGTACTGGACAACGGCGATTTCATCCACACGAGAGCCACGGGCCTGCTGCGTCTGCAACTGAAGGTGGGCGACCCGGTCACTGCGGATGGCGATGCCTGCACATTGATCACCGGTCGCGGCAGGGTCGTCGAGGCGACACGCGTGAACGGCCGTAGCGTCAAGCCGCATTGAGCGATCGGATAACGATCAACGGTGAAGTGCAACTCGCCTCTTGCGAGGGGCTAGACCATGCGCGATTTTCTGATCACAAAAAAACCGTGCATGGTCTAACCCCTCTCAGACCGCCGGCTGCACTCCCCAGGGCTCCGGGCTGATGCGCCGGAGGCATCCTCGGTGAAGTGACGCCACGGGGCTTGAATTGGCTGGGGGACTAGGATTCGAACCTAGGTTAGCGGAGTCAGAGTCCGCGGTCCTACCACTAGACGATCCCCCAGCAGAAACCGGTGCGGTCGGCACACCGGCGGCCGCTGCGCCCTCAACGCTTCGAGTACTGAGGCCCGCGGCGCGCTTTGCGGCGGCCAACCTTCTTGCGCTCGACCTCGCGCGCGTCGCGCGTCACAAAGCCCGCCTGGCGCAACGGCCGGCGCAGCGACTCGTCGTAACTGATCAGTGCCCGAGCGATGCCGTGCCGGATGGCGCCGGCCTGCCCCGTGATTCCGCCCCCGTCCACCTGGACGCGGATATCGAAAGTGCTGGCGAGCTGCACGACTTCCAGCGGCTGGCGCACGATCATTCGACCGGTTTCGCGGCCAAAGAATTCGTCGATCGGACGATTATTGATGGTGATGCGGCCGTTGCCGGCCTGCATGTACACCCGCGCAGTAGAGCTCTTGCGCCGGCCGGTGCCGTAATTCACGGTTGCTGCCATATCGGGTAATCCTGATCCTTAAAGCTCGAGTTCGAGCGGTTTGGGTTGCTGCGCACTGTGGGGATGCTTGTCGCCGGCGAACACATGCAGCTTGCGGAACATTTTCCGCCCGAGCGTGTTCTTGGGCAGCATGCCCTTGACCGCAAACTCGATGGCCCTCTCGGGGTGCTCTTTGAGCAACTTGCCCAGTGCGATCGTCTTGAGGTTGCCGAGAAAGCCGGTGTAGCGGTGATAGAGCTTGTCGTCGAGCTTATTACCCGTGACCGCAATCTTCTCGGCATGCAGCACGACGATATGGTCCCCCATGTCGACGTGCGGGCTGTAATCGGCCTTGTGCTTGCCCTTGAGCCGCAATGCAATCCGCGAGGCCAGTCTCCCTAAGGTTTTGCCACTCGCGTCAATGACATACCAGTCACCGCGCACGGTCGCCGGCTGGGCGAATTCGGTCTTCATCTCGTAGGGTCCTCAAGTCCGCCTCGCGGACTATCTGGAAAACGGCCGGGGAGTGTACTCAAGGCGCCAGGGCTTTGCAAAACGGCCGCTGCCGGTGCTGCTCCGCACCGACCCCCCGGCTACAGCGCCGTATGACATATAATCTACCCCATGGCGGCCACAAACGTACTCGATTCGGTGCTCAAGGTCGCGGATGAAACCCTGCGTACTCTGTTCGCCCCGGCCCACAGTGCACGCCAGCCGGGACTTCCGGCCGATAGCCCGGCGCTCACGGCTGGCGAGAAGCGTCATGCAGCCCGGCTCATGCGAGTCAATCATGCCGGGGAGATTGCCGCCCAGGGACTCTATCGCGGTCAGGCCGTGTTCGCGCGCGCGCGCTCGACGCGCGAGTTCCTGGAGCGTGCGGCCGCTGAGGAGGCCGACCATCTGGCGTGGTGCGAAGCAAGACTCGGCGAGCTCGATGCGCGCCCGAGCCGGCTCAACCCACTCTGGTACCTCGGCTCCTTTGGTATCGGTGCGATTGCAGGGGTGCTGGGCGACGGCATCAGTCTCGGCTTCGTGACCGAGACCGAGGCGCAGGTCGAGGGTCACCTCGCCAGCCATCTGGGTCGCCTGCCCGCGGCCGATCAGCGCAGCCGCAAGATCGTCGAGGTCATGCAGGCCGAGGAGGCCGGACACGGCCAGGCGGCACGCGCCGCGGGGGCGAGCGAACTGCCGGCGCCGATCCCGACGGTGATGGGCTGGGTCGCCCGCGTGATGACCAGCACGGCTTACTGGATTTGAGCGCAAGCCGCACGAACGCGACCCATACACCCCTTGACGCTGTACCTCTCGCTTGCGGCCGGTACAATAGATGTAATAAAAAGCCGCAAGCGCCGTCGCTTCAATAACGCATGAAGGCCAGGTAATCATGGAAGAGAATGTCAGACCATTGAGCGACATTCCTGCGATCAACCGTTTTCTGAGCTACTGCCGCATTCGAACGGTACCCTCCAAGACCGTGTTGATTCACGCCGGCGATCTGCCTGATGTCCTCTACTACATCATCAGCGGCTCGGTCGAGGTCATGATCGAGGACGAGGAAGGCAACGAGATGGTGCTCGCCTACCTCAACAAAGGGCAGTTCTTTGGCGAGATGGGACTGTTCTATGAGCAGCCCACGCGCAGCGCCTGGGTGCGCACGCGCAATGCCTGCGAGCTGGCCGAAATGACCTATCCGCGCTTCCGCCAGGTAGCGACCGAGAGTCCCGGGTTGATCTTTGAGCTGGCCACGCAGCTGGCCACTCGCCTGGACCGTACCAATCGCAAACTCGGCGATCTTGCCTTCGTGGATGTCACCGGACGCGTCGCGCATGCGATCACCGGCCTGTGTGACGAGCCTGACGCCATGACGCATCCTGAAGGCATGCAGATCAAGGTGTCGCGTCAGGAGCTCTCACGCCTGGTAGGCTGCTCGCGCGAAATGGCCGGCCGTGTGCTCAAAGTGCTCGAAGATCAGGGACTGCTGCGCGCCACCGGCAAGACCATCGTGGTGTTCAACGCGCGGCCCAAGATGAAGACCCGTCCGGTGATCGTGCCGACGAAGCCGCTACGCGACCGGCCTGCCGAGACGAGGCCGAAGGCGCCGCCGCCGCCCGACGATGATGACGAGGACGACGACGACGAGGCCTGAAAGCGAAACGGAGCCTCAGCGCTCCAGTCGGGATTGCGAGAGCTGCGAGCGCATCGCGCGAATCGTAGCCTCGTAGTCCTTGCTGCCGAAAATAGCCGAGCCGGCGACAAAAGTGTCGGCGCCGGCCTGCGCCGCCGCCGCGATGTTATCCACCTTGATCCCGCCGTCGACCTCCACGCGCACTGCCCGGCCGCTCAAGTCGACCCGCCGCCGCACCTCGGCAATCTTGGGCAGCACTGCAGGAATGAACGTCTGGCCGCCGAAGCCCGGGTTCACCGACATCAGCAGCACCAGATCGAGCTCCTCGAGCGTGTAGTCCAGCCACTCCAGCGCCGTGGCGGGGTTGAACACCAACCCCGGCTTGCAGCCGTGGTCGCGTATCAATCTGATCGTGCGATCCACGTGATCGCTCGCTTCGGGATGAAAGCTGATGTAGGTCGCGCCGGCAGCGGCAAAATCCGGGACGATGCGATCGACCGGCCGTACCATCAGATGGACGTCGATCGGCACCGCGACGCCGTGGCGGCGCAAGGCTTCACACACGACCGGACCGACCGTGAGGTTCGGCACGTAGTGATTGTCCATCACGTCGAAGTGCACGAGATCGGCGCCGGCCGCAATGACTGCATCGACTTCCGCGCCCAGACGGGCAAAGTCAGCCGAGAGAATCGAGGGTGCTATCCAGTGGCCGCCGGGCATGCAAGGCAGTCTAGCGCATACCACGGTGGGCACGGATGAGCTCGTAGGCGACCTGGATCTGCTGCGTGCGCTCCTTGGCGCGCTCGAGCATCGAATCGGGCAGGCCGTTGGCCTGCAGCTTGTCGGGATGATGGCGACTCATCTGTCGGCGATAGGACTTCACGATCTGCTCGTCCGACATCGTCGGCTCGGCAACCAGCACGGTGTAGGCCTGCGCGAGACGCTCAGCGCTGACGCCCGCGGCGCCCGACGTCCCGCCGTAACTGCCGTAACCCCCCGCCGAGCCACCCGCTGTGCCCTGCCGCCAGCGCAGAATGCTCTCGAGCCGCGCGAATTCCGCTGGCCCCAAGCCCAGCAACTGCGACACGCGCCGCAGGCGCGCGCGCGGCAGCTCCGACAGGCCATCGCCGGCCAGCGCCGCCTGGAGCTGAATCTCGAGCATGAAGTTCGCGAGCTCCGGATACGGCGCGATC
The DNA here is from genome assembly GCA_049508555.1 of Steroidobacteraceae bacterium. Classification (GTDB taxonomy): domain Bacteria; phylum Pseudomonadota; class Gammaproteobacteria; order Steroidobacterales; family Steroidobacteraceae; genus FEN-1191. The sequence goes on from JBELAR010000079.1 coordinate 17,352, forward strand.
GCGCCGTGCAGCCGGCGCAGCGCCCCATCCAGATCGAATCCGGGCTGTTTGCCTTCGTTGAAATACTCCATCGCCGAGAGCATCTGCGCCGGATTGAGATGCAACGCATGCATGACCGCGCGCGCCGAGGCGATCTCCCGCTCGGAGACGCGCCCGTCGGCCTTGGCGATGTGTCCCATGACGCGAAACGTGGTGGGAAAGAACAGCTCATTGGCCAGCTTCGGGTCCGCGCCCCCGCTGCCGAGCAGCGTCGAGAACGTGAGGCCGGCATCGATCTGATGGCCGATCACCACCCCGATGACGGCGCCCCACGGACCCAGGGCCGCCAGGCCCAGCACCCCACCGATGATTTTTCCGCCCCAGTTCATGATTCAGTCAGTCGTCCCGCTTGACCCAGTTGCAGCCGGAGCGGCAAGATGCGCGCCCTTGCAACGCGCCAGGTATGGTAGCAAGCCTTGGCCAGTAAACCCGGAACGATTGCGGAAAGCACCGTCTACGACACAGATCTGCGGGGACTGCGGCGCCTGCATCGCGGCAAGGTGCGCGACATCTACGCGCTCGATGCCGAGCGCCTGCTGATCGTGACCACGGATCGACTCTCGGCCTTCGATGTGGTGCTGCCCGATCCGATTCCGGGCAAGGGCCGCGTGCTGAACGAGATCTCGCGCTTCTGGTTCGCGCGCACCACGGCGATCATTCCTAACCATCTGACCGCTGAACCGCTGAGCGCCGCCACCAGCGATGCGGCCGATCTGGCGCTGCTTGAAGGCCGAGCCGTGATCGTACAGCGGCTCAAAGCCCTGCCGATCGAGGCCGTGGTACGCGGCTATCTGATCGGCTCGGGCTGGAAGGACTACCAGGCCAGCGGCCAGCTGTGCGGCATCGCGCTGCCGGCGGGATTGCAGCAGGCCCAGGCACTGCCGGCGCCCTTGTTCACGCCCGCGACCAAGGCCGCGCCCGGCGAGCACGACGAGAACATTTCCTTTGCGGCCACGGCGCAGCTGCTCGGCGAGCCGCTGGCCGCCGCCGTGCGCGACACTGCGCTCGCGCTCTATGCGTTCGCGGCCGCGCACGCACGCCGGCGCGGCATCATCATTGCGGACACAAAATTCGAATTCGGTCTCGATCGCGACGGCAGGCTGACTCTGATGGATGAGGTACTCACGCCCGACTCCTCGCGCTTCTGGCCGGCCGACACCTGGCGTATCGGCAGCAGCCCACCTTCGTTCGACAAGCAATACGTGCGCGACTATCTGGAAAGCCTCGATTGGAACAAATGCGCCCCGGGGCCGCATCTGCCCGCCGAAATCATCGAGCGCACCAGCCAGAAATATCAGGAAGCCCTGCTGCGTCTGACGGCAGCGGAGACTCTCACGCCGCCGCGCGACGCCTGAGCTGACCGACCCCGGCGCTCACTCCCCTGCGATCGTCATGCTCTCGAGCAGCAGCGAGCCTGTGCGCACGGCGCCCTGCGTATCCACGTCGGTGCCTATGGCCACGATCCCGCGCAGCATCTCGCGCAGGTTCCCTGCGATCGTGAGTTCATGCACCGGAAAGGCGATCGCACCGTCCTCGACCCAGAAACCACTGGCGCCGCGCGAATAGTCGCCCGTGACGCCATTGACGCCCTGCCCCATGAGCTCAGTCACGTACAGACCATTGCCCATGCGAGCGAGCAATTGCTCGAAGCTGCCGCTGGTCTCTCCACCGCCCTCGGCGCTCGCTGTGATCAGCAGATTGTGGATGCCGCCGGCATTGCCCGTCGTGGGCAAGCCGAGTTTGCGCGCCGAATAGCTGCTCAGCACGTAGCCCTGCAGCACGCCGCGCTGCACCAGCTCGCGATCGCGCGTCGCCACGCCCTCGGCATCGAACGGACTGCTCGCGAGTCCCTCGGCCAGATGTGGCCGTTCGGCGATGTTGAGGAACGCCGGGAACACCTGCTGGCCGGCGGCCTCGAGCAGGAACGAGGAGCGCCGATACTGGCTCGCCCCGCGGATCGCTCCCACGAAATGTCCGAACACGCCGCGCGCGATTTCCGGCGCGAACAGCACCGGCGCGCGACGCGTGGAGAGCCGGCGGGCGCCGAGGCGGCGCAGCGCACGCTGCGCGGCCTTGCGGCCGATGGCTGCGACGTCCTCCAGCCCTTGGGCGCGGCGCGCGACCGAGTACCAGTAGTCGCGCTGCATGTCCTCGTCCTGCTGTGCCACCAGCGCACAACTCACGCTGTGGCTCGTGCTCGGAAAGCCTTCGAGGAAGCCGTGGCTGTTGCCGTAGACGCGCACGCCGCTGTGCGTGTTGACGGTTGCGCCCTCTGAATTCTTCAGCCTCGGATCGCACTCGAGCCCAGCCGCCTCACAGTCGCGTGCGAGCGCGATCGCCTGCTCCGGTTCGAGGTCCCAGGGATGATAGAGATCCAGATCCGGTACCTCGCGCGCCAGCACGAGGGGATCGGCCAGCCCGGCGAATTTATCCGCCGCCGTATGCCGCGCGATCGCCGAAGCCTTCAGCACCGTCTCGCGCACGGCCGCGCTCCGCAGGTCGGCGGTGCTGGCGGAACCCTTGCTCTGGCCGAAATACACCGTGACCGACAAGCCCCGGTCCCGGTGGTACTCGATGGTATCGACCTGGCCGAGGCGCACGGTCGCGCTCAGACCGCGCTGCAGGCTCGCGTCCGCCTCCGCCTGGCTCGCCCCGCTCGTGTGCGCCTGCGCCAGTGCGAGCGCGACGACTTCCCTCAGTTCGTTGATCCGCGAGGCATCGACCTGCTGCGACATATTGATATCCTTTACTCGCGCCCTGCAGTCCCGGTCAGCAACCGCGCCCACCCTGTGCGATGATCATGGCGAATTGTAGCAGCGCGCCGCAGGCACCCCTTCCGCAACGCATGAACGAGTCCACTCTGCCCGAGGGTGAGGAGCCGCCGGATGCCGAAAGGCCGAGCCGCTCGGCGCGCAAGCGCAACGCCGAGGCCATGCAG
>JBELAR010000008.1:0-34885 GCA_049508555.1 Steroidobacteraceae bacterium
CCGTGATTATTCGCACGCATGATGAGGATTGCATACTTGAAGGAAATGACGATGGTCAACGACCAGAAGATCAGCGATACGATACCGAGCACTGCGGCCGGGGAGGGGGCCCCGTCCGGGCTCGCCGCCTTGGTCGCGACCTGCAGGGTATAGAGCGGGCTCGTTCCGATGTCGCCAAACACGATGCCCATGCAGGCCATCGCCGCCGCTGCCCAGGCGCCGTGTTTATCTATCGGAGCGCGATTGCGCGCAGCTGCTTTCACCCACATCCCCCCCCTGCGCAGTTTGGCTACCGCTAACAGCGTGTGAGTGCGCTCACAAAGCTGCTACGCTGCGCGGCGTGCAAGAATTCAGACTCGAATTTGTTAATGCGAAACTATAAGATATATTCGTATCTCATTGATTATTTGGTGCCCAGGAGAGGACTCGAACCTCCACGGTGTTACCCGCTAGTACCTGAAACTAGTGCGTCTACCAATTCCGCCACCTGGGCCTCGGGTGGGCGGCGCAATGTACGGAAGGGGTTGGGGACTGTCAATTGACACGCGGTGGCAAACAGCGGCCGCCCAAGCGCGCCGCCACACCCAGTGCCAATCGTCCCGCCAAGCGAAGCGCGGGCGCTGCCCCCGGCGGAGCTCGCCGCAGCGGCAAGCGCTCGGCGCGAACGCCGGGCGCGGTACTCATGCAAGCCGATGGCACGCTGAGCGCCAATCGCAACGGTTATGGCTTCGTGCGCACCGAGGCGCTCCCTGACTCGGTATTCATTCCGCCTCAGTCCATGCAGGGGCTCATGCACGGGGATCGCGTGCGCATCGAGGTGCGCAGCGACGGACAGGATCGCTACGTCGGGCGCGTACTGGAAGTACTCGAGCGCGGCGTGAAGGCTTTCCTGGCCACGGTGGAGCCCGGGCCGCGCGGACTGACGGTGCGCTCGGCCGATCAGCGCCTCGGACTGCACTGCAAGGTGGTCGACAACCCGCTCGAGGCGCGGGCCGGGGATTGGGTCATCGCCCGGCTGCTGAGTTATCCGCAGGAGGATCGCGAGGCCGAAGCGCGCATCGAGCAGAGACTCGATCCCGAACGGCCTGTGCAGATGGCCACCGAGGCGGCCATCGCGCGCTTTGGCCTGGGGGTGGAGTTCCCGGCAGCGGCGCTGCGCGAAGCGGTGCAATGGGGTAAGAGCGTGGATCCTGCCGAGGCAGCGCAACGGGTGGATCTGCGCACCCTGCCGCTGGTCACGATCGATGGCGAGGACGCGCGCGATTTCGACGACGCCGTCTATGCCGAGCGGCGCGAGGGGGGCGGCTTCCGCTTGCTCGTGGCGATCGCGGACGTGAGCCATTACGTGCGTCCCGGCTCGGCACTCGATGAGGAGGCGCGTGCCCGGGGCACCTCGGTGTACTTTCCGACACGGGTGCTGCCCATGCTGCCCACGGCGCTATCGAACCATCTGTGCTCGCTGGAGCCGGCGGTGGACCGGCTCTGCATGGTCGCCGATATGCACATCTCCAGGCGCGGCGTGCTCGAGGGCGCAAGCTTTTATCCGGCGGTGATGCGCTCGGCGGCGCGACTGACCTACGATCAGGCTCACGAGGCGCTGTTCCTCGGCGCTAGCGCCGCGCACGCGCGCCTCGGCGCATTGCTCGAGTCACTGTTGCCGCTGGTCGAGGTGTATCGCGCGCTCACCGCGGCCCGCGCCCGCCGCGGCGCCCTGGACTTTGACGCACCCGAGGCGGAATTCGTCTTCGAGGGTGGTGAGCGGGTGAGCGCGATCGAATTCGTCTCGCGCAACGATGCACACCGGCTCATCGAGGAGTGCATGGTGATCGCCAACGTCGCGGTCGCGCAGGAGCTGCGCGAGCAGGGCGTACCGGCGCTCTACCGCGTACATGCGGCCCCCGATGAGCGCAAGCTCCAGCTCCTGCGCACGACGCTGCGCGTGCTCGGGATCGAGCTGCAATTGCCCGATCCGGTCAAGCCGAGCGACCTGGCCGCGATCGCGCCGCGCGTGCGCGATGGCACCAGCCGCCCGTTCGTCGAATCGCTGATCGTGCGCTCGATGGCGCAGGCGCTGTATCAACCCGATAGCATCGGCCACTTCGGGCTGGCCTTGAACAACTACGCCCATTTCACCTCGCCGATCCGCCGCTATCCGGACCTCATGATTCATCGCGCATTGCGCGTCCGACTGGGCTTGACGCCCCTGGAGAGCCTGCCGGCGGGCCCGGAGCTCGCCGCGCAGGGCAGCGATTTATCGCGGCTCGAGCGGCGCGCTGATGAGGCCGATCGCTACGTTGCCACGTTTCTCAAATGCGTGTATCTGCGCGATCGGGTCGGACAGACCTTCGACGGCCTGATCACGACGGTCGTGGAATTCGGCTGTTTCGTGCAGTTGCTCGCCCTGGGTGTCGATGGCCTGCTCACCCTCGCGTCCCTCAGAGACGACGATTACCAGATGGCGCGCGATGGCGGACAATGGCTCGGCCAGCGCAGCAAACGCCGTCTGGCCCCGGGCGAGCGGCTGCGGGTCGTCGTCGCCGCGGTCAAGCCAGTCGAGGGGCTCATCGATCTTGAACTCGCCGCGAACTGAGCTCATCTACGGCCTGCATGCGGTGCGAGTGCTGTTGCAGCGGCACCCCGAACGTGTCCTGCGTGTGTCGCTGCAACAGGGGCGCAGCGATGCGCGCGCGGCGCAGATCGAGCAGCTCGCGCTCGCCGCGGGCCGCACCGTCGAGCGCGTGGATGCGACCCGCCTGCTGGCACGACTCGGTCCGGTGGTGCATCAGGGAGTCGCCGCCGAGGTGTTGCCGCTGCCTCCCTGGCGGGAAGCGGAGCTGCTCGAGGCGATCAGCGCTGCGCACGATCCGCTACTGCTGGCGCTCGATGGCGTGCAGGATCCGCACAATCTCGGCGCTTGCCTGCGCACTGCGGACGCCTGCGGCGTGCTGGCGCTGATCGTTCCGCGCGATCGTGCCGCCCCCCTGAATGCGACCGCCCGCAAGGTTGCCACCGGTGCGGCCGAGACCACCCCGGTCGCGATCGTGACCAACCTGGCGCGCACCCTGGGGTTGCTCAAGGATGCGGGGCTGTGGATTGTCGGCGCCGACGCCCAGGCGCCGCAGAGCGCCGCGGCGCTGGATCTGACCGGCCCGCGGGTATTGGTCATGGGTGCCGAAGGCGGGGGGCTGCGCGCCCTGACGCGGCGGCACTGCGATTGGCTGGCCCGATTGCCCAGTCTCGGTGCCGTGGAGAGCCTCAACGTGTCGGTGGCCGCCGGTATGCTGCTCTACGAGGCGTTGCGGCAACGCGAGGCACCGCTGGCAGCGTCCCCTTGAGGCCCTCATTGCTTCGCGCTGCCGCATTTTGTATCCTTGCCGGCCATTTTCCCAGACGACCCAGGCGCCTGAGCACAGCGGGCGCCGGATCTCCTTGCCACACCGCGGTGCCTGTGAAGGGCCGAGGCGGGTGGCATTACCCATAAGGAGCAGATGTGAGGCATTACGAGATCGTATTTCTGGTCCATCCCGACCAGAGCGAGCAGGTTCCGGCCATGCTCGAGCGCTACAAGGGAATGATCGCGGCCGGCAACGGCAAGGTGCACCGGATCGAGGATTGGGGCCGCCGCCAGCTCGCCTACCCGATCGCCAAGGTGCACAAGGCGCACTACGTGCTGATCAATATCGAGGTCGACCAGAAGACCCTGACCGAGCTCACCGGCGCCTTTCGTTTCAGCGATGCGGTGCTGCGCTACCTGGTCACGGGCGTCGAGACGGCCATCACCGAAGCCTCGCCCATGGCGAAGGCCGAGGAGGAAGGGGAGCTCGGCCGGCGGGACCGCGACGAGGATGGCGACGATGATCAACTCTCGGTAGGTGCCTGATGCGAACCCCCAGCACCTCGCGCTTTACCCGGCGCAAGAAATTCTGTCGCTTCACGGCCGACGGCGTGGCCATGATCGACTACAAGGATCTCTCGACGCTCAAGAACTACGTGACCGAGACCGGCAAGATCGTGCCGAGCCGAATCACCGGTACCAAGAGCTACTACCAGCGTCAGCTGGCCACGGCAATCAAGCGCGCGCGCTTCCTCGCGCTGCTGCCCTATACCGATCAGCACTGAGGATCACGGCCATGGAACTGATCCTGCTGCAGAAGGTGGCGAACCTCGGCAACATCGGCGATCGCGTGCGCGTGAAGTCCGGCTACGGGCGCAATCACCTGCTGCCCAAAGGCAAGGCGACGCTGGCGACGGTGCAGAACATCGCGCGCTTCGAGGCGCGCCGAGCCGAGCTCGAGCGCACCGCGAACGATGAACTCGCACAGGCGCAGCGCCGTGCCGAGGCGCTCAAGGAGTTCAAGCTCACGATTCATGCCAAGGCCGGCAGCGAGGGCAAGCTGTTCGGTTCAGTCGGCACTGCCGATATCGCCGAGCAGAGCACCAAAGCGGGACACGCGCTGGCGCGCAGCGAGGTGCGTTTGCCGGCTGGCCCGCTGCGCATGGTTGGCGAGTACAGCGTCCAGCTGCACCTGCATGCCGACGTGAATCTCGAGCTGCCGGTCTCGATCGTCGCCGACGAAGCGGCCTGATACGCAGCGGCCACTGGCTCGGTCCCTTGGAGCCTGCGCACGTGCATCGGGTTAGCCAGTGAGCACGACACCGCTGCGCTCACGCCGCGAAGGCGGCAACTCCGGCGCCGAGGGCCTCACGCCGCCGCATTCGGTCGAAGCCGAGCAATCCGTGCTCGGCGCGCTGCTGATCGACGCTACCGCCTGGGACCAGGTGGCCGATGTCGTGACGGCGCAGGATTTCTACCGCCCGGACCATCGGCTCATCTACGAGGCGCTCGCCGAACTGATTGCAACCGGGCGTCCGGGCGATGTGGTTACGGTGTCCGAGCAACTCGAGCGGCGCGCACGACTCGAGGAGGTCGGGGGCCTCGCGTATCTGGGCACGCTGGCGCGCGATACGCCCACGGCCGCCAACGCCCGCGCCTACGCTCACATCGTGCGCGAGCGTTCGCTGCTGCGCCGCCTGATCGAGGCCGGCCGCGCCATCGCCTCCTCGGTTTTCAGTGATGAGGGACTTTCGGCGCGCGATCTGGTCGATCGCGCCGAAGCGCTGGTGTTTGAGATCGCGGAGCAGGGTGCCCGCGTCGGCTCGGGCGCGGTGCGGGTCGGCACGTTGCTGCCCGCGCTCATCGACAAGATCGACGAGTGGCACACCAATCCCAACAAGCTGCGCGGTCTGGCGACGGGCTTCAGCGATTTCGATGCCAAGACCGGCGGCCTTCGTGCCGGGGATCTGATCGTGATCGCCGGGCGTCCCTCGATGGGCAAGACCACGCTGGCGGTCAACATGGCCGAATACGCCGCGGTCAGTCCGGACAGCAAGGCGGCGGTCGCGATCTTCAGCATGGAAATGCCCTCCGAGCAGCTCGTCACACGCATGCTCGCCTCGATCGGGCACGTGCCGCTCAACAGCATTCGCTCCGGGCGCATCTCCGATGACGACTGGGTGCGCATCACGGCGGCCACGAGCCAGCTGTCGGAGGCCCGGATCTTCATCGACGAGTCCGGCGCGCTCACGCCGACCGAATTGCGCGCGCGTGCGCGACGCATCAAGCGCGAGCACGGCCTGGACCTGGTCGTGGTCGATTACCTGCAACTCATGCAGGTCCCCGGCACGCAGGAGAATCGCGCCACGGAGATCGCCGAGATCTCCCGTGGTCTCAAAGCACTGGCCAAGGAGCTGGCGGTGCCGGTCATCGCGCTCTCGCAGCTCAATCGCAGCGTGGAGCAGCGCACCGAGAAGAAGCCCGTGATGTCGGATCTACGCGAGTCAGGGGCGATAGAGCAGGACGCGGACATGATTCTCTTGATTTACCGCGACGAGGTCTACGACAAGAACACCACCAAGAAGGGCATCGCGGAGATCGATCTGGCCAAGCATCGCAACGGCGAGACCGGCACGTTTCTGCTGACCTTTCAGGGCCAATACACGCGCTTCGTGAATTTCGCACCCGACGCCTACGCCGAGGGAATATTGCGGTGAGGCGGCCGGCTCGCCTCCGCGGCTGTGAGGCACCCGCGCGAGGCGGGTAGCGCCGTGGCGGTCCTGGCGCAACTGGGCTCGCAACTGCGCGAGCGTAGCGAGCGCGCTTGGCGCGCGGGCTTGAGCGCCGCCAAGCAGGGGCAGCTCAGCGGCATCATGTTCTGGGCGGCGCTGATCGGGGTCTGCGGCGCACTCACGGGCGTGGCGTTCCGGGCGAGCGTGCGCGGCGTACAACACGTGCTGACCGGCCAATACGCCGAACTGGTCGAGACCGCGGAGCTGCTGCCCTGGTGGGCCCGCATCGTCGTCCCGACGATCGGCGGTGCCTGCGCCGGTGCGCTGCTCTGGGTCGCAGGCAGGACGTTGCGCTCCTCGCGCAGCATCGACTACATGGAGGCCGTTGCGGTCGGTACCGGCCAGCTCGGCAGTCGCGCCGCAATGTTGCAGGCCGCATCCTCATTCTTCACGATCGGCTCGGGCGGCTCGATCGGCCGCGAAGGCCCGCTGGTGCAGCTCGCCGCCACGGTCGCTTCGAAAATTGGGCAGTGGACGCAGGCCCCGGTGCCACGGCTGCGCCTGCTGGTGTCTTGCGGGGCCGCCGCCGGCATTGCCGCGGCTTACAACGCCCCTATCGCCGGAGCCTTGTTCGTGGCCGAAGTGGTACTGGGGTCGATCGCGATGGAGAGTTTCGGTCCTTTGATCGTCTCCTCCGTGGTCTCGGATGCGACCACCCGGCATTTCCTGGGGCAGGGTCCCGTCTACCTCGTGCCGCACATTCACTTCGGCGCGCCCTGGGAACTCGCCCTCTATGCCTTGTTGGGCGTGCTGCTCGGTCATCTCTCCCCCACGTTCCTGGCGTTGCTGGAGCGGGCGCGGCTCGCCTTTCGCAGCTTGCGCTGGCCGGCCCCGTTCACCCTGGCGCTCGGCGGCCTGATCGTCGGGGTCATCTCGGTGCGCGTACCGAGCGTCTGGGGCAATGGCTACAGTGTCGTCAACGAAATGCTCAACGATCAGCTCGCATTCCAGGCGGTCGCGGTGGTGCTGGCGGCCAAGCTGGTCAGTACTGCCGCCACGGTCGGCTCCGGGGCGGTCGGCGGAATTCTGACCCCGACGCTCTTTGTGGGCGCCGCGCTCGGCGCGCTGTTCGGTGATGCGGTGCATTGGATCGATCCGCACACGGATTCACAGGCGGCGGCCTATGCCGTCGTCGGCATGGGTGGCTTTCTCGCCGCCACCACCCATGCGCCGCTGACCTCGATCCTGCTGATCTTTGAGATGACCCTGGACTATGAAGTCGTGCTGCCCCTCATGCTCGCTTGTGTCACCGCGCACTACGTCGCGCGCATCTACCGGCGCGGCGAGTCGGTCTATACGCACTCGCTGAAGGCCAAGAGCCGCGGTGAGGAGGCGAAATGGCGCCTGCGGCAGATCGAGGCACTGATACGCCCGCCCGCCTGGCTGCTGCGGCGTGACGAGGCGCTGCGAGGCGTGCTCGAGCGCGCGCCGGCGCGCGGCGGGCCCTGCGCCTACGTGCTCGATGAGGAAAAGCAGCTCGTCGGTCAGCTGGATCTGGCCGCCGTGCCGCGCGGCTCACGGCAACCGCAGCCGCCGTCCAGCGCCACGGTCGGTCAGGTCATGCAACCGCCGCCGCCGATGCTCACCCCCGAGATGCTCCTGGGCGACGCGCTCGATGTGTTCATTGCGCATCACTGCAAACGGCTGCCGGTGGTGTCCGGATACTGGAGCCCGGTACTGTTGGGGGAGGTCTCCCGCCACGATGTCCTGCTGGCGCTGCAGGACTGCATGACCGAGAAGCCCGAGCACGGCTAGAGACGCGGCGAGCGGGCGCCCTCGGGCTGCAGGCTCAAGTCCGTAGCTCAGCCCTCGAAGAACCCCATCTTCACGCCAGCGAGCTGAATGACGTCGTTATCGGACAGCTTGCGAGCCTGCGCACCGATCTTGGCGCCATTGACCAGCGGAAAGTTGTCGTCGCCCTCGGCATCGACGTGCACGATGAAATAGCCCTCCGCGCGGCGCGTGATGGCCGCGACCTGCACGCCGGGGCGTCCCAATGTCGTCAGTGCCTTGGTCAGCTCGAGCTCGCGGCCGGCGAAGGCGCCGGAGAGGACCTGGAGCTTGGCCTTCTTGATGGCCGGTGCGCCGTTGCCGAGCGTGCGGCGCGAGGCCGTATTCTGCGCATCGCTGACCGCGGCACGAACCCGCTCCACCGGCCGCGCCGAGGGCTGGATCACCATGGTCTTCTCGAATTCGTCCTGCTGCGCCTCATCGTCCTCGACGAAGCGCAGCTGGTGATGACCGGCAGTGATCACATCACCGTGCTGCAGGGCATGTTTCTTGATGAGCTTGCCGTTGACGTAGGTCCCGTTGGTACTGTTGAGATCCTCGAGAAAGGAATCGTTGAGGATGTTGATGATCAACGAGTGGTGGCCGCTGACCGCTGGATTGTCGATGCGAATGTCATTGTCCGGGAGCCGCCCGATCGTATAGCGCTCCTTGTTCATGTTGTATTCCGCGAGGACCGCGCCGTCGAGACTGAGAATCAACCTAGCCATGTGCATTTAGCCTCAGGTGGAGCTGAACCAGCCCAGCATCTTGTCGAGAATTCCCCGATGTGCGGGAAACGACTCCATGACCTCCGCCATAACGACCGAGATATTGTCCTTGCCACCGTTGTCGTTACCCAACTGGATCAGTTGCTTAGTGGCATTCTCAAGGTTAGCACCAAAGGTGCTGATGGTTAAGTGAATGTCGTCATCCTCGACCATGTCCGAGAGCCCGTCTGAACAAATGAGGTACAGGTCACCTTTCTGAACCGGCAGCTCCTGTACCTCGACATCGACGTTCGGCTCGACGCCCAGCGCCCGGGTGACGTAGTTCTTGTTGGCCGCGCGCTGGGCTTCCTCCGGAGAATAGAAGCCGCGGTCGACCAGCTCCTGCAGCAGCGAATGATCCATGGTCAGCTGCTCGAAACCGGCGCTGCGCATGCGATAGAGGCGCGAATCCCCCACGTGTGCGATCGAGATGCGGTTGTCGAAGAATAGCGCCCCGACCACGGTCGTGCCCATGCCCTCGCACTGTGGTTGCGTGCGGGCGGTCTGAAAGATGATCTTGTTGGCGCGCAGGATCGCGTCTCGCAGGATGATCGAGGCGCGTGTCAGGCCGGCGACGGAGTCGTGATTTCGCAGGTCCTCCCGCTCCACGGCGTCGCGCACCAGGCCGACAATGGTCTTCACGGCGATGCCGCTGGCCACTTCGCCGGCGTTGTAGCCGCCCATGCCATCGGCGAGCACCAGCAGCCCGATCTCCGAATCATAGGCAATCGTATCCTCGTTGTGCTCTCGCACCCGTCCGGTGTCGGTCTGGCCGACGCAGCGCAATTTACCCTTGAGACTCATGGGGTCCCTGGCGCGCGCCTTGGGGTATTGCTGCGAGATACTTTGAACTGCGTCACACTTCAACCTGTGTATTCATTGTCATTGGCACCCCCCGCACCGTCCCGTCAGGGCGAGGTGCGTTGATGATGTGCACCCATTGGTGCCTATAACTTAGCATCGCCGCAGGACCAATGCGCGGCTCCGATCACAATTGCTCCGCCGCGTGTAGGATGCGCTGCCCGCAGCCCGTCTTTGCACTCATCGGAATACCCGCTCGTGGCCCGTAGCCAAATCCTCTTTGTCTGTCGTGCCTGTGGGGGTGAGGCCCTCAAGTGGCAGGGTCAGTGCGCGCATTGCAAGGCTTGGGACACGCTCGAGCGGGTCACGGCCGCCCGCGCCGCGCAAGATAGGGTCGACGCGGCATTGGCGGCGCCCCTCGAGGCCGCCGGCCTCGAGGCCGACTCGCTGCCACGGCTCAGCTTTGCGCTGCCGGAGCTGGACCGGGTATTCGGCGGCGGTCTGGTTCCCGGCTCGGTGACATTGCTGGGAGGGGAGCCGGGCATCGGCAAGTCGACCCTGCTGTTGCAGGTCGCCTCGAGCCTGGCGCAGTCGCTGCCCATTCTCTATGCCAGCGGCGAGGAATCTGTGGCGCAGATCGCACGGCGCGCGCAACGCCTGCAATTGACGGGGCCGCAGCTCGGGCTCATCGCCGATAGCGGGCTCGAGGGCATCCTGCAGCTGGCCGCCGAGCGGCGCTGCGCGTTGCTGGTCGTCGACTCGATCCAGTCCATGCGCTGCGGCAGCGCCGATTCCACGGCGGGCTCGGTCGCACAACTGCGCGAATGCACCGCCGCCCTGGTGCGTCAGGCCAAGAGCGGGGGCAGCGCCGTGATCATCATCGGGCACGTGACCAAGGATGGCAGCATCGCCGGGCCGAAGCTGCTCGAGCACATGGTCGATACGGTGCTCTACTTCACGAGTGATGCGGGCAGCCGCTATCGGATGTTGCGTGCGACCAAAAACCGCTTTGGTCCGGTCAACGAGCTGGGCTTCTTCGCCATGACCGAGCGTGGGCTCAAAGAGGTCAAGAACCCATCGGCCATCCTGCTCTCGCGCCATGCCCAGCCCGTACCGGGCAGCCTTGTCATGGTCGCCCGCGACGGCGGTCGGCCACTGCTGATCGAGGTGCAGGCGCTGGTCGATCGCAGCCGGGCGCTCTCGCCGCGCCGGGTGGCGCAGGGCGTGGACGTCAATCGGCTCTCGATGTTGCTGGCGATCCTCAGCCGCCACGCCGAGCTGTCGCTCTGCGACCACGATGTGTTCGTCAATCTGGTCGGAGGCATCGAAATCACCGAGACCGCGACTGACCTGCCCCTGGCGCTCGCACTGGCCTCGAGTCTGCGCGCGCGCGCGCTGCCGCCCTCGCTCGTAGCCTATGGCGAGCTCGGACTCACGGGCGAGGTCCGTCCCGTGGTCCACGGCGAGGAGCGGCTGCGCGAGCTGGCCAAGCTCGGCTTCAGCAGCGCGATTCTGCCGCGCGAGAACCTGCCGCGCACAGCGCCGGCGGGCATGACCCTGCACGGCGTCGCCAGCATCGCCGAGGCGCTCGCGGCCGCATTCGGCCCTTAGGCCGAGACCGAAGCCGGAACGGGCCCCGGCGCCAGGCGCACACGCACGGTGCGGATCGCGTTGTCGGCGATCTGCAGAATCTCGAACTCGTAGTCCCCGATGCGCAGCGCCGTACCCGGGGTCGGAATGGTTTCGAGTTTCTCGAGCAGCAGGCCGTTGAGGGTGCGCGGTCCGAGTGCGGGTAATTGCCAGCCCAGAGAGCGGTTGAGCGCGCGGATGGTCGCACTGGCATTCACGAGCCAGTTGCCGGCGGCATCGCGGCTCACGTCCTTGTGCGTGACCGCGGCCGGATCGGTCGTGAATTCACCCACGATCTCCTCGAGGATGTCCTCGAGCGTGACCAGCCCCGCGATGTCCCCGTACTCATCCACGACGAAGGCGAGACGGCGGCGGGTACGCTGAAATTGCGCCAGCTGTTGTGTGAGCGGCGTGCCCTCGGGCACGAAGTAGGGCTCGCGCGAGGCGGCGATTGCCATGAGGCGCTCGCGGTTCAGCGTGCCGCGCGCGAGCTCCTGGGCAACCCGCTTCATGTGCAGCACGCCCACCAGATTGCTGAGCGTGCCGTCGTAGACGGGCAGGCGCGAGTGCGGTGTCTGGCGCAAGCGCTCGAGTATGTCGTCCCAGTTCATCGCGATATCGATGGCGGAGATTTCCTGGCGCGGAATCATGATGTCGTTGACGCTCACGCGCTCGAGATCCAGGATCGAGAGCAGCATCTGGCGATGCCGTTGCGGCACCAGCGCGCTGGCCTCAGCGACCACGGTGCGCAGCTCATCGGTCGACAGCGCCTGCGTCGCATCGGTGCGCCGGGTGACGCCGACCAGGCGCAGAAAGCCGCGCGCGAGGTGATTCGTCACCCAGATCACCGGTGAGCTGACCCACAGCAGGATGAGGTAAATATAGGCCGAGCCCAGTGCGACGCTCTCGGTGTACACGGCGGCGAAGATCTTGGGCGCGAGTTCGCAGAACACGATCACGACGATCGTGAGCAGTATCATCATGAACGGCAGCGCCAGGCGCTCGCCGGTGCGCTGCGCCAGCAGTGTGGCCACGGTCGAGGCGGCGACGCTGGCGAGCGCGAGCACCACGAGATTGGCGCCGAGCCAGCGGTCGGGCTGCGCCAGCAGCTTCTCGAGCAATAACGCGCGCAGCTCGCCGCGGCTGGCGCGATTGCGGATGCGGTAGCGATTCACCGATAGCATCGCCACTTCCGTGCCCGAGGAGAAGGCGATGACGATCAATAGCGCCAGCAGAATCAGGATCAGAACGATCGTCGGCGCGTTGTCCACGAGGTCCTTATAATGGGTCACCCGAGAGCTGTATAGGGCGGCGTGGCCGCACCCCCGCACGATGTTCGACAAGCTGACCGAGCGCCTGGCCGCCGCCGTACAGGGCCTGCGCGGCCGCGGCCGCGTGACCGAGGACAACGTCGCCGAGACCTTGCGCGAGGTGCGCATGGCGTTGCTCGAGGCCGATGTGGCGCTGCCGGTGGTCAAGGCTTTCACCGAGAGCGTCAAGACACGGGCGCTCGGCGCCGAGGTGGCCACGAGTCTGACACCCGGCCAGGCCTTCATCGGCATCCTGCACCGCGAGATGGTGGCGCTGCTCGGTGAGAGCCAGTCGGGCTTTGCGCTCAATGTGCAGCCCCCGCAGGTGGTTCTGCTGGCCGGCTTGCAGGGTGCGGGCAAGACCACGACGGCGGGCAAGCTGGCACTGTGGCTCAAGCAGACGCACCGCCGCCGCGTGCTGCTCGTGAGCACGGATGTGCGCCGTCCGGCGGCGATACTGCAACTCGAGCGGCTCGCGCACAGCGTCGGGGCTGATTTCTTCCCCAGCGCCGCCGGCGAGGATCCCGCCGAAATCGCCCATGCGGCCCTCGAGGCCGCGCGGCGCGGTGTCTACGAGACTCTGATCATCGATACCGCGGGGCGGCTGCACATCGATGCCGAACTCATGGCGGAGGTGCAGGCGATAGATCGGGTGGCCGGCGCGCACCAGCGTCTGTTCGTGGTCGACGCGATGTCGGGCCAGGACGCGTTGAATTCGGCGCGCGCTTTCAGCGCCGCGTTGGAACTGACCGGAATCATACTGAGCAAGGCCGACGGCGATGCCCGCGGTGGCGCGGCACTCTCGGTGCGCTCCGTGACCGGCAAACCGATCATTTTCCTCGGCGTAGGGGAGAAGCTCGAGGCGCTGCAACCCTTCGATCCCGAGCGCATGGCCACGCGCATTCTCGGCATGGGCGATGTGGTATCGCTGGTCGAGGACGTGCAGCGCCAGGTCGACGTCAACCAGGCCGAGAAGCTGGCGCGCAAGGTCGCCTCGGGCAAGGGTTTCAATCTGCTGGATCTGCGCGAGCAGCTCGAGCAGGTGCGCCGCCTCGGGGGCATGAGCGCCGTCATGGAGAAGTTACCGGCGCAGCTCGCCGGCCGCGCCCCGGTCCCCGGCGCACAGGCCGACCGCGAACTCAAGCGTCAGATCGCCATCATTGATTCGATGACCCGTCAGGAGCGCTTGCGCGCCGGTGTCATCGACGGCTCGCGGCGGCGTCGCATCGCTGCGGGCGCCGGCGTCCAGGTGCAGGACGTGAACCGCTTACTCAAGCAATTCATGGAGATGCAGAAGCTCATGAAAGGCATGAAGGGCGGGAAACTCGGCCGGTTGATGGCCGGACTGCGCAGCGGCGTGCCGCCGAACCTGCCGCGCGGCCGCTAGCAGTCGGGCCGGCGCCCGGCAGCCGCGGCGGCGCCCGGCCGACGGGCGTATTCATAAGCCTTTATTCCGGCGCCTCTTTTGCGTAGAATCCGCGCTCTTTTTTGACCCCTGCAGTACACAGACTATGGTAACGATTCGTTTGACGCGACGCGGCGGCAAGAACCAGCCCTTCTATCACGTGGTGGTCACGGACAGTCGCGAGCGCCAGGGTGGCTCGAGCCTCGAGCTGGTGGGCTATTTCAACCCGGTGGCGCGCGGCAAGGACACCCGATTGAAGCTCGATCTCGAACGTATTGATCACTGGCTCGCCCTGGGCGCGCAGCAGTCCGATCGGGTGCGAACCCTGGTCGCGAAGCACCGGCGTGAGCTCGCCCCGCAGGCCGCCGCCGCCTGAATCGCTACGTCGTACTCGGCCGCATCGTCGCCTCCCATGGTTTGCGCGGCTGGGTGAAGGTGCAGTCCTACACCGAACCGCCCGAGTCGCTGCTGCAATATCGCCACTGGCGTTTGCGCCCTGCGGGCGGGGGCGAGCCGGCCGCGGAGCGAACGCTGGCCGTGTTGCACTCGCAATGGGACGGGCATGTGCTGCGTGTGGCGCTCGAGGGGCTGCAGGATCGCACGGGCGCCGAGGCGCTGCGCGAGTTCGAGATCGTGATCGAGCGCGAGGCGCTGCCGGCCGTCGCCGCCCACGAGTACTACCGCGATGACCTGCTGGGTTTTGAGGTGCGCAACACCGAGGGCGTGGTTCTGGGCACCTTGCAGCATTTCCTCGCGACCCCTGCGGTCACGGTCATGGTGGTGAGCGGGGAGCGCGAATACGCCGTGCCGGCCGGACCGCCGCATTTGAAGCGCGTGGATCTTGAGCGGCGCGAGATCGAGGTGGATTGGCCGGCGGATTTTTGAGGACCCGGTGCGCATCGAAGTCGTCACGCTGTTTCCGGCGCTCATCGCCGACGCGATGCGTTATGGCGTGCTCGCGCGCGCCGTGGAGCGCGGTTTGCTCCGCGTTGGCAGCGAGGATCCGCGTGCGCACACCGCGGACGCGCATCGAACGGTCGACGATCGGCCCTACGGGGGCGGCCCGGGCATGGTGCTCAAGCCCGAACCGCTCTGCGCGGCCATCGAGGCGGCGCGGCGGCGCTTGCCCGCGGGCAGTGTACGCATCGCCCTCGGGGCGCAGGGCGAACCGCTGACGCAGCGGCGGGTGGCGAGCCTCGCACGCCTGCCGGGCCTGGTGCTGATCGCCGGGCGTTACGAGGGCATCGATGAGCGCGTCATGGCGCTGGCGGTCGACCAGGAGGTCTCGATCGGCGATTATGTGCTCTCGGGCGGCGAGTTGCCGGCGCTGGTGCTGATCGATGCGCTGGCGCGGCTGTTGCCCGGCGCGCTGGGAGATGAGCGCTCGAGCGCTCAGGACTCGTTCGTCGACGGGTTGCTGGACTGGCCGCACTACACGCGGCCCGAGGTGTTCGAGGGCGTGCGCGCACCGGTCGTGCTGTGTTCGGGCGATCACGCCGCGATCGAGCGCTGGCGTCGCAAGCAGAGCCTCGGGCGCACCTGGTTGCGGCGGCCGGATTTGTTCAATGGCAGGCCGCTCGACGCGGAGCGCAGAATACTGCTGGCGGAATTTTTGACGGAGCAGCGCGACGGCGCGCAACGGTGAATGAGGTAACGACTATGAACAACATCATCCGCATACTGGAAGCCGAGCGCATGACGCGCACGGTCCCTGAATTCAAGCCCGGCGACACGGTCGTGGTGCAGATCAAGGTCGTCGAAGGCGATCGCGAGCGCATTCAGGCCTACGAGGGTGTCGTCATCGCGCGCAGCAATCGCGGTTTCAACTCCTCCTTCACGGTGCGCAAGGTCTCGCACGGCGAGGGCGTGGAGCGAACCTTCCAGACGCACAGCCCCAGCATCACCGAGATTGCGGTCAAGCGCCGCGGCAGCGTGCGACGGGCCAAGCTCTATTACTTGCGCGCGCGCACCGGCAAGGCGGCGCGCATCGAGGAAAAGGTCTAGCGCACGCGGCGCTCGGCACCGCATGCACGCTGTAGTCCGTATTCTCCATGGCGTGTGGCACGGACTCGATGCGCTGCGCCGCTTTCTGGAACTGCTGCTGCTGCTCGCGCTGCTGGGCCTCGCCATCGGAGCGTTGCGCCAGGCGAGTCCGCGGGTGCCCGAGAAGGCGGCGCTGATCGTGCGGCCCGCGGGCGATATCGTCGAGCAACTCAGCGGCGAGCCGTTCGAGCGTGCCCTCGGGGAAGTCCAGGGCAGTGCGCAGCCTCAGACGTTGCTGTGGGACCTGACCACGGCAATCCGCGCCGCGGCGGGTGATGCGCGCATCGGCGCTCTGCTCATCGATACCGACGACATGGGCAGTACCGGTCAGGTCAAGCTCGAGGAGCTGGCCGCCGCCATTGCTCAATTCCGTCGCAGCGGCAAGAAGGTCATTGCCCGCGGCAGCTATTACCTGCAGGGCCAGTACTATCTGGCGGCGCAGGCCGATGAGATCTACCTCGATCCCTTCGGCTTCGTATTGCTCGATGGCTACGATCGTTACCGCATGTTCTTCAAAGATGCGTTCGACAAGCTCGGCGTCGACATGCATCTGTTTCGCGCCGGCAAATTCAAGAGCGCCGCCGAGAACTTCACGCGTCACGACATGTCGAGCGAGGACCGGGAGGAGAGCGAGGCGTACCTGGGCGCGCTCTGGCGCGGCTATTGCCGCGCGATCGCCGACGCGCGCAAACTGCCGGCCGACGCCGTGGTGCAGTACGCGAGCCACTATGTCGAGGCGGTCGGCGCTGCGGACGGCGACAGCGCCAAGGTGGCCAAGGACGCCGCGCTCGTCACCGAGCTGAAGACCGTGCCGCAGGTGGATGATCGCCTCATCGAGCTGGTCGGCGCCGACGACACCAGCAAATCATTTCGTCAGATTTCGGTGGCCGATTACCTGCGCGCCACGCGGGCCGAGGACAAGCTGCGCGGCAAGGGGCAGGCGGTCGGAGTCGTCGTGGCCAGCGGCGAGATACTCGACGGCAAGCAGCCACCGGGCACCATCGGCGGCGAATCCACCGCGCAACTGCTGCGCCAGGCGCGGCGGGATACGGACATTCGCGCCGTGGTGCTGCGCGTGGACAGCCCAGGCGGCAGCGTGCTGGCCTCGGAGCAGATCTATCGCGAGGTGCGCGCGCTGAAGCAGGCCGGCAAGCCGGTCGTGGTGTCCATGGGCGATGTCGCGGCCTCTGGCGGCTACTACATCGCCGCGCCCGCGGACGAAATCATCGCCAGCGCCAACACGATCACCGGATCGATCGGCGTGTTTGCGAGTATTCCGACATTCAGCCGCAGCCTCGCGAAACTGGGCATCAATGTGGATGGGGTGGGCACCACGCCCCTGTCCGGCGCGCTGCGCCTGGACCGGCCGCTCTCCGCCGGTGCCGATAAGCTGTTGCAGAGCACGGTCGATCACAGCTATGAGCAGTTTCTGCTGCGGGTTTCCAACGGCCGGGGCAAGAGCCGCGACGCGATCGATGCGATCGCGCAGGGCCGGGTCTGGGCCGGGGTCGATGCACTGCCCATCGGGCTCGTCGATCGTCTCGGCGACTATCAGGACGCGGTCAAGGCGGCGGCCATGCGGGCTGGAATCAAGGGTGCTTACGGCGTGCGGCGCATCGAACCGGAGCTGAACTGGACGCAGCAGCTGTTGCTGCAGGTGCGTAGCAGCGGCGCCCGGGCGCTCGCGCGCCTGGGCGGGCTGCACAACGACATGAGTGTAGTGGTGCAGCGTCTGCAGCCGCTGGATCGGGAGCTTGCGCGCTGGGCGCGGCTTACGGCGCCGCACACGGTCTATGCTTACTGTTTCTGCTCGATCGAATAGCGGCTCGCTCAACGCAGCATTGTAAAGACCGTGGCGCACTCCGGACGCAGATCCTTCCAGGTCACGTCCTGGTCGAATTCGATGCTGCAAAGACCGGCCGTGCGCAGCTCGAGATTGCCCCCGCCGCGATGCAACTGCCGCGCCAGCGCGCTCAAGGCGGGGTTATGACCGACCATGAGCACGGTGCCGAGACTCTCCTGGCAGCCGCGCAGCGGCAACCACAGCGCCTCGAGGCTGCCGAGGTACAGGGCGGCTTCGAAACGCAGCTCATCGCTGAGGTCGAGCTCGGCGGCGACGATGAGCGCCGTTTCCCGGGTGCGCACCGCCGGGCTGACCAGCAGCGCATCGATGCGCAATCCGGCGATCGCGACGCATTGCGCCGCATCGAGCGCCTCGGTTCGACCGCGCGCAGTCAACGCTCGTTTGACATCCGGCAGTCCGGCGCGCGCGGCTTCGGCCTCCGCGTGACGCAACAGCGCGAGCCGCTTCATGTCCGCACCAGTGCTACCAGGTCATCCCCGTCTGCAAGCGCGCGACTTCCGACATCATGGACTGGCTCCACGGCGGCTCGAAGGTCAGGGAGACGGCAACGTTCCCGACCGTCGGAATGGTGGCGAGCTTTTCCTTCACATCCTGCACCAGAACATCGCCCATGCCGCAGCCCGGGGCCGTGAGCGTCATGGTGACACTGATGTCGCGCGTGTGATCCTTGCCGGGTTCGACCTTGCATTCGTAGACCAGACCCAGATCCACGATGTTGATCGGAATCTCGGGATCGAAGCAGCCTCGCATCTGCTGCCAGGCCAGCTCGCGCACGTCCTCCTCGGTCGCATCGGGCGGTAGCTGCGGCGGGCGCAGCACTTCCTTGCCTATGGCGTCGGCCTGCTCGCCGGCGAGGCGATACAGATTGCCCTCGATATAAAGCGTGAAGCTGCCGCCCAGGGCTTGGGTGATATAGCCTGCCAGGCCCAGCTTGAGCGTGATGGCCTGCCCGCCGGGCACCATGACGGCCTCCACGTCCCGCTGGATGACGACCGGCTCGTTCTCGTAGGCCCGCATGCTCTACTCCGTGGACACCGGTGCGCCGGTGCGGGCCAGTGCCGCGTTCAGCGTGTGCCAGCACAAGCTGGCGCACTTGACCCGTGCCGGGAATTCTGCGACGCCCCCGAGCGCGGCGAGCTTGCCCAGATCGCGTCCGCCCGGACTGCCGCGGCCCGTGAGCAAGGCGTGCACGTCGCCGTAGAGCTGCTCGATCTCCTCGCGCCTGCGTCCCTTGACGGCCTCGCTCATCAACGAGGCCGCGGCCAGCGATATCGCGCAACCCTGTCCCTCGAAGCGCAGATCCGCGACCCGATCGCCCTGCATGCGCAGCGTGATGTCGAGCGTGTCGCCGCAGAGCGGATTGCGGCCTGCGGCCGAAGCATCGGCCGGATCGAGCCGGCCGAAATTGCGCGGGCTGCGATTGTGGTCGAGGATGACCTCGCGATAGAGCTCCTTCAAATCCATGAGTGCGCCACCTTGTAGCCTAGCCGAAGACCTCGAGCACCTTGTGCAGCCCCTGCACCAGGCGCTCGACGTCGTGCGTGTTGCTGTAGCAGCCGAAGGAGGCGCGCGCCGTGGCCGCCAGACCGTAGTACTGCATGAGCGGCATGGCGCAGTGATGGCCCGTGCGGATGGCGATGCCCTCGCTGTCGAGTATCGTGCCGATGTCGTGCGGATGAACGCCCTCGAGCGTGAAGGAGATCACCGGCGCCTTCTGCGGGGCCGTGCCAATCAGTCGCAATCCCGGTAGCGCCGAGAGCCGAGCGCTCGCCAGATCCAGCAGGGCGTGCTCGTGCGCTGCGATCGCCTCGCGGCCCAGGGACTCAACATACTCGAGCGCCGCGCCCAGCCCGATCGCGCCCGATATGTTCGGCGTGCCGGCCTCGAATTTCCAGGGCAGATCGTTGTAGGTGGAAGCCTCGATGCTGACGGAGAGAATCATGTCGCCGCCGCCCTGCCAGGGGGGCATCGCCGCCAACAGGGATTCGCGCCCGTAGAGCACGCCGATGCCCGTCGGGCCGTAGACCTTGTGAGCGGAGAACGCGTAGAAATCGCAGTCGAGCGCTTGCACATCGACCATCGCGTGCGGGATGGCCTGAGCGCCGTCGAGCAGTACGGGTATGCCTTGCGCATGCGCGAGGCGCACGATCTCCTGGACCGGCAGCACGGTGCCGAGCGCATTGGACACGTGCGCGAGCGCCACCAGGCGCGTGCGGGCGGTCAGCAGCCGCGCAAAAGCGTCGAGATCGAGCTCCCCGGCGGCCGTGAGCGGCGCGGCACGCAGCCTGGCGCCGGTCGCGGCGCAGATCATCTGCCAGGGCACGATGTTGGCGTGATGCTCGAGATGCGAGATGAGCACCTCGTCGCCCGGATGGAGCGCGCCGCGGCCCCAGCTGTTGGCGACCAGATTGATCGCCTCGGTGGTACCGCGCACGAACACGATCTCGCGCGTGGAGCGGGCGTTGATGAAGCGCCGTACCGTCTCGCGCGAGGCCTCGTACGCTTCGGTCGCCCATTGGCTCAGGCTGTGCACGCCACGATGCACATTCGCGTGCAGAGCGGTCTCGTAGTGTTCGATGGCGCGCAGCACCGGCCAGGGGCGCTGCGAGGAGGCGGCGCTGTCCAGATACACCAGCGGCTTGCCGTTGATCGTGCGCGAGAGGATCGGGAATTCGGCGCGCACGCGCACGACATCGAAGCGCGGCCGCAGCACGGCGGGGTTGGCACTCATGCCGGCTCTTCCATGGACGGAACATCCTGTAATTGTCCGGCCGCCGCGCGCTCGGCCTGGGCGCGCAGATACGGCAGCGCGATCTCGCGCAGCACGTCGCCCAGAAACGCCCATTTGAGCAGTCCGCGCGCGCTGTGCCGATCGATGCCGCGGGCGAGCAGATAGAACAGCAGATTCTCATCGAGCCGGCCCGTCGTCGCGCCGTGCGAGGCGCGCACCTCGTCGGTATTGATTTCGAGGTGCGGGCGCAGATCGATTTCCGCGCCCTCGCCCTCGATCAATCCGCGCAGCGACTGGCGCGCCTGGGAGCCGGGTGCCGTGGCCGCGATATGGATATGGCCGCTGAAGGCGAGGCGGGCGCGCTCTTCTGCGATACCGCGAAACACCTCGGCGGTGCGCGTATCGGCCGCCGCATGCTCCACTCTGAGCGCCGTATCCTGCACCTGCTCACCCCGGCCGGCCGCAATGGCCTGCCAGTCGAGCGCCGCGCCGCGGCCGTTCAACTGCACGCGCGCGCTGGTGCGTGCGGTGCCGGCGCCCAGGCTCATGGCGCATACGCTGTAGTGCGCCTGCGCTGCGAGCCGCGCCCAGAGCGTATCGCTGAAGGCCGTCTCGCGGCTGCATTGCTGCAGCCGGTAGTGCCGCAGCTTCGCGCCGGCGCCGATATCGATCGTGACGTTGCAGGCCACCAGGGCCGCGGCCTCGGCCGCTCCCAGATGGCGTTCGATGAGCTGCAGGTGGCTGTCCGGCGCGAGCTGCAGCTGCAGCCGCGGATAGACCGCGCCGCCCGCCGCACCCGGGCTCGTGAGGAACAGGACTTCAATACGCGCCTCGCCACGCACCTGAAGCTGTGCGGCGCCGCTCGCGAACATATCGCACAGCAGCCCCAGTCGCAGCTCGGCGGGCCAGCACCACTCGGCCGCCTCGCGCGAGCCTGCGAGGGGCTGGCGGCCTGGCTCACCGCCGACCTGGACGCCATCCAGAAAGATCAGCCGCTCGAACCCAGGCACCAAAGGCGGCAATGCGCCCGAGCCCTGAAGCGCCGCGAGCGTCGCTGCCGCGTCCTGGTCCGGGCTGGCCGCGGGCCGGTAAGCCTGCAGGCGCTCGAAGGCGCGCAGATTCGCATAGCGCCAGTGCTCATCGCGTACCGATGGCCAGCCGACATCGGCCAGCAGGCCGGCGGCACGCGCGCGCGCGGCGTGCGCCTGCGCGTCGCCGGGAAGACTATCGGCCACGGCCCGGTAGTCGTGCAGCACACGGTCGAGGACCGTGGGGCGCAGCGCTGTGCCGGAGGTGCTCATCATGGCCGGCTCAGGCCGCCGCCTGCTCGGTAAGCCAGTCGTAGCCGCGCCGCTCGAGCTCGAGGGCCAGAGCGCGATCGCCGCTGCGCACGATGCGTCCACGCGCGAGCACATGCACAAAGTCCGGCACCACATGGTCGAGCAAGCGCTGATAGTGGGTCACGAGCACGACCGAGCGCTCGGGGCTGCGTATCGAGTTGATGCCGTTGGCCACCACTTTGAGGGCGTCGATATCGAGACCCGAATCGGTCTCATCGAGCAGCGCCAACTTAGGCTCGAGCACCAGCATCTGCAGGATCTCGTTGCGCTTCTTCTCCCCACCGGAGAAACCCTCGTTCACGGCGCGGCCGAGGAAGCTCTCATCGATCTGCATCAGGTGCGACTTGGAGCGCACCAACGCCAGGAACTCGAAGGCATCCAGCTCCGGCTGGCCGCGCTCGCGTCGGGCCGCATTCAGCGCCGCCTTGAGCAGATAGGCGTTGTTGACGCCCGGGATCTCGACGGGATATTGAAAGCCGAGGAACAGGCCCGCGCGCGCCCGCGCCTCGGGCGCGAGAGCGAGCAGATCGCGGCCCTCGAAGCTCGCGCTGCCTGCGACGATCTCGTAGCCGGGACGTCCCGCCAGCACGTAGGCCAGCGTGCTCTTGCCCGAACCATTCGGTCCCATGATGGCGTGCACCTCACCGGCGCGCACGCTCAAGGACACGCCCTTGAGCACCTGCTGGCCGCCGACCTGCACCTGCAAGTCGCGCACCTCGAGCATAGGCGCGCTGCCCGCCTGCACGCCGTTCTCGAGCGGGGCGCTCATCCGACCGCTCCTTCGAGACTGACCGCCAGCAGATTCTGAGCTTCCACTGCAAATTCCATCGGTAACTCTTTGAATACTGAGCGACAAAATCCACTCACTATCATGTTCACAGCATCCTCGGAACCGATCCCGCGCTGCAGGCAATAGAACAGCTGCTCCTCGCTGATGCGCGAGGTGCTCGCCTCGTGCTCGACGATGGCGCTGGGATTGCGCACCTCCAGGTACGGAAAGGTATGCGCGCCACATTGCTTGCCCATGAGCAGCGAATCGCACTGCGTGAAGTTACGCGCGCCGGTGGCGGAGGGCAGGATCTTGACCAGACCCCGATAGGCGTTCTGTCCGTGACCGGCCGAGATGCCCTTGGAAATAATGGTGCTGCGGGTGTTGGGACCGATATGAACCATCTTGGTACCGGTGTCGGCCTGCTGATAGTGGTTGGTCGTCGCCACGGAATAGAACTCGCCGATGGAGTTCTCACCCCGCAGGATGCAACTGGGGTATTTCCAGGTGATCGCCGACCCGGTCTCCACCTGGGTCCAGGAGATGTGCGCATTGCGGCCGCGGCATTCGCCGCGCTTGGTCACGAAGTTGTAGATGCCGCCGCGACCCTGCTCGTCGCCCGGATACCAGTTCTGTACCGTCGAGTACTTGATCTTCGCATCGTCGAGCGCGATGAGTTCGACGACCGCCGCGTGCAGCTGGTTCTCATCGCGCATCGGCGCCGTGCAGCCTTCCAGATAGCTCACGTGGCTGCCCGCATCGGCGATGATCAGCGTGCGCTCGAATTGCCCGGTCTTCGCGGCGTTGATGCGGAAATAGGTCGACAGCTCCATCGGACAGCGCACGCCGGGCGGCACATATACGAACGAGCCGTCGGTGAACACCGCGGAATTCAGCGTCGCATAGAAGTTATCGGTGTAGGGCACGACGCTGCCCAGATACTGCTCGAGCAGCGCCGGGTGGCGCTGCACGGCTTCGGAAAACGGACAGAATATGACCCCCGCGGCCGCCAGCCTTTCCTTGAAGGTGGTCGCCACCGAGACGCTGTCGAATACCGCGTCGACCGCAACGCCGGCGAGGCGCGCACGCTCATGCAAGGGCACTCCGAGCCGGTCATAGGTGGCCAGCAGTTTCGGATCGACCTCGGCGAGGCTCTTGGGTCCGCCGCCCGGCTGCCTGGGCGCGGAATAGTAGGAAATTGCGGCGTAGTCGATCGGCGTGTAGCGCAGCTGGCCCCAGTGCGGCTCGCGCATGCCACGCCAGTGGTTCAATGCCTTGAGGCGCCAATCGAGCAGGAACTGCGGCTCGTGCTTCTTGCGCGAGATGAGCCGCACGACGTCCTCATCGAGCCCCGGGGGCACGGTGTCGGCGTCGATATCGGTGATGAAGCCATGCTGGTAGCTGCGCTTGACCAGGGCGTCGAGATCCACGGTACTCATACTGGCTCGCGCTTGAGGCTGCGGCTCGCAATCGCGCCGAGTGAAACCGGTATGCCGCGATCGAGCGCCGAGTAGCGGTTCGCGGCCGAGCCGAGACCGGCCAGCTCGACCAGCGTGATCTCCTGCAGCGAGCGCCGAATGGCGAGGTTCACGCGCTGCCAGGCGTGGCCGACACGGCAGGTGCGCTCGATGCCACAATGGCTGGCCGAACTGGCGCACTCGGTGAGCGCCACGGGACCCTCGAGCGCATCGAGGATCTGAGCGGCCGTAACCTCCGCGGGCGCCCGGGAGAGGGTGTAGCCCCCCGCCGACCCGCGCGTGGAGAGCACCAGTCCCTGCCGGTGTAGCTGCTTGAGCAATTTGGACACGGTGGGGCCCGCCAGGTGGGTTTCCAGCGCAATTTGCGCCGCGGTGAAGCGCCGTTCCGGCTCCGACGCCATCCGCGCGAGGATCACGGTGGCGTAATCGGTGAGTTTGCTAATGCGCAGCATGCGTACTTCCTTTATGTAGGACTATTTTAGTGCCATATGAGGAAAATGAGAAGTGCCCAGACCCGCGCAGGCAGACGAGCCGCGCGCATGCCGGACGCGGGGCTTTGGTATATTGCCGCCCCAACATTCGGAGGATCGGGCTATGTCGAACAGCGATCTGGAACGTGTCGCGGCCGCCATGGTGGCGAAAAACAAGGGCATCCTGGCCGCAGATGAGAGCAATGCCACGTGTGCCAAGCGCTTCGAGAAGTTCGGCATCGAAATTACCGAGGAGAACCGGCGCGCCTACCGCGAGCTGTTGTTCACCACCCCCGATGTGGCGCAATGGATCAGCGGGGTGATTCTCTATGATGAAACCATTCATCAGAAGACCAGCGCCGGGGTAGCGTTCCCGGAGTATCTGAGCGCGCTCGGCATCGTGCCGGGCATCAAGGTGGACACCGGCGCCAAGGCGCTGGCGCACTTTGCGCACGAGACCATCACCGAGGGCCTGGACGGGCTGCGCGAGCGGCTGGCCGACTACTACAAGCTCGGCGCGCGCTTTGCCAAATGGCGCGCGGTCATCGATATCGGGGCCGGTATTCCGACGCGCTCGGCCATCGAGGCCAACGCCCAGGCGCTCGCCCGCTACGCGGCGCTGTGCCAGGAACAGAACACAGTGCCCATCGTCGAACCCGAGGTGTTGATGGATGGTGCTCATACGATAGAGCGCTGCGAAGAGGTGACCAATGCGGTGCTCGGCGAGGTGTTCGCGCAGCTCCAGCGCCACCGAATTCACCTCGAGGGCATGGTTTTGAAGCCCAATATGGTGATTTCGGGCAAGAAGTGCCCGACCCAGGCCGGCCCCGAGCAGGTCGCCGCCGCGACCGTGCGCACTCTCAAGCGCCATGTGCCGAGCGCCGTGCCCGGCATCGCCTTTCTCTCGGGCGGGCAGAGTCCGACTGAGGCCGCGTTGCATCTCTCACTGATGAACCGCACGGCAGCGCTGCCCTGGCAGCTCACATTCAGCTACGGGCGCGCCCTGCAGGATGCGGCCATATCCACCTGGATCGGTAAAGCCGCGAACGTGCCGGCGGCGCAGCGGCAATTTCAAAAATGGGCGCGTTTGAACGGCCTCGCTCGCAGCGGCGCCTTCCAGTCGGGCATGGAGCAGCAGGCAGCGTGAGCGAGCTGGCTTGAACGATACCTCGCCGGCGCAGGGCGACCCTGGCGCCGCCGCGGCGCCCGCCGAGCTCGATACGCTGATCGACGTGCGCGACGTGGTCTATCAGATCGGTGAGCGCAGCGTTTTCAACGGGCTCACCATGCGCGTGCGCCGCGGGACGATCACGGCGGTCATGGGACCGTCCGGAACGGGCAAGACCACGCTGTTGCGGCTCATCATGGGCCAGATCAGCGCCCAGAGCGGTCAGGTGAGGGTTTTCGGCGAGGACGTCGCCGCGCTCAAGCGCCCCCAGCTCTACGCTCTGCGCCAGCGCGTCGGCCTGCTGTTCCAGAGCGGCGCGCTGCTCACGGGGCTGTCGGTATTCGAGAATGTGGCCTTTCCGGTGCGCGAGCACGCACGGCTGCCCGAGTCGGTGCTGCGCGAGCTCGTGCTCATGAAACTGCAAGCCGTGGGTCTGCGTGGCGCCGCGGCACTCATGCCCGCCGAGCTCTCCGGCGGCATGGCGCGCCGCGTGGCTCTGGCGCGCGCGATCGTCATGGATCCGGAGGTGCTGATCTACGACGAACCGCTCGTCGGCCTGGATCCGATCTCCAAAGGCGTCATCGTGCGCCTGATCCAGTCGCTCAATCGCGCGCTGAACATCACGAGCATCGTGGTCTCGCACGACGTCGAGGAGATGAGCGCGATCGCGAACTATTGCTTCCTGCTGGTGGATGGGAAGGTGGCTGCGCAGGGCAGTCCCGCCGATCTGAAGCTCGCGCCCTCCAGCGTCGTGCAGCAATTCATGAGCGGGGCGCCGGATGGGCCCGTGGCCTTCAATTATCCGGCTCCCGACTACTACCAGCAGTTGCTCGAGCGCCCGTCCGCTTGAGCCGCGAGCCATGCTCAGCGCTGTAACACGACTTTTACCGCTGCGATCGGGGCTGGCCAAGATCGGGGCCGTAACCTGGTTTCTGCTGCGCGTGCTGGGCCAATGTCTGCCGGCGCTGGCGCGCCCGGGGCTCCTGGTAGAGCAGATCTACAACGCGGGGGCCCGCTCGCTGATCATCATCATGCTGTGCGGATTGTTCCTCGGGATGGTACTCGGGCTGCAGGGCTACGATCTGCTGGCGCGCTTCGGCTCCGAATCCGCGCTCGGCGTCGCTGCGGCGCTTGGGTTGATCAAGGAGCTCGGCCCGGTGCTCACGGCGCTGTTGTTCGCGGGCCGCGCCGGTACCGCTCTGGCCTCGGAGATCGGACTCATGGGAGCCACCGATCAGCTCACGGCCATGGAAATGATGGCGGTCGACCCCGTGCGCCACGTGGTGGCGCCGCGCTTCATGGGCGGCGTGATCGCCATGCCGTTGTTGACCGCAATTTTCGATTGCATCGGCATCTATGGCGCGCAACTGGTCGGCGTCGCGATGATGCGCATACCCGCGGGCACCTTCTGGTCGCAGACCGAAAATGCGGTCGGGCTCAGTGACATCAACGAAGGGGTCATCAAGAGCCTGGTATTCGGCGTCGCCTGCAGTCTACTGGCTGTCT
The DNA here is from genome assembly GCA_049508555.1 of Steroidobacteraceae bacterium. GTDB lineage: Bacteria > Pseudomonadota > Gammaproteobacteria > Steroidobacterales > Steroidobacteraceae > FEN-1191. The sequence continues at coordinate 27,178 of JBELAR010000008.1, forward strand.
ACGAGGGGTATCATGCCCAGCCGACCGCCGAGGGCGTGGGCCTCGCGACCACGCGCACGGTGGTTTCCTCCGCGGTGCTGATCCTGATGCTCGACTACATTCTGACCGCGGCGTTTCTCTAGCGTTTCGCCCAAGGATTGCAACATGGCACAGGAGAATCGTTCCATCGACATCGGCACCGGCCTGTTCGTGCTGCTGGGTTTCGCGGCCCTGGCCTTTCTGACCACGCAGTTGCCCGGCAGCGGACTGCAATTCTCGCGCCCCGCCGAGACCTTCGTGGTCACGGCGAAGTTCGACAATATCGGCGGGCTCAAGGTCGGTGCCCCGGTGACCATGGCAGGGGTGCGGATCGGGCGGGTCTCGGCGATCAACCTGGATTCCGGCGATTACAAGGCGGCCGTCGTGCTCGCCATAGAGCGCTCGTTTGCGCAGATCCCCGACGACAGCGACGCGGACATCCAGACCGCGGGTCTGCTCGGGGCAAATTACGTCGGCATCACGGCGGGCGGTTCCGAGAAGTTTCTGCACGCGGGCAGCCAGATTCAGTTCACCCAGTCGGCACTGGTGCTCGAGACCCTGATCAACAAGTTCTTCGCCAATACGGCAGGCAAATGAAGGAGTCGGGCCATGGCAGCCAGTAAGACAGCGCGGCCACGCCGCGCACCAGGCAGGGCACGGCCCGTGCTCGCGATTCTCGGCGCAGCGGCGCTGCTCGGACCGCTTGGCAGCCTCGCGCTCGCCGCGGCCGCGAGCGACACGGCAGCGCCCGCCGCGAGCGTGCCGGGTGATTTGGGCAGCGCGGTCGATGCCAGCAGCCCGGCTGCTTTGATTCAGTCTGCCGCCGGGGCCATGCTCAAGGATCTCGATGCGCATCGGGCTGACTACCGCAAGGACCCGCAGAAGGTGCAGCACCTGGTCGATCAGGTCCTGCTGCCGCATTTCGACACCGAATATGCAGCCCGTCTGGTACTCGGCCGGCACTGGAACAGCGCCACGGCCGATCAGCGTACGCGCTTCGTCGCCGCATTCTACAAGTCGTTGCTGAGCAACTACGGCGACGCACTGGTGGATTTCACGGCGGACCGGCTGCGCGTGTTCCCCTACAACGGCGATCCCAAGGCGGATTTCGCCACCGTGCGCACCGAGGTGCGCAAGAGCGACGGCTCACAGGAAGCGGTCAATTACAGCTTGCGGCACAGCGAGCAGGGCTGGAAGGCCTGGGATGTCGTCATCGAAGGCATCAGCTACGTCAAGAGTTTCCGCGACGATTTCGGCGCGCAGATCGAGCAGCAGGGAATCGATGCGGTGATCACGCGCCTGGAATCCGGCGAGAAGCCCTCCGCGATCAAGGGAGCGGCCGGCAAGGGCTGAGCCATGCCGGAGCCGAATCAAGCGCCGGACCCGAATCAAGCGGCGCAGTTGCGCGGGCTGAGCGCGGCCAGCGCCGCTCCGGCCATAGACGGCGAGCGGGCTTTCGTCGAGGTGTCCAGCGGCATCTACCGGCTCGAGGCGCCGCTGACCTTCGCTACGGTGCCGGCACTGCGCCGCGCGGGTGTGGCGCGCATAGCCGCGGCGCAGAGCGAGATCACATTCGACCTCGGACGCGTCGCTGCCAGCGACAGCGCCGGGCTCGCGTTGCTCATCGATTGGCTCGCCGAGGCGCACGCGCATCAGCGCACATTGCACTATGGCCAGGCGCCCGAATCGCTGCTCGCGCTCGCGCGGCTCAGCGAGGTCGAGTCTCTGATCGCGAGTCGAGGCGACTCATCGTAAACCCAGGGCTCGACCGTAGCCGGTGAGTTCCAGATAACCGCGTCCCACCAATTGGTCGTGCTCCTCGGCGCGCACGGCTCCTTCCCAATAGAGCGTGCCGCTGGAGAGTCGCGTGTCGTTCTCCTGATCGTCGAGCAATGGCTCGAGCTCGAAGTCGCGCGCACCGACCCGCACCGACCAGCTCACCGGGTAGCTCACGTCGGTGCGTGGTGAGCGCCAGCGGCGTAAGGGCACGAAGCTGACTGCGTCGGGCCCGAGGATCTGCACCTGACCCTTGGGGTCGCGCAGGCTGGCACCACTCCAGTAGGCCTGCCCTTGACGGTCGCGGATGCGAAAGGCCATGAGGGCACTGCCATCATCGAGGTTCAGACCGATCCAATCCCAGCCCGCGGCTTGTGGGTCGAGGTACTCGCTCGACCATTCATGATCGAGCCAGGCCTCGCCGCTGACCCGCTCCACACGCCCAGCCCGCTCGATGCTGCCGCTGACGCGAAGGTGCGGCTCACTGTAGTAATAGCTGGCCGACTGCGGCGCCGGAGCCTTCTGGCTATAGCCCGCGATACCATTGAGCAGCGGCGGCTGGGTCGGCTGCAGCCTCAGGTCGAGCGCAAAGTCCGCTGCCTGCGCACGGGCCAGATAAATGCCGCCGGCGCGCTCGAGTCGCCAATCGTCGATCCACACGTGCGTGTCCTGCGTCTGCGCCTCGGCGAGGTTCAAGCCCGCGCGCCGCACGCGCTGGTCGCGCCAGAGCCGTCCGCGCGCCGGATCGCTGATCGCGCAGTGCGCGATGAGCAATTGGCGCGGCGCGAAGGCGCTCGGATTGGCTTCATCGTAGTCAGGCCGCGTGCGGAAGAACGTGATTTGAAAGCCGAGCGGCTGATTCGTCGCCGTCTTGAGCCAACCGGTCACGTACCACCATTCGATGCGAAATTGCGGGTGACTGCCATAGTCGCGTGGGAACTCCAGTCGGTAGCCCGCCAGCACCGGCGCGAGATCACTCGGCTCGAGCGCGGCCGCCATGGCCGCTGGCGCGGCTGCCCACAGTGCGAGCCAGAGCAGCACGCGCCCCGCGAGCCCTGTCGCGCTCGATCTCACCAGTCCTCACGCACGGCGCGGATCGGATCCTGGCTCATTGCGGCCCGACCGCTCCACAGCGCCGTGAGCGCGGAGGCACCGATCAACGTCCCGCCCAGCAGGGCGAGCTGAATCCACGGCACGGACAGATCTATGCTCCAGTTGAAGGACTGGCGATTGATGACATACACGAGAATGAGGCTCAGCGCTCCGCCGAGCAACAGACCGTAGAGCACTGCCAGCGTACTCAAAGCCACGCCCTCGCTGGCGAGCATCCAGAGCACCTGCCGGCGCAGCATGCCGATGTGACGCAGCATCCCGAACTGCGCGCGCCGCGCCAGTGCGGTGGAGCTGGCCGCGACGCTCACGCCGATCAGTCCGATCAGCACGGCGACGGCCTCGAGCGCGTACGTGATTGCGAAGGCGCGATCGAAGGCCAGCAGCGAGCGCTCACGCAGGTCCGGACTGGAGATCACATCGAGCGCCGCAGCCGGTGCCAGCGCGGCACGAATGCGCGCTTCGATCGCTGAGGCGCGCTCGTGCGGCTGCTGCCAGACAGAGGCCTCGGTGGCCGTGGCATCACCCGTCAGGCGCGTGTAGTCCTCGCGCCGTATGACGATCGCGCCCGCAGGGTGCGAATAGTCGCGCCAGATACCGGCGATGAAAAAATGCTCGCTGCGCCCCGAGAGGGGCAGATCCACGATCTGGCCCAGCTTGTAGCCGTACAGATCCTGCACGGACTCGGAGATCCAGGCCGGCGGTGCACCGCCCGCCGCCGCCCGGGCCGTCTCGCGCAATATCGGGAGCGTATCGGCCGCGTGTTCGACAGAGAGCTCGCGCGCGATCAGCATGACTGGCGCCTGCTCGGCGTTCAGCAGTATCGGCTGGGTGCGACGAAACTCTGCCCGCGCGATGCCCGGCAGCGCGGCGATGCGATTCTGCATGGGCACCGAGAGCGTTGCCGTGTCGCTGCCGGAACTCAAGCGCAGCTGCAGATCAGCGGGCAGCAGCTTGCCGAGCCAGAGCTCGAAGGAATCGCGGAATGAATGAACCATGATGGCCATCGCCACCATGAGGCTGAAGCTCACGATGATCGAGCACAGACTCACCGTGGTGGAGCCGAGGCTGCCGCGCAATTGCGCAAAGGCTGTGTCGAGCACCAGACGCCCCGTAGCCGGCACGGCGCGGAGGCAGCGCCGCGTCGCGGCCGGGACCAGCAGCACGGAGCCGAACAGCAGTGCGGCGATGGAGAGGTATCCGGCCACCGGCAGGCCGACGATGGGCGGCAGCCAGGCGAGCAGGGCACCCGCAGCGCTCAGCGCCAGTCCCGCCGCCGTGCTGGGCAGCCGGCTCAAATCCTGCTCCGCATCTCCGGCCTTGAGCGCCAGAGCGGGCGGCCGCCGGGCGGCCTGTATGGCCGGCAGTACGCCCCCGGCACAGGCGGCGGCCGTGCCGATCAGGACAAACCCCAGCAGCGGCGCTGGGTGGAGCCTGAAGGCTGCCCCCAGCAGCGCGAATTGACGGTTGCCCAGATCGGCGCCGAGGTAGTGCAGCGTGAGCGCGGCGGCGAGTGCCCCCAGTAGGACGCCCAGTATCGAGCCCAGCACTCCCGTCATGGCAGTCTCGGCCAACAGCGCCAGACGCAACTGCGCGCGCGTGACACCGAGTGCGCGCAGCACACCGAGCGCCGCACGCCGCCGCAGCACCGAGAGCCACTGCGTGGAAAACACCAGAAAGGCGCCCGTAAGCAGCGCCACGAGGGCAAGCATATCGAGGTTCACGCGATAAGCGCGCGTGACGGTCGCGCCCCGGCCACGCTCGACCTGCGCGGAGAGCGCGAATACGCCGGCGGGCAGCGTTCCGCCCAGCCGCGCGCGCACGCTCTCGGGCTCAAATCCCGGGCGCAGGCGCAGATCCACGCGATTGAGCCGGCCCAGGCGCTCCAGCGTCCATTGCGCGGCGGCGATGTCCATGACGCCGATCGGATCGGGATAGGCCTCTGCGGGCAGGATGCCGATGACGCGCAGTGATTTCACAGCCCCGCCGACCACGACCGGCAGCGCGTCCAGGCGATGCAGCCCGAGAGCGTCCGCGGCCGGCCGGCTCAGCACGATGGCATCGTGTGCGAACAGTGCCGTGGTGTCCTCGCCGAGCGCCCCGATCAGCTCGGGCTGCAGCATGGCGGCGCGGAAGGGGTCGAGCCCCAGGATCTTCAGCGCCGGCGTATCGGCTCGCGAGAGCGCCAGATCGAGCTCGAGGACCGGGCTTGCGACGCTCACCGCCGCGTCGGCGGCGAGGGTGACGAAGAGGCTCTCGTCAAAGCCCGTGGCTGGCCCTCGGACGACCAGGTCCGCAGTGCCGAGCAGACGGCGCGTGGCCTGATCGAACTGCGTCACGGCCGCGGTGTTGATCAGATAGACGGCTGCGCCCAGAGCAACCCCCAGGCCGATCGCCAGGATCGTGGTGCATACGCGCAGAGGCTCCTCGCGCAGCTGGGCCAGGCTGAGCACGCGCCAGGCGACCCAGGCGCCGCGATGCGCGTTCATGCGGACGGAACCTCCAGTCGCCCGTCCTGGAGCCTGACGATACGATCGGCCGTCTGCGCGGCGGCTGGAGAATGCGTGATCAGGATCGCGCTGGCCGAGGTGGCGTGCAATTGCTCGCGCAGCAGGCGCAGGATCTGTCCGGCCGTGCCCGCATCCAGATTCCCGGTCGGCTCATCGGCCAGTACCAGCGCCGGCTCATGCACCAACGCGCGCGCTACGGCGATGCGCTGCAGTTCCCCGCCCGAGAGTTCACGCGGATAGGCATGCGCCAGCGCACCGATCGCGCAGCGTTCGAGCCACTGCAGCGCTCGGGGTTCGCGCTGCGCGCGGGGCACGCCGAGCAAATCGAGCGGCAGCGTCACATTCTGCAGCACCGTGAGGTACGGCAGGATATGGAAGGCCTGAAAGACGAACCCGATGCGCGCGCGCCGCAGACGCGTGATTGCATCGTCATCGAGCGAGCACAGATCAACGCCCTCGAGCAGCACGCGGCCGCTGTCGGGCCGATCCAGACCGGCGATGATATTGAGCAGCGTCGACTTGCCGGCTCCGGATTCGCCCATGATGGCGATGAATTCACCCTGGCGCAGCACGAGGTTCAGGCCCTCGAGCAGCGGCGCACCCTCGGGGCGATAGCGCTTGCACAGCGCCTCGAGGATCAGCACCGGATTCGTGGCTGGAGTGCCCGGAGCGGCCACTGCGTGTCGCCTCGCGACCGCCGCGCTCAGCTAATGCGGCGGCGGTGTGCCGCCAGCATCGTCGCCCGTATCGGGAAATTGCTCCTCGGGCGACGCTGCGGCATCGCCGTGGACCAGGTAGTCGCGCCGCTGCAGCCAGACACTGCGCACGAGCACGTAGGGGTCGTAGCTGCTGTCGAGCAGCTTGTCCTGATCGAGCAAGCCGGCGCGCACATCGACGAGCTCAATTGCGGTGAGCGCCCACGGTACCCAGGCGGGCCTGATGTAGACGGGCGCTGTCATGTATTCATCGGGCAGCAGACCCACCGCGTCGCGCACGGTGGAGGGTCCGAGGAGCGGCAGCACCAGGTAGGGGCCGCTGTGCACGCCCCAGATGCCCAGAGTCTGACCGAAGTCGGTCCGGTGCCGGTCCAGGCCCGCGCGCGATGCCGGATCAAACAGGCCGCCGAGGCCGAAGATTGAATTGGCCACGAAGCGCAGCGTGTCGCTGCTGCCATCGTGAAATTTGCCCTGCAGGAAATCGTTGATGATCGTGCGCGTATAGAGCAGGTTATCGACGAAGTTATGCACGCTGGTGCGTACCGGCTGCGGCGTGACCTTCACGTAACCGCGCGCCACCGGGCGCAGCAGCGCATGATCGACCTTCATGTTGAAGGTGTAGATGCTGCGATTCAAACGCTCGAAGCGATCGCGTGGATCGGGCTTCTCACCCTTCGGCAACGCGGCGCAGCCGCTCAGTGTCACGCTGAGCGCCAGCAGGCAGGCGAGTATGTGCCACGGTCGGCCCCGTGCCGGCGATTTTCCAATCAGCATGCGGCGCAGTGTAGCAGTCTACCGGCCGCTGGATATCCCGCGCCGTGACTGCTGCTGCTCGCGCAACCAACCGCGCACTTCATCGAGCTGCGCACGAAAGCGCGCGCGCTGGATCGAGGTCAGATTCGGCGCGGCCAACGCGAGCTCGAGCTGCTGATTGGCGAGGGGCAGATTGCCGCCCGCGAGATCGTACTGAGCCATGTAATAGTAGGCGTCGCCGGGGTCCCCTGCGGCGCTGGCGGCCAACGCAGTCAGGCGGATCTGCGGCGGAGAGGGTTCGACGTTGTTGAACAGATCGAGCAACAGCTCATGCGCCTTGGCCGCTCGATTCATCTGCATGAGCGTCTCGGCGTAGCGCACGGTCAGCGGCACGTTGCGGGGAAAGAGCCGATTGGAGCGTTCGAACAGTGCCAGGGCCGCATCGGGCTGACCGGAGGCGTCGAGCGCCTGGCCCAGCGCCGAATAGAGCATCGTGAGCTGCGGATACTTGGCTTGCAGCTCGCTGAAGGTGCGAACCGCGCTCGCCGCCTCGCCGTTCTGCATCTGCAGCAGCGCCTCGCCGTAGCGCTCGGCGGGCGTCAGGGGACGGTTGTCGCGCAGCGCGGCGTAATACTGCGCCGGTCGCGCCTCCGGCGGCGTGACCAGCACGCGCACCCGCTCTTTGATGAAGGCGTAGCTGGCCGATTCGGGCTGCGGCGCGGATCGGGCCAGGAGCGCCGCGCGCGCGCGCGCGGTGGCGATGCGCTCGCTCGTGACCGGGTGGTCCTGCAGCAGCGCCGGAATCTCACCCTCAGCGAGCCCTTC
>JBELAR010000080.1:0-10565 GCA_049508555.1 Steroidobacteraceae bacterium
CGCATTTCATCGCATCGCCTAGATTTATCGCGGGCGTGATGACAGGATCGATGATGGGCCTGCCGTACTTCGCCTCACCAGTCTGAAAATAGGGCGTATCGGTTCCCGCCTCGATGAAATTCCCTTCCGCGAATGTACGAAATAATCGCAGTGGTTCCCCGTTGATCTGGCCACCGATGATGAACGAGGCGTTGAATGGACTGGAGCTGCCCGCCAGATGCTTGCCGTCGCGGCGCTCGATATCCCGCACGGCATCGGAAACAATCACGGCGACGTCGAACATGGTGCGGGCGTTCCAGACGCTGGCGACAGCCTGATCCGCTGCATCGCCGCGTTGCTTCAAAACGCTAATGACCGCCTGCGTGCCGGCGAGGTTCCCCGAACTCAACAGGACGATCACGCGATCTCCCGGGCGCTCGAACACGGTCATCTTGCAGAAGGTCGCGAAGTTATCCACGCCGGCGTGCGTACGGGAATCGCAGGCGAGCACGATACCGTCGTTCAGAAGGACGCCTACACAATATGTCACGCGCTGAATTCCTCGCCCGGATCAGGAGCGTCCGCGATGAACAGTGCGCCGGATCGCCCGTCGCGGCTGTGCGCTGGCGTACAAAGAAAGGCTGCAGGAGGCCCCCGCCACTGCTCGCAGGGATCACTCACAGCGCTGCAGAAGACGCTCGATCTCCAGTCGAGTCGGTGCGGAGGGCTGCGCACCGAGCCGGGCCACGGATAGCGCCGCCGCGGCATTGGCAAAGCGAACAGCGTCGGGCAATTCCTGCCCTTCCGCCAACGCGACCGCGAGCGCACCGTTGAAGATGTCGCCCGCGGCGGTGGTGTCCCGGGCCTTGATCCGGAAGCCGGGCACGAGCTGCGCTCGTTTGCCGTCGGCCAGGAACGCACCGCGCGCACCCAGGGTGAGGATCACGGCGCGTGCACCGCGCAAAAGCAGCGCTTGGGATGCCTTGGCGGCGGCGGCCTCATCCGTGATTTCAATTCCCGTCAGCAGCTCGGCCTCGGTCTCATTGGGCGTGATGATGGAGATCAGCCTGAGTAATGAGTCGGGCAGCGCTCGCGCCGGTGCGGGATTGAGGATGACCGGCACGCCGGCCCGGACTGCCAGCTCGGCGGCGGTCCGGACCGCCGCCAGGGGCGTTTCCAGTTGCGCCAGCAGCACGGCGGCAGAGCGGATCAGTGCGCCCGCTTGCCTCACATCAGCGCTGGAAAGCCGCGCGTTGGCACCACCGGCGACTGCGATGCTGTTCTCGCCATCCTCGGCGACGAAGATGAGCGCTACTCCGGAGGGCGCGGCGGCGTCACGGAACACCTTGCGCACATCGATGCCATCGCGGCGCAGGCCGGCGACGGCCTGATCCCCGAATACGTCCTTGCCGACGCGGGCGATGAAGGCAACCTTGCCGCCCGCACGCGCCGCACCCACCGCCTGATTCGCGCCCTTACCGCCCGCGGCCGTCAGGAACCTGCCGCCCAGAATAGTCTCGCCCGGACGCGGAATGCGGCTGAGCCGGATGATCATGTCGGTGTTCGAACTGCCGACCACGACGATGGATGCGGTGCCCATATCGCTCGTGCTCACAGTCTCGAGGCAATCAGGATTCCAAGGCCGATCAGGTAGAACAGGAACATCGCCGCGAGCAGGCGTCCGGTACCCGCGGGCGCGCCCCTGAACTCCTGCCAGATGAACACGCCCCAGAATGCGCCGATCATCGTTGCGCCCTGACCCAGGCCGTAGGACAGGGCCGGTCCGGCCGCTGTGCTGGCAATGATGCTGAAGCTCATGCCGATATTCCAGATCACGCCGCCGAGTATCCCGATGCCGTGCAGACGCGCGTTGCCTCGAGTGAAGTAGTCGCGGTAGCTCACCGGCTCGCCGCTGAAGGGCCTTGCCATGACGATGCTGTTCCAGAGGAAGTTCGAGGCGAGCAGCCCCGTGCTGAACAGCACAATGGCCGTGTAGGGACTCAACTTGCCCGCTTCCAGTGCATGCGTGGCTGAGTCGATAGTGCCCATCGTCTGCGCGACAAAGCTATAAAACCAGCCCATGAGCACCCCCGCGACCACGGCGAGGATGATGCCCAGCAGCGGGGTCTTGCGCCCCGCCGTTGCCAGACGCTTGTAGGCGAGCGCGTCAAGCACAATCGCAATCACGACGCACCCCACGCCCGCGGCCAGCATCGGCACGTCGCCTTGCGGTCTCGCGGCATACGTCGTGATGACGCCCAGGACCAGCGCGAGACCGACGCCCACGGGAAACGCCACTGCCATACCCGCGACGTCGATGGCCGCGACGAGCAGAATGTTGGAGAGGTTGAAAATGACGCCCCCGAGAAAGGCTGAGCGCAACCATCTGCCATCAGCCTGATTCAGGTCCGCCACGAAGCCGCGTCCCGCCCCGCCGTCGCTGCCGAGCGTGAATGCGAGCAGGAGCGAGAACAGAAACACGCCGAGCGCGTAATCCCAGTAGTAGAGCTGGAAGCGCCATTGCTTGCTGGCCAGCTTCTGAGTGTTGGCCCAGGAGCCCCAGCACAGCATCGTCACGATGCACATCATGATGGCCACGGGGTAGGAATCGACGGTGAACATGTTTTGGACCGCCGCTCAGGGTGCGGCCTTTGCGGCCGCGACGGCGTCGGCAATCAGCAACGGCTTCGTCATGGTATCTCCTTAGCAGGTCGGGTGATTGTTGTTACTGCCACCATGCAGCCGTACGCCGAGCGCCGCAGGCCCCCCGCAACGGCGCGGATATTGTGCACGGCGAGCGCAACGAAAGCGACGTTTGCCTCGGCGCCGGATTTATGCGCGTTGCCGTACGGTACCGGCCGGCGATGTGGCGCAGCATGGGCGCATGCCACCGCTTCCTGCGTTCGATGAGCCGGACATCGCCGCGCAGTTGATCTGCATGTCCGACCAGGGACTCGATGCGTTGCCGTTCGGGGTGATCGAGATGGATCACGACTGCAAAGTGCTACGCGTCAACGCCGCCCAATGCCGCCATACCGCGCTGGCGCGCGATCGGGTCATCGGGCGCCATTATTTCCGGGAGATCAACCCGAGTGCCAACAACCGGGACGTGGCCAAGCGTTATCAGGTCGACGCGCTGAACGCTACTTTTCCGTATTCGCTTAACCTGCAGATGAAAAGCGTAACGGTCACGCTGCGCCTGCTCAAGCCGGCCTACAACCAGCGCATGTATCTGCTCGTGAGCTGGCCCTGAGGGCTGCGGGCGAAAATCGGCCGGGATGATCATGCTCCACAGTCGTGACACGATCAGGCTGGGGGGTCAACGCCGCTCCAGCCGCATCCAGATCGGCTCCCTGGTGCGAAGATTGATCAATGCCTCCAGCTCCATGCGCTGACCGGCTGCGCAGATCAGTCGGAACCGGCGGCCGACTCGATACAGATGCATGCTCATCTCGTACAAAGCCATGGTCTCTCCAATGCAGTGACGGGCACCGGCGCCAAAAGGAATGCGCACGAATTGCGCGCCCCCGGCAGCACCGGACATCTCGACGCGTCCGGGCTGGAACGCCTCCGGTTCGCTCCAGAACTTCGGGTGCCGGTGCACGAGATAGGGGCTCAAGAGTACTTCAGCCCCAGCCGGAATCGTGCAACCCGCGAGCACGTCCGGCTTGATGCTCTGGCGCGAGATCACCCAGACCGGTGGATACAGCCGCAGCGCCTCATCAACGATGCTGCGCGTGTAGCGCAGCGACTCGCTCGCCTGCAGACTCGGCACCGGCTCGTCGGTCAGGGCATCGACCTCCTCGTGCAGCCGCGCCTCCACCTCCGGATGCTGCGAGAGCAGGTACCACGCCGAGTTCAAGCCGCTCGCCGCGGTTTCATGTCCGGCTATGATCAGCGTCATCACCTCATCGACCAGCTCCCGCTCTCCCATGGGCGCGCCGCTGGTCTTGTCGCGTGCGTCCAGCAGCATACCGATGAAATCAAAGTGCTCCGCAGCGTCGCTCCGGCGTCGCCGGATGATCTCGAGCACCAGTTTGCGCAGCTGATAGAACCTGGCTGCGAAGCTCAAGTCCCGGACCGAGTCCTGAGTGATGATCTCAAAGGGATTGGGCCCGAGCTGCTGCGGCAGCGCGTCCATGTCGCTGCCAAAGATGGCGCGCAGGATGACATCGAGCGTGACCTCGCTCATCTCATCGGTCACGTTGATAGGTTCGCCCGTGCCCGCATGCCGCTCCCAGCGGGCGATCAGTCTGTCATTGGCGCCATCGATGACCTCGGCAAAGCGCGTGATGACGCGGCGGTGAAACAATGGCTGCATCATGTAGCGCTGGGTACGCCATAGCTCTCCGTCGCTGGTGACGATCCCGTTGCCCAGCAGCATCCTGACGCGGTCGAGTCCGAAGCCTTTGAGATAATTGCCGTGATTGGACACCAGCACCCGCTTGACGTCGTCCGGGTGATTGATGACGTACACGTAGCGGCGCCGCCCCGGTGAATACACCCGGTAGATGTCGCCGAACCGGGCGTTGAGCTCGCGCATGCGGTCGAGGGAATCGGCAGCATCACCGACATCGAAGCTGAATTCGGGCTCCGGCGCAATACCAGCGGCGGGACCGGCAAGGTTCATCGGCATGATGGGGATCGTCTAGGTCTGCTTGTCGTAGACGAGCACCTCGTTCAATAGCTCGCCCTTGAGATCCCTGACCCGCTCCGACACCGTGAGCGTCAACCCATCCATGGACTCGATGCGCGTGATATGGCCGACGATTTTCCCGGCTCGCTTGAGCACACCGTGGACCACAAACGGACTGATGCGATGGAACGCAATGGTATCGAATTCAGGGGCGCCCGTGGCCGGATAATCCTTGCCGTCGTATTTGAAGGTGGACTCGAAGACATCCGATTCGCCGACGGCGCTCTCGCCCTTGACGATGACTTCCAGACCGTCGGGGGTCTCGGTATAGGTGCGCACCTGATTGGTCAGCACCGGTTGCGAGCCGAATTGCGACTTGCCCACATTCAGAATCCAGCTGCCCACGACCGGGTCCGGGGCAGCGGCTGTCGCCGTGGCAGGTGCAGTGGCAGCAGCCGGGACAGCCCCCAGCGCCATCGGCCCGGACAGGGCGAGCGCCGCCCCGATCGACACGGCCCGCAGTGACTTCATCAGCTCTCTCCCCGTGAACGCGCGATCAGGGCAACAGGCCCGGTGCCGTGGTGCCTCGCGTCGCGGCATCCATGCGATTTGTTGAGGCCAGCGGTGGCCCAGCCGTCCATGGTCCGAACTCGGATTAGAGCAAACGTCCTGCGTGAGATGCAAACCGCAGACCGGCCGCCGCCCTGGCGCGGCTGCCAGGGCGAGTGACGGCCGCCCCACGCCGGCACAAATGTGATTCAGTCTCTATCACCGGCCCGCTCTCCAGACTACACTGCGTCCATGATAAGACAGGGAAAGTTACAGCGCCGCGATCGCCGCGCTGGACTCGGCGATGTGCCGGTCACCGGAGCATGAGTCGGCTGGGGCGTAGCCTGATCGCCTGTCTGCTGCTCGGCACCTGCGGCAGCCTCTGGGCCTCCCCACGCTCCAACAGCCTCGATCCCTACCCATCCGCCGCGGTCGCCTACGCAGCGGTGGTCGACGGCGGCCTGCTCTGGGGTCGCAACCTCGACCTGCATCGGGCGCCGGCCTCGCTGACTAAACTGCTGACCGCCCTCGTGCTGCTCGACTCCAACTGGCAACCCGACGCGGTACTGCCGGTCAGCCACACCGCGGCACACATCACGCACCCCCGGGTCGGTTTTCATACCGGCGATACGGTACGTGCCGCAGATGCGTTGACCGCCATGCTCATGCACTCGGCGAACGACGCCTGTCTGGTGCTGGCGGAACATGCCGCACCGAGCCTGGAAGCGTTTGCCCAGCGCATGAATGCCCGCGCGCAGCAGCTCGGCATGCATGATTCCCATTTCGTGCATCCCTGCGGCTTCGACGCCGAGGGCCAGTACTCGACGGTGAACGACCTGCTGCGTCTGGCGCGCGCCGCCCACGCGGATCCACGCATTGCACAGATCGTGTCGCAGGAGCAGGCCAGCATCTCAACGGGCAAAGGCCGGGAACTGAGCTTCAGGAACACCAATCAGCTACTGGGTCGACTCGAAGGCGTTGTCGGACTGAAGACTGGCTACACGGCGCAGGCTGGGCACTGTTTGATCGCGGTCGCCGAACAATCGGGCCACCGGGTCTGGCTGGTGCTGCTCGATGCCCGCCAACGCTGGAGTGCCGCCCATCGCATCATCACCGATGCGTTCGCCGCCGCCGCGCGCGGCGCGCAGGTTCAGGCCCGCATCGCGGGCGCCTGAAATTTCCAGCCTGATTCGGCCGCCGCCGTGGCCCCGCCGGCCGGCACTGGCCGTTGGACCAGGCGACATTCTGTCCCAGGTCGCCGCGGTGCCGACTCTTGCCGTCCGCAGATCCGGCGGCGGTACGTCAGCGCACGTACCAGAGGGAAATCGACTCTTCTGTACGCAAACGTACATAAAATCACCATCATTTGAGCTAAGTTATGAGCGCTGGCGCGCAGACGTCCCAAGGCGCCCCCGGGTTAACCCAATGTCCGAAACCACAACTCCCCTGCAGAACCATCTACTGGCGGCGCTCACACCCGATGTACAGGCGCGCCTGTTCCCGCACCTCGATCTCGTGCCACTGACTCTGGGCAGGGTCTTGTACGAATCCGGGGACGCGATGAAGAACGTCTATTTCCCCACCGATTCAATCGTCTCGCTGCTCTATGTCATGGAAAACGGAGCCTCCGCGGAAATCTCCGTGGTCGGGAACGAGGGCATCGTGGGTATCGCCCTGTTCATGGGGGGCGAGAGCACTCCGAGCCGGGCGATCGTACAAAGCGCCGGCAGTGCATTTCGCCTGGCCGGGCAGCGGCTCAAGGACGAGTTCAACCGCCATGGCGAGCTGCTGGCATTGATGCTGCGCTACACGCAGTCCCTGATGACGCAAATGGCGCAGACGGCGGTCTGCAACCGGCATCATTCGGTCGACCAGCAATTGTGCCGCTGGTTACTGCTGTCGCTGGACCGGCTACCCAGTAACCGTTTGACCATGACCCAGGAACTCATCGCCAACATGCTCGGGGTGCGCCGCGAGGGGGTCACCGAGGCGGCCGGCAAACTGCAGAAGCTTGGCGTGATCCGCTATGCTCGCGGGCAGATCACCGTGATAGACCGGCCGCAGCTCGAGGAGCTGAGCTGCGAGTGTTATGCGGTGGTCAAGGCGGAAACCAGCCGTCTGCTGCCGTATCTGCCGAAGGAGACCGGGCACCTCGAGCCGCGTCCAACCAAGCCATCCCACGCTGACAGACGCGTCGCGCCCTGAAGGCGGGCAGCGGCGAATCCCTTGCGACCGGCTTGAGGCCGTGACCGGCTTGGGCTCACGGGGTGGGACCGGCTTGCTGGCCGCGCTCGCTATCGAGGTGCGCCATCTGGGCGGCCGCGTAGCGTTCTCCAGCCGCGGCACCCACGGGTACGGCACGCTCGATGGCCGACAGGTCCTGAGCGCTCAGTATCAACTGCGCGGCCGCCAGCGATTCAGCGAGCTGATCTCGCCGGCGCACGCCGAGCACGGGCACGATGTCGGCTCCCCGCGCGGCAACCCAGGCGATGGCGAGCTGTGCGACGCTGACTGAGCGCGCTGATGCCACGGCCTTCAAGGCCTCCACCAAGGCCAAATTGTGCTGCAGATTGCCGGACTGAAAACGCGGCAGATGCGCGCGCATATCGCCCGCGGCCGGCGTGGCCGCCGTCCAGTGCCCGCTGAGCAGACCGCGGGACAATACCCCGTACGCAGTCACGGCTATGCCGAGTTCGCGGCAGGCGGGCAAGATCCGCTGCTCGATTGCGCGCGAGATCAATGAATATTCCAGTTGCACATCGCAAATCGGATGCACCGCGGCCGCGCGCCGGATCGTGTCCGCCCCGACCTCCGATAGGCCGACGTAGCGCACATAGCCGGCCCGCACCGAATCCGCGATCGCCCCGACGGTGTCCTCGATGGGCACATTCGGGTCCAGACGCGCCGGCCTATATATATCGATATAGTCGGTACCCAGACGCCGCAGCGAATAGGCCAAAAATGTCTTGACCGCAGCGGGCCGGCCGTCGAACCCCATCCAGCCTCCGGCCGCATCGCGCAGCGCACCGAATTTGACGCTCAACGTGAAGCGACCGCGGTCTCGGCCCTTGAGCGATTCGCCGATCAGCAGCTCGTTGTGTCCCATGCCGTAGAAATCGCCTGTGTCCAGCAAGTCCATCCCGGCATCCATGGCGGCGCGCAGCGTGGCCAGACTCTCCTCGCGCGCCGCAGCCCCGTACATCCCCGACATGCCCATGCAGCCCAGTCCGATCGAAGACACCACGGGCCCGGCCCGGCCCAATTGCAGTCGTTTCATGGCGAACGCCCCACGGGCACGGGCTGTGTCATGGGTTGCGCGACGAGGTCGAATCAATGGGAGCGCAGTTGGTGCGGCCGGACATGGCACAGTCCTGAATGTCCGACATTCCGCGCAGTACGTGCGTGAGCAGCAGTCCGCCCACGACCAGCACCAGGACGAAGATCAGTCCGATCAATGCGGCCCGGCGCGAGCGCAGGTCCGCTGCGTCGTGCGGATCATTCTCGCTCATCGACTCAGCTCCTCGCGACCAGCAGTTTTTCCAGCTCCGGCAGGATTTGAAACAGATCACCGACCAACCCGATGTCGGCCACCTCGAAGATAGGCGCTTCCGAATCCTTGTTGATGGCCACGATCGTGCGCGCGTCCTTGATTCCGGTCAGATGCTGGATGGCGCCGGAGATGCCGATGGCGAAATAGACCTCGGGAGCGATGATCTTCCCCGTCTGTCCCACCTGCAGTTCATTCGGCGCATAGCCGGCATCAACGGCCGCCCTCGAGGCGCCGACCGCGGCGCCGATCTTTTCCGCCAGCGTATACAGTTTGGCGAAATTCTCGGCGCTGCCGAGCGCCCGGCCGCCGGAGATCACGCGCGTCGCACTCTGCAGATCCTGCCGTCCGCCGGCGGCCTTGGACACCGAGACGAAGCGCGTGTGGACGGGCAACGGCACGTTCACGACGCCTGCCTCCACACTGGCGTCGCCGCCCGTGGGAGCCGCAGCAAACGAGGCCACGCGCACCGTGCCGGCCACCTGCGTACCGGCGGCGATCTCCACCGTCAGGATCGCGTTGCCGGCGTAGATCGGCCGGCGAAATCGCGTCGCCGACTCGACCGCCATGATATCGCTGATCTGGGGAATATCGAGCAACCCCGCAATTCGCGGCAGCAGGTCCTTGCCGAAGGTGCTCGAGGGAGCCAGCACGTGCGAGTACCCGGCGGCCAGGGCTGCCAATTGCGGCGCCAGCACGGCTGCGAGCGCCTGGGCATTGGCGGGATTATCGAGCTTGACGACGCGCCGCACGCCCTGCAGCGCGGCGGCCTGCGCCGCGACGACAGCGGCGTCGACCGCACACACCGCGATGGTGATTTCCGCCTCGGGGATGGCCTGCGCACAGCTCACGCACTTGGCGGTGCTCGGGTTGAGTCTGCCGCCGTCGTGTTCGGCGACGATGAGAATCCTGTTCACTGAAACAGGCCCTTCGCCTTGAGGACTGCGACCAGCTCCGCGACGTCCTTGACGCGGATACCCTTGCTCCGCTGCGCTGGCGGCTCGAAGCGCAACGCGCGCAGCCGGGGCGTACCGTCTAGCCCCATCTGCTGCAGATCGAGCACGGCGAGCGGCTTCTTCTTCGCCTTCACGATGTCGGGCAGTTTGACGTAACGGGGCTCGTTCAATCGCAGATCCGTGGTGAACACGGCCGGTAGATCGACTTCCAGTGTCTCCAGTCCCGCATCCACTTCGCGCGCCACCACGGCCTTGGAGCCATCCAGCACGATTTTCGATGCGAAGGTGGCCTGTGGCCGATCCCACAGCGCCGCGAGGATCTGCCCCGTTTGCCCGTTGTCATCATCAATCGCCTGCTTGCCCAGGATCACGGCGAAGGGTTGCTCAGTCTCGATGAGCTTCAGGAACACCCGGGCCACGACGCCCGGTTCAACGACGCCATCGGCCTGTACGTGGACGGCGCGGTCCGCACCCATGGCGAGCGCACTGCGCAGCTGCTGCTGGCACTCGATCGGGCCGACGCCCACGGCGACCACTTCATCGGCCGCGCCGCGCTCCTTGATGCGCAAGGCCTCCTCCAGGGCGATTTCATCGAAGGGGTTCGTGCTCATCTTCACCCCGTCGGTCACGATACCCGTGCCGTCCTGCCTTACGCGGACGCGGACGCTGTAATCCACGACCCGCTTGATGCCGACGAGAATGCGCTTCATTCCTCCTCCTCCGACCACGGCGTGTCTTGCGAGTCGCGCATTATGCCGCGAATCAACCGCCGCCCATCGGGAGAGCGCGCAATCGGCCGCAGACTATGCAGCCGCGGACACCGGCGAGCGAATCAAATGATCGAACGCGCTGAGCGAGGCTTTTGCGCCCTCCCCGACCGCGATCACGATCTGCTTGT
>JBELAR010000081.1:0-10507 GCA_049508555.1 Steroidobacteraceae bacterium
CTGCTGCGCCTGCTCGTTCAGACGCTGCAGGCCGGAGGCGATCTGAGATTCGGCATCACGAGAGTTTGGACTGATGCCGGTGCGCAGCCAGTCGGCCGTGCGCTGGATCAGCGACTCGAGGTCCGAGTCATCGACGTCCTTGAGCGCACTGCGTAATTTTTCGGCCGCGGCGCGCTGAGCGGAGTCCAGCTCGCGCGCCGCATTGCGCATGTTTTGTTCGAGGCTGGCCAGATCGTCGGCCATGTGCTGCCGATCGTCGAGCAGGCGCTCGACGTCCCGAGGCGCCCGCGATGAGCCCGCGCCACCTTGTTCAATACGCTTGATGCGCTCGCGCTGATCGGCCTCGGCGCTGGCCAGGCGTTGCGCGTCATGCGCAATCGATTCCATGCGCCGTGAAGCCTCCTGCGATTGCAGTCCACCGAGCGCGTTGCTGGCCTCGCGCAGACGCTCGGCCGCGAGCCGCGTGTCCGCGGCGCTGCGCCCGCTCGATGCGGCGCGAGCCATGTCCTGCTGCGCCTGGCGCAATTGCTCGAGCGCCCGCTCGGACGCCTGCTGCATCGAGCGCGCACGGGCGTCCGGGGACTGCCCGGCGGCGGGTCTTCCGCCCTGTGCGCTCGATGCGGATTGCCCGGAGCCTTGCGCGAGCTGTTCCAACTGTTGCTGCAATTGCTGTGCTTCGCGCTGCAATAACTCCTGCTGCCAGCGCTGCTCGGCGGCCGCGGCGCTGTCCTCGCGCTCTCGCTGCGCGAGCTCTTCCTGCCGGCGCGCCAGCTCGTCGAGCTTCTTGAGTGCCTCATCGATGTCCCGCGCACGCTGATCGGCAGAGGAAGCGCGCTGCGGCGTCTCATATTGGTTCTTCTGGGTATCGAGCTCCAGGTCAAACAGACTGGCCAGATCGCGGCCCGCACCGCCGCCACCGCCCCCGCCGCCTCCAAAGGCGATCTCGATTTCGCGGAACGTGGCTTCCGCCCGCAGCAGGTGCTGCAGGGCCTTTTGCTCCTCGGGAATCGCACTCTGCCACTTCTGCTGCTGCAACTGCTGCGACGAGGGGCTCATGGCCGCGGCCGCGGCGCTCATCTCCTCCTGAAAGTGGCTGAATGCGCTGTTCTGCTCGGTCAGCTCGCGCGATCGCAACCGGCCGGCCAGCGCCAGGGACTGGTTGCGCAGGGTGGTTTGAACTTCGGATAGAAATTTAGCGCTCTGCGCGCCCTGATCCGCACTCGCGGTGTGATCATTGAGCTGCTTGAACGTGGCGGCGATGATTTCTTTCTCACGCTGGGAGATCTCGCTCGATTCGTTGCCCCCTCCGCCACCACCACCGCCGCCGCCCGCGGTCTGGGACTGCGAGAACTCTCTGGAGAAGGGCTCGAGCTGGATGAAAGCCATGTCGGTATGCGCCTCGAAGCGCGCGTTCCTGGCGACCGCGTACAGGCCAATGACATCGCCCGGCACGAGCTTGTAATCCTCCAGCGCCAGCACGCTCGCACCCGTTGCCTGCTTGGCGCCGGGCTGATGCAGCAGCGACAGCGTGCGTTCCGGCGCACCATTGACCGAATAATGCAATTCGAGGTGCTGGAGCCCGAACTCATCGCTCGCATGAACCGCGACCGTGACCTCCTCGATCGGGCTCGCGCGATAGTCGCCGCCGGGCCGGACGATGCCGACGGTGGGCGGTCCGGGCTTGCGCGCCTCGATGAAGTAATCCTCCGAGAGACGCACGGTCTGGGCCTGATCGACGTAGGCCACATGATAGGCGCCATCCTGCGCCAGATGAATTGATCCCTGATAGTGATTATTGGCGCCGCCCGAGAGCGCGATCTTCTGGCCATTGTCCAGCACCAGCAGTCCCTGCGGCATCGGCCGGTCGGTCGTGATCTCCAGATCCGCCTGCGTGTCCGCCAGAGCGCGCAGATCCCCGCCTTGCTCCTCGACCCGATCCTTCATTCCGGTCCAATCCGGAAAATGGTAGGTGACCCGGATCTGCCTGATATTGGGCGGATCCACCGTGTGAATCGTGTAATGCCGGGAACGGCGCGACCCGGCCTCGACATAGTATTCGACGTTCTCAGGCACGGCCGTGAGGACGAACTGATAGCCCGCATCGGCACCGGGCTGCATCGGCACGCGCTCCCACTTGGCGCTGCTCTGATAGCGCGCGTAGAGGAAATACTGTCGCTCGCGGATGCCATCGGGCCGCGCGCTCACGAGCTGGTCGGAATGACGGCGGATCGTGGCGTCGCCGGGGTTCACTTCAATCTCATAGCGCGGCGCGGGTCCACGCGGCACGTGCGTCCACAGCAGATGCGAACCGTAGCCCAGGAAGCCCGGAGCGGCGGCGATGAGCCAGATCAGTATGCCCGCAGCACCCAGGCCGACACCGAGCCAGGCCAGCAGTTTGGCGTTGGTGGCAATCGCGACGGGTTCGGCACCGCGCGCCACCTGGAGCGTGTCGGCGGCCAGCAGCTCGAGGAACGGATCGGCTGCGGTGCGCTCGGTGAAGGTCAGCAGACGCTGCTGGAACTGCGGAAAGCGCTGCTCGGCGGTCAAAGCCGCGCGCCGCCGTGTGAGGCGCCAGAGCGGAATGCCAATGCTGAAGCCGACCGCCAGGGCGAGCACGCACAGCAGTGTGAACCGCGCGGCATTGATGCTGCCGGATGAGAACAGCAGCGCGCGAACGATCAGCACCAGCACCACGGTGGCCGCCAGCGCGAACACCGCCACGATGGCGCCGCCTCGCCAGAGCGCGCCGAGCCGCAGACGCCGGTGCACCTGACTCAGATACGCGTTCAGGTCTTCTCGAGCACTCATCCTGCCTCGCGATTCAACCCGGGTTCGCTCGTCGTCGTGCGCAGCATCCGATCGCCCAGCCAGGCCTGCGCCAGAGCTGCCAGTAAAGCTGCGAGCATTATGAACCACCACAGCGCATATGGCTGCTGTCCCGTACTGTCCGCGCTAGGCACCGCGGCGCTGGGCGGCAGCGGATTTCGGCGTATCAGAGCCAGGGTCTCCTCCGGGATCCGCGTCAGATCCGATTCGCGCGGATCGGCGTTCACGCCAATGAGCTCCTGGCGGCCGTTGCCGCGCCGCAGCTGATAGAAGCCCGCCTGGCTCAGGCGCAGCGTGGGCGTACTTTGCGCCTCGGCCAGCGACAGCGGACGGCGGCCCTCCGGGTCGATCACCTCGACCCGCGTACTCTCGGCGGTCCCGCTCTCCTGGGCCGCGTGCAGTTCCAGAAAGGAATCCACAACGCGTGCGCCGGTACCTTGCTGCAGCGCAGAGAGGTGGTGGGCCGCCTGCGAGATGAAAGCCACGAAGGCGGGATGCAATGGCAGGTCATTCGTCAGTCCATCCAGGCCCGAGGTGAGCAATAACACCCGGCCCTCGCCAAGCTTGCGTTCCAGCAGCAGCGCCGTGTGATCGGTCAGGCGCGCGAGCACCTGCGCCTGGCTCTCATCGACTCGCAGCGCGTAATAGAACTTCACACCGGACCACGACGCCGCGTTGCCCATCCAGTTCTGCGAGGCGTCGGTCTCCCCGACCGTCAGGAAGCGCTCGTGAGCGCCCGCGGACCCGCTCGAGTAGTCGCGAACCTCCTGGATCGCACTGTCGAACAGGGGTACGCGCTCGTGGCCCGCGCCCCCGGTGCCCAGAGCCACGAGGACGCTGCCGCCCGCGCGCACATAGCGCTGCAGCTCGCTCTGCAATGTCGCCGGCAGCGTGGCCACATTGGACAGGACCACGAAAGCGTAGGGAGTCAAGGACAGCCGGGCGGCGGCCCCGATGGCAAGCGATTGCGCCCCGAAGGCCGTGGCATCCGCTGCGCCGAGCGCGTTGGAAAAGTACAGCGGCGAGCGGTTGTCCGTCTCGGCATGGATGAACAGCACCTGCTGGGGATCCGAACGCTCCACGGCAAACCGATAGACATCATCCTGCGGCAGCTCGTCGGCCGAATCGATCCTGATCTCGCAGCGACTGAACCCGTGCGGCACCACCAGACTCGGGAACTGGACCGACACGCGGCCATTGGCCGGCACGTGCACGCTCTGGGACGCGACGCTCTTGCCATTGACGTAGAGCGAGACCAGCCGATCCGCGGCGGGCGTGGCAAATCCTGCGACCACGGCCTGCACCGCGCCGCCTTTGACCTCCGGGCCGCTGCCCCAGATCTGCGGCGGCGCCGTGACACTGACCACCGTCCAGTTGGGCGTATCGTCCTGCGCCACCGGATGGAGCACGACGCTGAGCGCATCGGGCAGGATCACCTCGCTGAAATTCGATGGCAGGTTCGATCGCTGCATATCGCTGAACAGGTGCAGTTCGATCGCCGAGTGGCTGTTGTCGCTGGCCTGCCGCGCCGCGCTCACAAGCTCGCTGAGGTCGCCGCGCGAATCATCGGCCTCGATGCCGCTCACGGCCGCGCGCACCGTCGCCGCGTCCACCGTCGGCGCGGTCAGCACCTGCAGTTGTGAACCCAGAGTCATGACCTGCACGCGGTCGGCGGCGCGGCGTCGGGCCAGCACCGCCAGGGCCTCGCGCTTCGCATCCTCGAGCCGCGAGCCCGCACGCATGCTGAAGGAGCGATCGATGATCAGCAGCACCAGTCGCGAGGCAGGCGCCGCCGCGATGGGGCGGTTGATGAACGGATTGGCAAACGCCAGCACCAGCAGCAGCAGCAGGGCCAGACGCAGTGCCAGCAGCAGCAGATAGCGCAGGCGGCGGTGGCGCACGGAGCTCTGCGTTCGCGGCTCGAAGAACCGCAACGAGCTGAACGGGCGCGGCGTGGAGGCGTGACGGCGCAGCAGATGCAGGTACAGCGGCACACTCAGCGCGGCCAGACCGAACAGAAACCAGGGGGCGAGCATACCCATGTCTAGCCTCGGCTCACTTGCGCTCGTGGCGGATGCTCAGGTACTGGCGCAGCATCGCGTCGAGCGGCCGGTCGGTTTCCAGCAGGAAATAATCCACATCGGCGGCGCGGCAGCGTTCGCGCAATGCGGCGATGTGCGCAGCCATCTTGTCGCGATATTCGGATTTGACATAGTCCGGCGTCACTTCCATCTGCTGCTGCGTTTCAAGATCGATCAGGATCGACGGTTCGCGCAGATCCGGCCGCACTTCCTGCGGGTCCAGCACGTGCAGCAGCACGACCTCGTTGCCGGTGAAGCGCAGCGGCTCGATCGCGCGCATGAGCACCTCGGGCGATTCGTAGAAATCCGAGAGCAAGACCGCCAGGCCGCGACGGCGCAGAAACTCCTGAAAATGCAGCGCCGGCTTGGAGAAATCGGTGCGCGCGCCGGGCTCCGCGACTTCCAGCGCTGCGAGCAGCCGCGCGAACTGTCCGGTGCGCGTCGAAGGCCTGACATAGCTGCGCACCTCGTCATCGAAAACGATCATGCCGGCGGCATCGTGCTGGCTGTGGAGGGCCAGATAGAACAGCGAGGCGGCGGCGTAGCGCGCGTAGTCCATCTTGCTGGTCGCGTGCGACTGGAAGCGCATCGAGCCGCTGGCATCCAGCAGCACGGTGAGCTGCATGTTGGTCTCGCCGCGGTAGCGCTTGATGTAAGCGCGCTCCGTGCGAGCGTACACGTTCCAGTCGACATGCCGCAGATCATCCCCAGGGCTGTAGGCGCGGTACTCGGCAAACTCCTGGCTGAAGCCGAATTCGGGCGAACGATGCAGGCCCGCGACAAAGCCGTTCACGACAGTGCGGGCAATCAGCTCGAGACCAGACAGACTGGTGAGAACGTCG
The DNA here is from genome assembly GCA_049508555.1 of Steroidobacteraceae bacterium. Classification (GTDB taxonomy): domain Bacteria; phylum Pseudomonadota; class Gammaproteobacteria; order Steroidobacterales; family Steroidobacteraceae; genus FEN-1191. The sequence continues at coordinate 5,750 of JBELAR010000081.1, forward strand.
GGATCGAGGAAACGCTGCGTCATTCGCGCACCGTCAGCGCGTGCCTTTGGGCGGCGGCAGATGGGCCAGCAGCCGGCGGATGATTTCATCCGTGTCGATGCGCTCGGACTCGGCGTGAAAGTTCAGCAGCAGGCGATGGCGTAGCGCCGGCGCCATCAGTGCGAGCACGTCCTCGTAGGCCACGTGATAGCGGTGATGCGCGAGCGCGCGCACTTTGGCTCCGAGCACGATGAACTGCGCGGCGCGCACGCTGGCGCCAAAATTGACGTACTTCTTGACGAAGTCGGGCGCCGTGGAGCTGCTCGGGCGCGTGGCGCGCACCAGGTCCACGACATAGGCACCGATCGAGGCCGCCATCGGCACGCGGCGCACCAGCGCCTGGAACTCCAGGATCTCCTCCGGGCCGGTGACGGCCTCGGTCCGCACCACGCGATTGGCCGTGGTTTGATCCACGACCTTCAGTTCGTCCTCGGCACTGAGGTAGTCCAGCACCGCGTTGAACAGAAAGCGGTCCAGTTGCGCCTCGGGCAACGGGTACGTGCCCTCGAGCTCGATCGGATTTTGCGTCGCCAGCACGAGGAACGGCGCCGGCAGCGCGTGCTGATTGCCGCGCACCGTGCAGGAGTGTTCCTGCATCGCCTCGAGCAGCGCCGACTGGGTCTTGGGCGGCGTACGGTTGATCTCATCGGCCAGCAGGATGTTGCCGAAGATGGGTCCGGGCACGAATGTCCAGCGCCGTCCGCCCGTGGTCTGATCCTCCTCGATGATGTCAGTGCCCGTGATGTCGGACGGCATGAGGTCGGGCGTGAACTGAATTCGCTTGAACACCAGACCGAGCGTCTGGGCGATGGTGCGCACCATGAGTGTCTTGGCGGTACCGGGCAAGCCGGTGATCAGGCAATGGCCGCCGACGAACAGAGCGATCAGAATCTGCTCGAGCACCTCCTCCTGCCCGACGATCACCGCATGCACCTGCGCGAGGATCGCATCGCGTACCGTCTGAAAGCGCGCGATCTGCGCTCGCAGCTCATCCGAGTCCAGAGTCATATCAGCCGCCGTAGTGCTCATCGTTGAATTTCCTCATTCACTGCGCTTATTCGGGGAAACGCTGTCCTCGATCTGCAGCAACAATTGCTGCGCGGGCCGATAGCCGGGTGCCGCCTCGAGCGCCTTGAGCACGTTCTGCTCGGCGAGCTTGGAATCGTGGGCGGCGTAGTGCGCCGCCGCCAGGTGATACAGGGCTCCGGCCTGGTCCAGAGGATGCGACGCGACCACCGCCGAATATTCGCGTATGGCGCCCGCAGTGTTGTGCTGCGCGAGCCACAACTGCCCCAGGCGCGCGTGCAGATCCTCATCGTTGACCGGATAGATCTCGTTGATCGCGTCCAGCGTCGCGGCGGCGGCCTCCGGCTGACCGCTCTGCTCCTCGAGCGTGGCGAGCTGCTTGAGCAGCTTTGGATCCTCACCGCCGAATTTCTGATAGTCGCGCAGCACGAGCATGGCTGCAGCGCTCTGCGAGCGTGCCGCGTAGATCTGCGCCAGGAAGGAATAGGCGCTCTGCTCCTCGACGTAACGCGGGTACAGACGCCTTGCGGCCTCCCCCACGCCGAGGGCCTCATCGTACTGATGGGCCGCGACCAGATGCGCGAGCTGCTGCATCTGCTCGCGCCAGGCATCGAGCGCGGGCACGATGCCGCCCACTTCCTGGTAGAGCCAGGCTTGAAACTCGGTGTCGAACTGCGCGGCATCCACTCCGAGCGCCTGTTGGATGACCGCGGGAGTGCCAATGGGCTGCGCATACAGGCGCACCATGGCGGCCAGCGTGTCGGCGCCCCAACGCGCCTGAATGTAGTCACAGATCCGGCCCGCCTCATAATAAGAGACCAGAATCTGCTCGGGATACTCGGGCCGGATGAAACCGCTGTCCAGCTGCGCGACCGGCAGCAGCTTCTTCTGCGCGAGCGCCCGGACCACCTCCGGTGTCAGGTGTTCAGTCCATTCTTGCCTGGCAACACCCTGCTCGTGCACCGCGAGACCTTCGGCGAACCAGCGCGGCACGCGATGATGGGTTGCCGTGAGCACGTAGACATGATTCATCTCGTGCCAGAGTGTGCTGGCCCAGTTGAACGAGCCCGGCTTGCGCCCCGAGGGACTGTCCATGGCCACGACCGTGCCGAAGGTCACGCCCAGGGCACCGAGTCCAGGCAGACCCAGCGTGCGCACGGCGAAATCCTCGTGATCGGGATACACCTCGACCTGCACCCGCTCGGTTAGCTTGAGCTGATACGTACGCTCATAGGTGGCGAGTGCGCTGTGGAGCAGCGGTTCGAAGTAGAGCTGCAACAGCTCGGCCTCGTTCTGGTTCAGCTTCAGGATGGTCTGCTCGTCCTCGATCACCACGAAGTTCTTGTAGCTCTCGAGCAGCCGCAGGCTATTGACCGTCGCGGCGTCCCGATAGCCCGCGTTGTAGCAGGCCTCCAGTAATTGCTGCGGCTCCTGCTGCGCGCCGAGGCGCATGAGATTGATGGCAAGCTGCGAGCGCGCGGACCAGAGGCGGGGTTCGAGCTCTATGGCCCGACGGTAGTAGGTCACGGCCTCGTCATAGCGGCGATTGAGCACGAGATGATGCGCGAGCAGCGCGTAGGCGCTGCCGTAACCGGGATTGATCGCAAGGATCCGCTGCATCCAGCTCTCGGGCGAATGGTCGGCCAGCAGCGCCACGGCGGCCTCGACGGCCATGGCATCCAGTGCGTCGGGCGCGATATGCAACGCGGCCTCGGCCTCGGACTGCGCCAGGGTCGGGTTGGAATCCTCCAGTGCCAGATTGGCCAGCAGCTCGTGCGCGGGCACCAGCGCGGGATCGAGCTGCAGCGCCTTGCTCACATAGTCCATCGCCTTGTCATCGAAGCCCCCGGCGCTCACCAGGGCGAGGCCCAGATAGGCCTGCGCATTCTTCGGATCGCGTTGCAGGGCTTCGGCAAACAATTGCGCGGCATCGGTGTCATTGAAGCGCTCATGCAGCAGCCGCCCCCACCGCACCCGATACAAGGCGCTGTGATCATCGCGCGCCACGGCAGTGCGGAATTCATCGTTGGCCGGCTCGTAGCGCTCCAGTCCCCAGTCCCCCTCGGCGCGCAGGTAGGGATCGGCGCTCGCTGTCAGCGACTCATAGCAGGCCTGGGCACGCGAGCGCTGACCGTGCGCGCCCAGCGCCGCGCAGTCGCTCGGCGCGCCCGGTCCGGTCGGGGCGCTCGGCGCTGCGGCCGCAGCGACGCCCCGCGCCGCTGCGATCAGCAGTAGCGCTGAGCAAAGGACGGCGCGGGGCAACACCTGAGCTCCACTAATGATCCAATGCCGCCTGCGTGCGGGCCAGCTCCAGCAGCAGGGTCTTGAGTTGCGACTGATACTGCTCCTCTGCAAGGGCCGCCTTGCGGTATTTGAGCTCATCGATCTGACGTTGCAGTTGCTCTTTGCGCAACAGCAGATCGTGCTTGGCGGGATCCAGGGCCTCGGACTGTGCATCGCCGAAGCGCACCAGGATCAGGCTGGCCAGCAATTGCCCCTCGCCGCTTCCCGGCGCGGGCGCACGCACGGCGGGCCCCTTGCCGACATCCTCGAACACGGCGTGCTCGGTCGCCAGACGCTTCTCGGAGCTATAGAACTCGGCCGTCTTGCGCGTGGCGTACTCGTAGGCCTCCAGCGCGCTGATGGAGTCGCTCTTGTCCAGGTCGGCACCGGGATCCTCGAGCGCCTCGAGCCAGTAACGGGAAAAAACCGTGGCGTTCTTTTCGGTGCCGCTCTTGGTCGCGGCGATCACCGCGCGCCCGCTGCGCTGCAGGGCGGCAATGGCGCCGCCGCTGGAACTGGTGGTGTTGACGATGAGCTGCTCGCGCGCGGGAACCGCATTGCACAGTGCAGCGAGTTCCGCTGCCGATATGTCACGGCCGGGCAGATTGAATTTATAGCTCACCCCATCGTACGAACCGTGACCGATCAGCAGCAGGACGAACTGATCCTCGGGTGTGGCCGCTCGCGCCACCTCGGCGAGCGCCTGTGTCAGATGTGCGCGCGTGGCCTCGGCGCCCGAGAGTGTTTGCACATGCAACTGCGCACCGCCGGCCTTGAGCAATTTGTCGGTCTCGGCCGCTTCGGCCGAGAAGCGCTGTTCGTAATCCTCCTCCCCGCCCAGTCCGGCAATGGTCACCCAGTACACGCCCGCACGCGCCGGAAGTGCGAGCGCGACCGCGAGCGCGGCGACCGACCAGCCGTGGCGGCTTCTCATACGACGCCCCAGAGGCGGCGCATGCACCACTCGGCCATGGCCAGCACCAGCAGCAGCAGGAACACGGCGGGCATGTTCCACAATTCCCGCGTCCCCCGGGCGGCCACGCCGGCCGATGACAGATCAATCTCCTGCGCGAGATGCGACAGCTCCTCCGGACGCCAATAGCGCCCGCCCGTGAGCGCGGCGATGCGCTCGAGCAACGCCCGGTTCTGCTGCGTGTGAAAGTTCTCGGCCACACCGTCCACTCGGCGGAAATGAATCACATCGCGACCCAGCGGCTTACCGGACCTTGCCGCCGTGATTTCGGTCAGATAATCGCCAGCCCGCGCGGCGTTCCACTCGGCTGCGTACTCGCCCGGCGTGCCGGGCACTGGCGCCATCGGCACGCTGGCGGCAAGCCCGTCGGGGCCCAGTATATGCGCCTCGACGGAGGCGTCGGCCACGGGCTCATAATCCTCATCGCGCACGTTACC
>JBELAR010000082.1:0-10463 GCA_049508555.1 Steroidobacteraceae bacterium
GCATGAGTACCGAGCACGCCGTGCTCGCCACCTATACGCGCAATAATGTGCTGCAGCTGTTTGCCATGCCATCGCTGATCGCCTGCTGCTTTCTGGGCAATGCCGCCATGTGCACGGAGGACGTACAGCGTCTGGCGGGGCGCATCTATCCCTATGTGGCGGCGGAACTGTTCCTGCGCTGGTCGGAGGAGGAACTGCCCGAGGTCGTCGAGCACGCGCTCGGCGCGCTGGCGCAGCTGGGTCTGCTCGCGGCCGGCCCGGTGGAGCGGCAATGGCGGCGGCCGGAGCCCAACTCGCGCGCCGCGATGCAGCTCTCGCTGCTGGCGCAGACCACCATAGCGACCATCGAGCGCTACTATCTGGCCATCGCGCTGCTGATCGGTGCCGGCAGCGGTGAAATCGGCCAGGACGCACTCGAGGAGCGCTGCCAGCTCATGGCACAGCGCATGACGATGCTCTATGGTTTCAACTCACCGGAATTCTTCGACCGCAGCCTGTTCGAGAATTTCATCGATCTGCTGCGCTCCCGCGGCGTCGTGCGGATCAATGCGGCCGGGCGGCTCGAGTTCGATGAGATTCTGGTGCGCGTGGCAGCCGACGCGCAGCTGGTGCTGTCGGAGCAGATACGTCACAGCATCCTGCAGGTCACGCACGCCTGAGGGCCCGCTCCCAGGCCAGGAGCTTCTCGGCGAGGCGCATACGGGCATGAGCCGGACTGGTCGAGGGCAGCTGCAGGCACTGGATCTGCGGGAATTCGCGCTCGAGCAGCGCGCCGAAATGCCGCTGCAGCGAGCGGTAGGCCGTCGCGCCGTTGCAGCACACGCGCTCGATGCCGCGACAGGTGCGTAATAGCCGCGGCAGGTCGTTCGCCGTCGCGCCACGCTCATCGATCGCGGCATCGAGGCTGCCGCGGCGCACGCAGGTGCGCAGCACGTCCCACAATGCCAGGCCGTGCTGCTGCAAACGCTCGAGCCGCTGTGCATAGGGCAGTTCGAGCGGGCAGAAGCGCAGCTGCGCCATGATGGGCCAGAACTGATTTTGCGGATGCGCGTAGTACTGCCGCGCGGCCAGCGAGGCCGCCCCGGGCATGCTGCCGAGGATCAGCAGCCGCGCCTCGGCCGGCAGCACCGGCGCGAAGCTGCGCACGCGCGCGGCCGGCGCGGCGTTCAGGCCGGGTGTCATTCGGATCCCACGCGGCCGCGCAATTGCTTGAGCCGCTTGCGCGCAGTCTTGCTCTCCATGCGCCGCTGCTGCGAGCCGAATGTGGGGCGCGTCGCGCGGCGCGTCTTGGGCTCCACGCTCGCGCGCGCCACCAGCAGCTGCAGGCGCGCGAGCGCCTCGCGGCGATTGCCCTCCTGCGTGCGATGGCTGCTGGCGCTGATCAACAGCGCACCCTCGGCGTTGATGCGATTCCCGGCCAGGGCTCGCAGCCGCGCCTTGACAGGCGGCGCGAGCGCGGTGGTGCCAGCCAGATCGAAGCGCAGCCGCGCCGCGGTTGCGACCTTGTTCACATTCTGTCCGCCGGGTCCGGAGCTGCGCACGAAGTGGAACTGCAGATCCTGCTCGGGAATGGCAGGCGGCTTTTTCATGGCAGCGCGCCGCGGTCGCTCATGGCGCGGGCGTCAGGCGTTCAGATCCGGGATGAGCTGACTCTCGAGCTTGAGGATCTGATCCTTGAGCGCAAGCTTGCGCTTCTTGAGTCGCTTGAGCTGCAATTCGTCGATGTGGATGTCCATCGACAGGCGCGAGATGATCTCGTCCAGATCGCGATGCTCGATACGCAGCGTCCGCAGTCGCTCGACATTGCGGAATAGCTCGCGGTCGACGTTGTCTTCCTGGTCGCTCATCCGCTGTGACTGCCTTGTCCATACCCCGCGGCTCGCGCGCAGCTGCCCCGCGCAGCGCGCTCACGGCTCGAGCAGCGCCATGACGGGTGTGATCAGGTCGTGTAGCTTAGCGAAGCGCCCCAGCGGGCGCCAAGGTAAATCCGGCTCGTGGAAATCCGAGCCGATCGAGCCGGCCAGCTCGAAGCGCCTGGCGAGTGCCGCGAGGCGATCGGCATCGCCGGCCCCCATGCCGGCCAGACTGACTTCGATCGCCTCGCCGCCGGCGGCCTTGAACTCCCCGACCAGCTCGCGCAGCACGCCGTTGGACACGGCGTAACGATGGGCGTGCGCCAGCACGGCGATGCCGCCGGCCGCGCGGATGCGCAGCACCGTCGTCGCCAGCGACGGCCATTGCGCATTGACGAATCCGGGGCGCCCGCGCTTGAGCCAGCGTTCGAAGGCGTCCGGCACATTGCGTGCGAGACCCAGTGTGCACAGCGCGCGTGCCAGGTGCGTGCGCGTAGGGACCGCAACCGCGAGCGTCATCGCGGCCAGCTCCTGCCCCGGCAGCCGGGCGCGGGTGAGGCGCTGCGCCATGGCTTCAATGCGCGCGCGCCGCCGGCCGAGCAACAGCCCGCTGTGGGCCAGCAGCGGCGCATCGCCCGGATCGATACGCAGCCCAACGACATGTATCTCGCGCTCGCGCCATTCGCAGCTGAGCTCGATGCCGGGAATGAAGCGGATTGCCCGCGCGGCGCAGGCGAGGCGTGCCTGCTCGCAGCCGGCGAGCGTATCGTGATCGGTCAATGCAAGCAGGGCGAGCTCGCGCCGCGCTGCCAGTGCCACCAGCGCTGCGGGCGACAGCAGCCCGTCGGAGCAGTCGCTATGCGTATGCAGATCGACGCGCCGGCCGCTGTGCATGGTTGGCTCGCCTGCGCTCAGAACCGCCCCATCAGGTCCCGGCCAGCAGCGCGAGCCAATCGCGCGAACGATCCGCGTAGGCCAGGAACGAGGGATTGAGCAGATCGTCGCGCGCGTTGTAGCGCAGCGGCGTGCCGCCGAAATCGACCACGCAGCCGCCCGCCTCGAGCACCACAGCCTGACCGGCCGCGGTGTCCCATTCCGAGGTCGGACCGCGGCGCACGTACAGATCGCCGCTGCCCTCGGCGAGCAGGCCGAATTTCAGCGCGCTGCCGACGGGCAGCCGCTCGTGTTCCCCGAGGCGAGCGAGCATGCGGTCGAGCACCGCATCGCCATGAGAGCGACTTCCGAGTATGCGTGGACGCGCGGGGGCCGCAGATTGCGCGTGGATGGGCGTGCGCTCGCCGCCCGGTTCGCGCCGGAAAGCACCGCAACCCCGCGCCGCGGCATACAGCACCGGGCGTGCTGGGGCATAGACGACGCCGAGCACCGCTTCGCCGTGCTCCACGAGCGCGACGTTGATGGTGAATTCGCCGTTGCGCTTGACGAACTCCCGCGTCCCATCCAGCGGATCGACCAGCCACAGGCGGCTCCAGCCGCGCCGCTGCTCGAACGTCTCGGGATGCGATTCCTCCCCGAGCATCGGGATCTCGGGCGTGAGGGCCTGAAGCCCCGCCGCGATGATGCGCTGCGCCGCCAGATCCGCCTCGGTCAGCGGCGAGCGATCCGCCTTGAGGCTCACGCTGAAGGCGGTCTGATAGATGCGCATGATCTCGCGGCCCGCCGCGTCCGCGATATCGATGACCGAGGCCAACCAGGCGCGAAGCTGCTGCGGACTGGAACTCACACCGGGCCCGCGCGGGGCTAGCGTCCGTGTCGCCGCGGCTCACCACGGCGGCCGCTGCTGCGCCCGCCGCCTGGCCGGCCGGCGCCGGGCCTGCCGGCCCCTGGCCGTCCGCCGCCGCGCCTGGGCCCGAGCGCATGTCCGGCGCCGGACTCGGGCGGCAGCGGCGGGGAGGCGGTGAGCTTCGCCAGCAATTCCGGGGAGACCGAGGCCACAGGAATCTTGCGGCCGATATAGCTCTCGATATCCGGCAGCGAGATCGCATATTCCTCGCAGCCGAAGCTGATCGCGTCCCCGTCGGCACCGGCCCGCGCCGTGCGGCCGATGCGATGCACGTAGTCCGGCGCGTCCTGCGGCAGATCGAAATTGAATATATGACTTACATCGGGAATGTGCAGGCCGCGAGAGGCGACATCGGTCGCGATCAACACCGCGAGCTCGCCCTCGTGAAATTGACGCAGGAACTGCAGTCGCTTCTTCTGCGGCACGTCGCCCGAGAGCGCCTGGGCATTGAAGCCGTTGGCGCGCAGCGACGCTTCGAGTCTCTCGGCCATGCGCCGCGTATTGACGAACACCATCGTGCGATGTGCCTCGGTCTCGCGCAGCAGGCCGATCAGCAAAGGGATCTTCTCCTCCATCGAGGGGAAGTAGATCACCTGGCGAATGCGGTCGATCGTGACCTTGTCCGGCTCGATGCGCACCAGCTCCGGGTTGTTCATGTGCTCGTAGGCGAGCTCCAGCACGCGCTGCGAAAGCGTCGCCGAGAACAGCATCGATTGCCGCAGCTCCGGCCGCGGCAGCCGCCGCAGGATGAAGCGGATGTCGGCGATGAAGCCCAGATCGAACATCCGGTCGGCCTCATCGAGCACGAGCACCTGCACGTGGCGCATGTCGAACACGTGCTGTTTGAAGTAATCGATGATTCTGCCGGGCGTGCCGATCAGCACGTCGACCCCCTCCGCGAGGGTCTGGCGCTGCTTGTCATAGTCGGTGCCGCCGAATACCACCGCCAGCCGCAAGCCAGTGTGCTTGCCGAGGACGGCCGCATCCTTGTGGATCTGCACCGCGAGCTCGCGCGTGGGGGCTACCACCAGCGCGCGGATCGAAGTTGGCGTGCGACCCGGCTGCGCCGGCTTGGTCAACAGTGATTGCAGCAGCGCCACCAGAAACGCCGCAGTCTTACCGGTGCCGGTCTGCGCCTGGCCGGCCACGTCGCGACCCTGTAGTGCGATCGGCAGCGTCTGCGCCTGGATCGGCGTGCAATAGGTGAACCCGGCATCGACGATGCCCTGCATCAGTGACGGCAGCAGGGGCAGGGAGCGGTAGGTCAGGGAACTGAGATGTTCATCACTCATTAAATCGATTCTTAAACGCGACAGCGCTGGCAAATTGGGGACACAATGACGTCAAGACTTGCAATGCGCCCCGGAAAGGGCTAAAAATACTGCACCGGCGGCCGTTCTGTCCGCACCCGCCTAGCCTTCCTGACGCCAGCAATCCTAAAGCTAGTGTAACCGTTAGACGGCGTCTCGGGGCATGGCATGGGCCCCGCCGCGAATAAATTCAGTTCCATCAGTATTTCAATCTCGACTCGTGAATTCGTATTTGTCCTTGAAACCAAGGTTTTCTCCCCTCAACGGAGGCCCAACTGCGTGAGTAACCAGCACATAGTGCACACATCGGATGCCAGCTTCGATCAGGATGTCCTCAAGGCCGAAAAACCGGTCCTGCTGGATTTCTGGGCGGAATGGTGCGGCCCCTGCAAGATGATTGCACCGATCCTCGATGAGATCGCATCCGAGTACAAGGATCGGCTGCAGATCGCGAAACTCAATATCGATGAGAATCCGCACACCCCGCCGAAGTTCGGCATCCGCGGCATTCCGACGCTGATCCTGTTCAAGAACGGCACCGTCGAGGCGCAGAAGGTCGGGGCCCTTTCGAAATCGCAGCTTGCGACTTTTCTGGACCAGCACCTGTGAGAGGCTATCTGGGAAACCAGGGTCGTAATCGACCCAACAACAACAATAACAACAACAAGGGGCAGGGCCAGCAGGGACCGCGCCACGGTAATCGCGATGGCAATCGCGGCAACGGCCGTCCCGATGAGATGATGCAGGACCTCGAGCCCATCGGCGAGGACGACGCAGAGGTCATCAGTCCGGCCGAATTGGCGCTCTCGCGCAGCTCGATGAACCTGACCGAGCTCAAGGCGAAGCCAATCCACGAACTCGTGAAGATGGCCGAGTCGATGGGCCTGGAGAACCTGGCGCGCTCGCGCAAACAGGACATCATCTTCTCGATCCTCAAGGCGCACGCGCGCAACGGCGAGGACACCTACGGCGACGGCGTACTCGAGATCCTGCAGGACGGCTTTGGATTCCTGCGCTCGGCCGACGGCTCGTACCTGGCCGGCCCCGACGATATCTACGTCTCCCCGAGTCAGATCCGGCGCTTCAACCTGCGCACCGGGGATACGGTTTCGGGCCTGATCCGGCCGCCGAAGGACGGCGAGCGCTACTTCGCGCTGCTCAAGGTCGGCGAGATCAATTTCGATTCCCCGGACAGCTCGCGCAACAAGGTATTGTTCGAGAACCTGACGCCGTTTCACCCGACCAAGCGGCTCAAGCTCGAACGCGGTAATGGCAGCACGGAGGACCTGACCGCTCGCACCATCGATCTGGTGGCGCCCATCGGTAAAGGTCAGCGCGGCCTGATCGTCTCCCCGCCGAAGGCCGGCAAGACCATGTTGCTGCAGAACATCGCCACGGCGATCACAGCCAATCATCCCGAAGTGCATCTGATCGTGCTGCTCATCGATGAGCGTCCCGAGGAGGTGACCGAGATGCAGCGCACGGTCAAGGGCGAGGTGGTCTCGAGCACCTTCGACGAGCCGGCCGCACGTCACGTGCAGGTCGCCGAGATGGTGATCGAGAAGGCCAAGCGCCTGGTCGAGCACAAGAAGGATGTCGTGATCCTGCTCGATTCCATCACGCGGCTCGCGCGCGCCTATAACACCGTCGTGCCATCCTCGGGCAAGGTGCTGACCGGTGGCGTCGACGCCAACGCGCTGCAGCGGCCGAAGCGATTCTTCGGCGCCGCGCGCAATATCGAGGAAGGCGGCAGCCTCACCATTCTGGCAACCGCGCTGATCGATACGGGCTCCAAGATGGACGATGTCATCTATGAGGAGTTCAAAGGTACCGGCAACAGCGAGATACACCTGGATCGTCGTATTTCCGAGAAGCGGGTATTCCCGGCGGTGAACATCAACCGCTCCGGCACGCGCAAGGAGGAGCTCATCACCGATCCGGGCGAACTCGCGAAGATGTGGATCCTGCGCAAGCTGCTGCATCCGATGGACGAGCTCGCGGCCATCGAATTCCTGCTCGACAAGATGAAGGATACGAAATCGAACTCCGAATTCTTCGAGGCCATGAAGCGCTGAGCTGCGCGCCTGAGCTCGAAGCGGCGGCGCGGTCGGCTTGCTTTGGGGGATAATCTGCTCTGTTGGCTCGTCGCTGCCCGGCGACGGTGGCGCCAGCGCTGGGCTTAGTGGATCATGCCGGACTGTCGCGGCCTGCGCCGCCCACGGTAAGTGAAGCCGACACCATGCTCTGGTCGCGTTATGGCGCGCTGTTCCTGATGCTCGCCGGCCTGGCAAGCGCGGCTGTTGCGGACGACGCTGCGCCGCCACCCCCATCCATGCCGAGCCCGATCACGGATCATTTCGCGCTCCGGGGCATCTACTTCCTGGGTCATGTGGCCACCACTGGCCACGTCGATCCGGGCAATGGCTTCTCCGGCACCAACTTCAATGCCGAGCAGCTTCTGGGCCTGACCGATGAAGTCTATCAGCCGCGTATCGAGATCATGTTCCGGCTCGAGCAGCGCGGGCGGCTGCGGGTGAACTTCTTCGACCTGCGGCGCAATGGCGCCACGGTGCTCGGCAATCAGTTCCAGTACGGCGATGAGACTTTTCAGTACGGTGATCGTTTGCTGTCCTCCTTCAACTGGCGGCAGATGGATCTGACCTATACGTATTCATTCCTGCGCACCGATCACTTCGAGCTCGGAGCGGGCGCGGGTGTTCATCTGATCGAGGCCGACGCCACGGTCGCGGTTCCGAGCACACCGAACCGCACCGAATTCTCAGGCGCCGGGCCCTTTGCGACCGTCGCGCTGGATGGGACCTGGGCGATCTCGCAGCGCTGGGCGATCAGCGCCCGCGCTCAATACCTGAACCTCAGCATCGGCTCGCTGAGCGGCACGCTCGCTGATTACCATGCCGATGCGCAATACCGCTGGCGGCGCAACATGGCTTTCGGGCTCGGCTACGAGCGCTCGCAGGCGCAGCTCGTGGTGCGCGATGAAGATCCCTCGGGCGTATTGCGGCTGACCATCCGGGGCCCCGAGGCCTTCGTGCGCGTGAGTTTCTGAAACGCGGGCACGACGCGCGCTTGGACGCCGGCTGGCGCTACCCGGAGGCTCGCTCGCGTTCGCGCTCGATGGCGCGATAGCCGATGTCGTGCCGGAAGTGCATACCTGAGAACTGGATCGGCTCGAGCAGGGCATAGGCCTGACTTTGCGCGGCGCTGACGCGCTCGCCCAGGCCCACCGCGCACAGAACGCGTCCGCCGCTGGTCAGCACCTGTCCCTGTGCGCTGCGCGTGCCGGCATGGAACAGCTTGCCCGGTAGCCGCGCGGCCAGATCCAGACCGGCGATCGCGTCGCCCGTTCGTACGCTCTCGGGATAGCCCGCCGCGCAGAGCACCACGCCGAGCGCGGCGCGCTCGTCCCAACGCGCACTCAGCGTGCCCAGTGTGCCCGCCAAAGCCGCCTCGCACAGTTGTGGCAGATCGGAGCGCAAGCGGGCCAGGATCGGCTGCGTTTCCGGATCACCGAGCCGGCAGTTGAATTCCAGTACCTTCGCGCTGCCGTCCGCGCCGATCATCAGTCCGGCATAGAGAAACCCCGTATAGGGGCTGCCATCGGCGGCAAGTCCGCGCACCGTGGGTCCGATGATCTCGCGCATGACGCGCTCGTGCAGCGCGCCCGTGACCGCGGGCGCGGGCGAATAGGCGCCCATGCCGCCGGTATTGGGCCCGTGATCGCCATCGTTGAGCCGCTTGTGGTCCTGCGAGCTGGCGAGCGGCAGTACGTGCTCGCCATCGACCATGACGATGAAGCTCGCTTCCTCGCCCTGCAGGAATTCCTCGATCACGATCTCGGCGCCGGCGTGGCCGAAGCGGCCGCTGAACATCTCGAGGACCGCGGTGTCGGCTTGCTCGATGCTCTCGGCGATAATGACGCCCTTGCCCGAGGCGAGTCCGCTGGCCTTGATCACGATCGGGGCACGCTGAGCGCGTAGCCAGGCGCGGTCGTAATTGTCGCGTGTGAAGCTGCGATAGGCCGCCGTCGCAATGCCGTGCCGCTGCAGGAAGTCCTTGGCATAGGCCTTCGAGCCCTCGAGCTGCGCGGCCCGGCGGCTCGGGCCGAAGCAGGCGAGGCCCGCGGCCGCGAATGCATCGACGACGCCCGCGACCAGAGGCCCTTCGGGACCGATGATGGTCAGATCGACCGCCTCGCGGCTCGCGAGCTCGAGCAGCCCCGCAATATCGCCGGCGCCGATCTGGACATTGCGCACCCGAGCTTCGCGCTCGGTGCCGGCATTGCCTGGGGCCACGAGTACCTCGCGCACACGTTCGGATTGAGCACACGCCCAGGCGAGGGCATGCTCGCGCCCGCCGCCGCCGACGATCAGGACTTTCATGACGCGCTGGGTCAGGCTAATGGCGGAAGTGCCTCACGCCGGTGAGCACCATGGCCAGGCCGTGCTCGTCGGCTGCCGCGATCACTTCGGCATCGCGCTTGGATCCGCCTGGCTGGATGACCGCAGCGATGCCGTGGGTCGCGGCCACGTCGATGCCGTCGCGGAAGGGAAAGAAGGCATCGGAAGCCAAGACCGCTCCGCGCAACTCGAGTTTCTCATCGGCCGCCTTGATCGCGGCGATGCGGGTCGAGTAAACGCGACTCATCTGACCCGCGCCCACGGCAAGCGTGGCCCCCTCGCGCGCGAATACGATGGCGTTGGACTTGACGAACTGCGCGACGGTCCAGGCGAACATCAGGTCCGATAGCTCCTGCGCGTCCGGCGCTCGAGCGCTGACGAGCTTCAGGTCGGCCGGATCGATGTGCGCCAGATCGCGCTGCTGCAAGAGCAGGCCGCCGTTGACGCTGCGCATCTCCAGCTCATCGCCCGAGGCGTCCCGCCCGGCGGTCAGATCCCCGATCGCGAGCACCCGCAGAGCCGGCTTCTCGGCCAGCACCGCGCGGGCCGCGGTATCGATGCTCGGTGCGGCGATGACTTCGGCGAACTGCGTATCGACAATGGCGCGCGCGCTCGGGCCATCGAGCGGGCGGTTGAAGGCGATGATGGCGCCGAAGGCGGAAGTCGGGTCGGTGCGATAGGCGGCGCGATAGGCCGCCAGCGGCTCGGCGGCGACGGCCACCCCGCAGGGATTGGCGTGCTTGACGATCACGCAGGCGGGCGCTGCGAAAGCGCGTACGCATTCGATTGCGGTATCCGCATCGGCGATGTTGTTGTACGAGAGCTCTTTGCCCTGCAGCACCTGCGCCGTCGTCACGCCATGGCCGCGCGCGCCTGGGCTGCGGTAGAAAGCGGCGCGCTGATGCGGGTTCTCGCCGTAGCGCAGCTCCTGCTGCTTGTCGAAATACAGCGCGAGCTGATCGGGGAAATCACTCTGCGCGTAGTTCTCCCGCAGCTGTAGATAATTGGCGACGATCGTGTCGTAGCGCGCCGTGTGCGCAAAGGCCTTGGCCGCGAGACGCGAGCGGGTGTCGATCGAAGT
>JBELAR010000083.1:0-10176 GCA_049508555.1 Steroidobacteraceae bacterium
ATCGACCCGCGCTGCCGGAAACGCCCGGGCACAGGCGATCGCGATACAGCCCGAACCGGTTCCGAGATCGAGGATTCGCTGCACGCGCCGCGTGGCTATCCAGGGCGCGAAGCGGCGCTCGATCAGCTCCGCGATCGGCGAGCGCGGGATCAGCACGCGCTCATCCACGTATAGCGGCAGACCGGCAAACCAGCAGCGGCGCGTCAGATAACTCGCTGGAACGCGTTCGCGGATGCGTCGCTCGAGCAAGGCCTCGAGGCGCGCGAGCGCGCTGCCCGACACGGGCCGCGCCAGCACCGCGCGCGCGGGCGCCCGGGGCAGGCGCAGCGCATGCCAGATCAACGCCGCCGCCTCATCACGCGCGTTGTCGGTGCCATGACCGAAGTGCAGCCCGGCACGCGCGAGCCGTCGCGCACTGCGCGCGAGCACGGCCGCCACATCGAGCGTCCTGGCAGCCTTCCCGGATGCTGAGCGCAGGCCCGGGGTGCGCGTCGCGCGGCGCGGGGAAGCCGCTGTCGTGTGAGATAATCGCCGCATGAATCGCCGCCCAGTCCTTCTGTTGCTCTCCCTCGGCCTCGCCGCCCTGCTCGCCGGTGCCGGGGTCGCGAGAATGCTCGAGACCACGAACGTGCCGCTGAAGTCAGGCACCTGGCTGCCGCGCGCACTCCCGCTCGCGGCCTTTGAGCTGCAGGATCTCTCGGGCCGGGGCTTCGGCCCCGCCAACCTGCAGGGTCACGCGACGTTGCTGTTCTTCGGCTTCACGCACTGTCCCGATGTGTGTCCCACCACGCTCGCGACCCTGGCCCGGGTGCAGCGTCTGCGCCCGCTGCCCAACGCGCAGATCGTGTTCGTGAGCATCGATCCGGAACGCGATAGCGCCGCCGCGCTGCAAGTCTACCTCGGCTACTTCGACAAGGACTTCATCGGGCTGCGTGGGGATCAGAACGCGCTCGCGCCGGTACTCAAGAGCCTGAGCGCGATTGCTGTGCGCGAGAACCTGCCCGATGGCAGTTACACGATGGATCATTCCGCCACGCTCTATCTGCTCGACACCAAGGCCCGGCTGGTCGCGGTGTTCTCCCCGCCGTTCTCGGCGCCCCAACTTGCGGCCGACCTGCAGCAACTCGGCGCGGCCCACCGGCTTTGAATCGTATCGAGGCAGATCATGACCGCGTTCTTCGTCGCGCTGCAGTACCTGCTGCCGCAGCATCTGTTGTGCCGCGTGGTCTACGTCCTGACCCGCAGCGAGTCCGGCTGGATCAAGAATTCCCTCATCCGGGCCTTCATCTACGCCTATCGGCCGCAGATGGCCGATGCGCTGGAGCCTGAGCGGCGCAATTACCGCAGCTTCAATGCCTTCTTCACGCGCGCACTGCGTGCGGATGCGCGCCCTGCCGATCCCGATCCGCTGTGCCTGGTGTCGCCCTGTGACGGGACCTTGAGCATCGCGAGCGCCATCCAGGGTAATGAACTGCTGCAGGCGAAGGACCACCACTACACGCTCGAGGCACTGCTCGCGAACGATATGGCCTGGGCGGCGAGGATGCGCGGGGGCCTGTACGCGACGCTGTACCTGGCGCCGTATAACTATCACCGCGTACACATGCCGCTCGCCGGCCGGCTCAGCGCCGCCTGGCACGTGCCCGGCAGACTGTTCTCGGTCAATGCGGTCACCGCGGCGCGTGTGCCGGATCTGTACGCGCGCAATGAGCGCGTGGTCTGTGCTTTTGAAGGCCGGCAGGGTCCGTTCGTGCTGGTCCTGGTCGGCGCCCTGTTCGTCGGCAGTATGAGCACGATCTGGCACGGGGAAGTCACCCCGGTTCGAGCTCGCACCGGCGTGCGCGCGCTCAGAGCGAACGGCGGCGCGGCGCTATGGCAAGCGCGCGGCGCGGAACTCGGGCGCTTCAACATGGGATCTACCGTGATTCTGTTGCTGCCGCCGGGCATGGTGCGTTGGGACGCGCGGCTGCGGCCGGGCTCGGCGTTGCGTGTCGGGGCATCACTCGGCGCGTTGCTGACATGAGCCAGACTGCCGATTGGCGGCCTTCCGCAGCGCTGCCGGCGCTGCGCCTGCGGGCTGAGCTGCTGTCAGCGACCCGGGCCTTCTTCGCCGCGCGCGGCGTGCTCGAGGTCGACACTCCGGCGCTGGTGCGTCACGCGGTGACCGATGTGCATATCGATTGCGCGAGCGTGCAGCTGCCCGGTCACGGCGCGCCGCTGTACCTGCACAGCTCGCCCGAATACGCGATGAAGCGCTTGCTCGCCGCCGGCAGCGGCGACATCTACCAGATCGCCCACGTGTTCCGCGGCAACGAGGTGAGCCCGCTGCACAACCCCGAGTTCACGCTGATCGAGTGGTACCGCTGCGGCTTCACGCTCCGCGCGCTCATGGCGGAGGTGGGGGAACTCGCCTCGCAACTGCTGGCGCTGCCGAGCGCGGCGCCGGTTCAATACTGCAGCTACGCCCAACTCTTCGAGCGCGAGGTGGGCCTGGATCCCTTGTGCGCGAGCGATGCTGCGCTGCGCGCGCTCGCGATCACACACCGGCTCGATGCACCGGTGGCGCAGAGGTGCACGCGCGATGAGCTGCTCGACTGGTTCATGGGCAGTGTGATCGGGCCGCGCCTGGGCGGGGACGGGCTGTGCTTCGTGCATCATTATCCGGCCAGCCAGGCGGCACTCGCGCGCCTGGATCCGCAGGATCCGCTGGTGGCGCTGCGCTTCGAGCTCTACGCCCACGGGATCGAGCTCGCCAACGGCTTCGAGGAGTTAGCCGACGCCGCTCAGCAGCGCTCGCGCTTCGAGCTCGACCGCCGGGAGCGCAGCCGCCGGGCGCTCGGGGCGCCGGCCATCGACGAGGCGCTGCTGTCCGCGCTCAGCGCCGGACTGCCGAGCGTCTCGGGCGTCGCCCTGGGCTTCGATCGCCTTTTGATGCTGCGCCTGGGCGCCGCGCATATCGGGCAGGTGCTGCCGTTTGCGTTCGATCGGGCCTGAGGGCCCGTGCCGGCCCATTGGCCCTATTGCTTGGCCCTATTGCTTGGCCCGGGAAATATAGGCGGCGGTGCGCGTATCGACCTTGATGATTTCGCCTTCATTGATGAACAGCGGCACGCGCACGACCGCGCCGGTCTCGAGCTTGGCGGGCTTCTGCCCGCCGGTGGCGGTATCGCCGCGCAATCCCGGGTCAGTCTCGATGACCTTGAGCTCGATGTGCGGCGGGGGCGTGACCACGATCGGCACGTTGTTCCAGAGCGTGACGATGCAGACCGTACCGTCCTTGAGCCATTGCGCATTGTCCCCGACCACCGCTTTGGTCGCGGCGTGCTGCTCGAAGTTGTCCGGAATCATGAAATGGTAGAAATCCCCGTCGCTGTAGAGGTACTGCATGTCGACGTCGGCCACATCGGCGGCCTCGACGCTCTCGCCGGATTTGAAGGTCCGCTCGATGGTTCGGCCGCTCTTGAGGTTGCGGATCCTGACGCGATTGAAGGCCTGACCCTTGCCGGGCTTGACCATTTCGTTCTCGACAATCGCGTAGGGATCGCCGTCGATCAGGATGCGCAGGCCCGATTTGAACTCGTTGGTCGAATAGCTGGCCATTTCTCTTCCGCCCGTGTAGACCGCACAATGACGGCGCTGAAAAAAGGGCGCGTATGATAACGACATCGACCCGGAGCCGCCAGCCGCAGGGCGCAGAGCATGCTGCCTCCTGGCAGCGCGAGCTGGCGCGGGCCATCACTGAGCCAGCCGAGCTGCTGCGGTGCCTGGGGCTCGACCCAGGGCAGGCGCCGGCCATCGCCGCGGCCGCCGGCGCGTTCGGCCTGCGCGTGCCGCGCGCCTTCGTACGCCGCATGCGCCGCGAGGACCCGAACGATCCATTGCTGCTGCAAGTACTGCCCGGCGCGCGCGAGCTGCTCGAACAACCCGGCTTCCTCAGCGATCCGCTGGCCGAGCACGCCGCCGCGCGCGCTCCCGGCCTGCTGCAGAAGTATCACGGCCGGGCGCTGCTGATCACCACCGGCGCCTGTGCCATACACTGCCGCTACTGTTTCCGGCGCGAGTTCCCTTATGAGTCGGCCAACGGCGTGGGCAGCCGCTGGCAGCAGGCGCTCGAGACGCTACGCGCTGACTCCTCCATCGAGGAGATCATTCTCTCCGGCGGCGACCCTCTCGCGCTCAGCGATGAGCGCCTCGGAGCACTGACCGACGCGCTGCGCCGGATGCCGCAACTGCGGCGCTTGCGCATCCACACGCGCACGCCCATCGTGCTGCCCGAGCGCGTGGATGCGGGCCTGGCAAACTGGCTCAATGGCCTGCCCTGGCCGACCGTAATTGTGCTTCACTGCAATCATGCCAACGAGATCGACGAGCAGGTCAGGGCGGCGGCCGCCCGACTGCGCGCCGCCGGGGCGACGCTGCTCAATCAATCGGTGCTGCTCGCAGGCATCAACGATTCGCTCAGCGCGCTCGAGCAGCTCTCCGAGGCGCTGTGGTCGGCGCGGATCCTGCCCTACTACCTGCATCTGCTCGATCGTGTGCGTGGCACCGCGCACTTCGACGTCCCGGAGCTGCGCGCGCGCGAGCTCATGGCGGCGCTGGCCGCGCGCCTGCCGGGATATCTGCTGCCGAAGCTGGTGCGCGAGACGCCTGGCGCGCCAGCGAAGACAGTACTGTCGGCGGCCCAGTGAGAGACGCGTCACAATGCAGCGCGGGTCGAGTGATAGAATTTCCCCTCATAAGGGAGAGCAGCGCTCTTGAACGACACGTCAGCGGTTCCACTGATCGTACACAGTGCCACGCGCGATCCGGTCGAGGCGCTCAATAGCCTGTTGCGTCGCTCCGGAGTAGCGGCGCACTGCACCTGGATTCCATCGACCCAGGACCTTCCCGACGCGCTCGAACAGCTCAATCCGGAACTGCTGATCTGCTGTCCCGCGCCCGGCGTGGCCCTCAGCGAGCTCGCCGCCCTGCGCGACCGGATGGCAGCGATGGTGCCCCTGATCGTCGTACGCGAGAACGTGGATGAGGAAATCATCGCCGCCGACATGGCACTGGGCGCGCGCGACACGGTGTCGCTGCAGCAGTCGAGCCGTCTGCAAGCCGTGATCGCACGCGAACTGCGCGCGTTCCGTCTGGAGCGCGCGCTGACCAGGACGCTGCGTGCCTCGCAGGATTATCGCAGCCAGCTCGAGGTCGTATTACAGCGCTCCAACGATGCCATCGCCCAGATCCAGGAGGGCATCCTGGTCGATGCCAACGCCGCCTGGCTCGAACTGTTCGGCTTCGCCGAGGCCAGCGGCTTGATCGGTCAGCCGGTCATGGATCTGTTCGAAGAATCGACTCATCTGCCGCTCAAAACCGCTCTGAGCGCCTGCCTGCAGGGGCGCTGGAGCGATCACACGCTCAAGGCCGGTGCATTGCTCAGCGACGGCACCGTGGTACCGCTGGAGCTGGTATTGGCGCTGGGCGAATTTGACGGCGATCCGGCGGTGCGTCTGATCGTGCCGGCGCCAAAGCGCGATGGGCGCTCATTGGCGCAGGATCTGGAAACCGCGGTGCACAGCGATCCGGGCACCGGCCTGCTCCAGCGCCGCCATCTGCTGCACGCGTTGCAGGAGCGCCTGCGCTTACCGGTGGCCGGTGGCGTGCGCTACTTCGCCTGCATGCGGCCGGACAAGTTCGCCGCCATCGAACGCGAGATGGGCGTGCTCTCCAGCGAGCAGTTCCTGATTGGCTTCGCGAACATCATGCGCTCGCTGCTCGGACCGCGCGACCTGGCCGGTCATTTCGGCGGTACGACACTGCTGATCCTGCTCGAGCGGGGCAACGCGCGCGACGTCGAGGCCTGGTGCCAGAATCTGCTCGAGCGCCTCGCCAATCACCCCTTTGAGGCCAACGGCCATACCCTGCATGCGACCGGCAGCATCGGCCTGGCGGTCGTGGCCCTCGGGAACCCTAATCTCAACGGCACCGTGATGGACGCGCTCGATGGGATGCGCCGCGGGCGCGAGCGCGGCGGCAACCAGGTCGTGACCGTGGATCGGGCCGATAACGACACCCGTGTGAAGGCCTACGACAAGGTCTGGGTCAAGCACATCATGTCGGCGCTCATGGAGAATCGCTTCCGGCTCGTGCAGCAACCCATCGCGGCGCTGGCGGGCGGGGATCAGAAGATCTTTGACGTCGTGATCCGCATGCTCGACGCCCAGGGCAAGGAGGTTCTGCCCTCCGAGTTCCTGCCGGCGGCCGCGCGCAACGATCTGTTGAAGAATATCGATCGCTGGGTGCTCGGTGCCTCGCTGTCCTATATCGCCAAGCACAAACCGGACCTGCTGTTCGTGCGCCTCTCGCGCGACAGCGCCCTGGATGCCTCGCTGCTGCAGTGGCTCGAGCAGCAGCTGCGTTCGGGATTGGCCGAGCCAAAGCGGCTGTGTCTGCAGATCACCGAGGAGGTGGCCGACAATCACCGGCATCAGACCATCGCGATGATCGAATCGCTGCGCGTGCTGGGCGTGAAGTTCGCGCTGGAGCACTTCGGGGCCGGACGCGACTCGCTCGCTTTGATCGCCAACCTGCCGCTCGATTTCGTCAAGATCGACGGCTCGCTGATGCAGGGACTCTCCAGCAGTCCGGAACTGCAGCGGCGGGTGCGGGTCCTCGCCGAGGCCGCTGCCAAGCGCAACATTCAAACTGTGGCCGAGCATATCGAGGACGCCAACACCATGGCGGTCGTCTGGCAGCTCGGCGTGCATTACATTCAGGGCTACTTCGTGAATGCGCCGGAAGAAGTCATCCTGAAATCATAATGGGCCGGCGCGCGCTCCCCTCCCTGGCCCTGCTGCTCATGTGGCTGACGGGCTGCCATGCGCAGCACGCCACGAGTGCGAGTTCCGCCGCGAGCATACGCGTCGGTACGCAGCTCGCCGCCGAGCAGATCCTCTCGCGGACCCTGGATTCGGCCCCGCCGCTGCTCGATCCATCGCTGATCACGGACGTGCCGAGCCAGTTCATCATGGACGATCTGTTCGAGGGACTCACGACGCTCGCGCCCGATGGGCGTGTCGTGCCCGGGGTGGCGAGCCGCTGGGACGTCAGTGCGGACGGTCTGACCTGGGTGTTTCACCTGCGGCCGCAGGCGCGCTGGTCCGACGGCAGCGCGCTCACCGCCGATGATTTCGTCTACGCCTGGCGTCGCACCGTCGACCCGTCGACGCGGGCCGAAGATGCCCAACAGCTCGCGCCGATCCTGCATGGGCTCGAGGTGGCCAAGGGCGAGCGGCCGCCGAGCGATCTGGGCGTCAGCGCGCTGGACACCCACACGCTGCGCGTGCAGCTCGCCGCGCCCACGCCCTACCTGCCGCAGCTGCTGACAAACTCCTACCTGCAGCCGCTGCGCGCATCGGTCATACGCCGTTACGGCGATGACTGGACGCGGCCGGAGCACATGGTCAGCGACGGTCCGTTCATGCTGCGGGAGAACGTCATCGGCAGCCGCCTGACGCTCGATAAGAACCCGTACTACTGGGACGCGGCCAATGTGAAGCTGCAGCGTGTGATCTACTATGTGCTCGAGGACCGCACCACCCAGGCGCAACGCTTCCTCGCCGGACAGGTGCAGTTCATCCAGACTTTTCCGACCACCGACCTGCCCTACCTGCGCGAGCGGCTCGGAACGCAGGTCGTCTCCGCGCCCTACTTCGGGACCTTAGGGGTAGGCCTGAATGTTTTGCGGCCACCCTTCAAGGACAATCGCGCGCTGCGCCTGGCGCTGAACCTGGCGGTGGACCGCGAGATGATCGCGCAGCATGTGCTCAACGGCGCCGGCTTCCCGGCCTACACCCTGGTGCCGCCGCTGCCCGATTACGCGCCGCAGATTCCGGACTGGGCGCGCCTCAGCGTCGAGGCGCGCCACGCACTGGCCCGGCGCTACTATCGCGAGGCCGGCTACTCGGCGGCGCATCCCATGCGCGCCGAATTGAGCGTGTCGAGCGGGGATTCGGTCACGACGCTGACCTACGAGGCGCTCATCGCGATGTGGCGCGACAATCTGGGTGCGCAGGTGAGCCTGCACCAGCTCGAATTCAAGATCCTGATACAGGACAGGCGCCTGAAGAAGCCAGATATGTTTCACGATGCCTGGATCGGGGACTACCTGGACCCCGTCACGTTCCTGCAACTGCGCCAGAGCGGCTCCGACCTCAACAATAGCGGCTACGCCGACTCCGCCTTCGACGCGATGATCGACCTGGCCAATCAGCAAGCGCAACTCTCGGAGCGCTACCGCCATCTGGGCGATGCCGAGCATCTGCTCGACGACGACGCGAGCTACATACCGGTCTATTACTACTCGGTGCGCCATCTGGCCAAGCCGTACCTCAAAGGCTGGGAGCCCAATATCCTCGACCGCAATCTCTCCCGCTACATGTACCTGCTCGAGCACGAGGGAGATTGACGCCGTGCTGCGCTACACCCTGCACCGTCTGCTCGGCGCCATTCCGACGCTGCTGCTCATCGCCACCCTGGCCTTTGCCCTGCTGCACGCCGCGCCGGGCGGCCCGTTCGATTCCGAGAAGGTGATGCTGCCGGAGATCCAGAAGAGCATCGAGAGCCAATATCACCTGGACGAGCCGCTATGGCGCCAGTATCTGCGTTATCTGGGTGCTCTGGCTCACGGCGATCTCGGCCCCTCCTTCCAGTACCGCAGCACCTCGGTGAACGAATTGATCGCGCAGGGATTTCCGGTGGACCTTGCGGTCGGCGGCAGCGCCATACTGCTCGCGCTATTGCTCGGCGGCACGATCGGCGTGCTCGCGGCACTGCATCGCAATGCCTGGTGGGAGCACGGCCTCATGGCTCTGGCCGTCATGGGTATCTCGGTGCCGGTGTTCGTGATCGCGCCGTTGCTGATCCTCGTATTCGCCATCGGCTTGCATTGGCTGCCGCCGGGAGACTGGGGCGGCCTATCGCACCTGATCCTGCCCGCCGCCGCCCTCGCCTTTCCCTACACCGCCTACGTCGCACGCCTGATGCGCGGTGCCACGCTGGAAGTGCTGGGCAGCCGCTTCATTCTGACGGCGCGCGCCAAGGGGTTGCCGCTGCGCACGATCATGCTGCGCCACGCGCTCAAGCCTGCGCTGCTGCCGTTGATCTCATTTCTCGGGCCGGCCCTGGCCGGCGTGATCACGGGCTCGATTGTCGTCGAGACGACCTTCGGTCTGCCGGGCATCGGCCGTTACTTCACGACCGGCGCACTCAACCGCGACTACACGCTCGTCATGGGCATCACGGTCCTCTACGGCGCCCTGATTCTGCTGCTGAACCTGCTGGTGGATCTGTGCTACGCCGCACTCGATCCGCGGGTGCGATTCGAGCGATGAGCGGTGGCCTGTGGCATGAGGCGTGGCGGCGCCTGCGCACCAACCGCGCCGCGCTCGCGAGCGCCGGCCTATTGCTGTTCATCGTGATCGCGGCGCTGGCTCTGCCCTGGCTCTCGCCCTACAACTACTACACGCTGGACTGGAATCACCTGTATTTGCAGCCCGGATGGCGTGGCTGGCACCTGCTCGGCACCGACGCGCTCGGCCGCGACCTGCTGGTGCGCACGATGTGGGGCTGCCGCGTGTCGCTGCTGGTGGGCCTCGCCGCCAGCGTCGTGAGCATCCTGATCGGCGTGCTCTGGGGCACCACCGCCGGCTATATCGGCGGGCGCACCGATGCGCTGCTCATGCGCTGCGTGGATGTGCTCTATTCGGTGCCGTTCATTCCCTTCGTCATCGTACTCACGGTATTGTTCGGGCGCGAGCTGCTGCTGATTTTCGTCGCCATCGGCGTGGTCTCGTGGCTGGACATCGCGCGCATCGTGCGCGGCCAGACGCTGGCGCTCAAGAGCCGTGAGTTCATCGAGGCCGCGCGAGTCTGCGGTGTGGGCCCGGCGGCCATGATCCTGCGCCACCTGGTACCGAACCTGATCGGTATCGTCGTGATCTACGCGACCCTGACGATTCCGACGGTCATATTGTTTGAAGCGTTTCTGAGCTTCCTCGGCCTGGGCGTGCAGTCGCCTATGAGCTCGCTGGGCTCCCTGGTCGCGGAGGGCGCGGGCCGTATGCAATCCTTTCCGCATCTGCTGCTGGTGCCCGCGGTGCTGCTCGCTGTGATCATTTTCTGCTTCAACTT
>JBELAR010000084.1:0-10090 GCA_049508555.1 Steroidobacteraceae bacterium
AGTTCTGGGGCGACGACCGCACGGTTTGGGTCGTGTGGGGTGGCCAGATCCGCTTCAATATTCAAGGTCAGGCACCCCTTGTCGCGAGCAGGGGTTTTTTGGTGCAGGTTCCCTACCGCGTGCCCTATAGCCTCGAAACGGTAGGCAACGAGCCGTCGCTGCGATTTGAAGTGACCCACGCAGGGCGCCTGCCCGCCTATCCGGCGAACAACGGTGAGGCGCCGCCGCCCAATCCGCCTGGCGTGCACTACATCAAAGTCAGCCGTGACATGTCGATGGAGGGCTATAACGAGAAGAACCGGGAGTATGTGGACTTCTTCAAGGATGTGGTTGCGAAGTATCCGAATAGGGGCCCACCCATGCCCATATTCACGAACTTTGACGACGGCCTGGTCGACATCATCCGCGGCCAGGGCGTGCCCACGCCGCCCCCCAGCAATCTCGGGCACTTCCATATCGGCAATGACGAGTTCTGGTTCATCCTCGAAGGCAAGTGCGACTATCTGATCGAGGGCGTGGGCCTCGTGACCGCCAATCAGGGCGATGTAGCCTTCGTGCCGCCGAGCCGCTGGCACCGCGCCAGCTGGCACGAGGGCCAGATGGATACACGGCTTTCGTTCAACACTCGCCCCTCGATGCTGCACAATTTCGGCGAGAACGCGAACGGCAAACAGTAGGCCTTTGGATGCCAGCGCCCCCCTACGGCGCTGGCGCCGGTCGCTCGCGTCATGAATCGTCGGCGAGCTGCTCCACGCGAACCGCCGTGCCGTAGGCGAGCACCTCCGTGATGCCGGCGCCCAGTTCGGTCGCGTCGTAGCGCACACCCACCACGGCGTTGCCGCCGAGCTCCTGCGCGTGCGAGACCATGAGCTCATAGGCATCGTCGCGCGCCCGCTCACACAGACTGGCGTAGAGCGATATATTGCCGCCGAGCAACGTCTGCAGTGCAGCGCCCACCGATCCGAGTACGCTGCGCGAACGCACCACGATGCCCCGCACGACGCCGCAGTTCCTCACGACGCGATGGCCCGGCAGCTCGAATGCCGTTGTCACCTTGTCGCTGAAAATGGCCATGGCATTGCCCTCCAATCCCGGCGCAATTATAGGCATGGCGCGGGATCGGCCATGCGGTTCGACAATTGAGCGGCGAGCGCGGAGCATAAGACAGCTCCAGCAACCGGGTACGGACCAATGACTCGCAAAAACCTCATCCTCTCTCTCGCCGTGGCAGGCACGGCGCTGCTCGCAGCCTGCTCGAGCACCGGACGCTCGCGCCAGAACGCTGAAACGGGGCCGGTCCTGCCGCCCCTGAACGCCCGTAGCCCGACGGGCAGCCCGACCGAGCAGGTCATGGCTGCCGAGCGCGCATTCGCCAGAACCATGGTCGATCGTGACTTCAAGCGTTTCGTGACTTTTGTCTCGAGCGAAGCCATATTTTTCAGCGGCAACGCGGTCCAGCACGGGGCCGCGGAGGTCGCAGAGTCCTGGAAATCGTCATTCAGCGGTGCTCGTGCACCCTTTACCTGGGCACCGGATTTCGTCGAGGTGCTGCCTTCGGGCAAGCTCGCATTGAGCACCGGACCGGTCTACGTCGCAGGCAAGGAGGTCGGCCGCTTCAATTCGGTGTGGCGGCTCGAGGGCCCCAACACCTGGCGGGTCGTGTTCGACAAGGGCGAAGCCGTCTGTACAGCGCCGGCGGCGCCCTGAGCTTCGGGACGGACTGCGCGCCTGGCGGCGTCAGCGCACACGCCGCCAACGGCGCTTGAATGCGGCCGAGAGGCCATTGAGCTCTTCGATCCGCAGCCAGGATCCGCAGACAACAAAAACCACAACGCCGCTCATGACAGTGGCAAGCAGTGCGCCCAGCTTACTCAGAAATGCCTGCGTAGCCCAATCGGCCAGCAACCAGTGCAGGGACGCGGCGCACACCGCCATCAGCGCCGCGGAGGCCGCGGTGACCTTCGCCAGCATGATCAACATGCGGCGCGTCTGCAGGCCTCGCAGGTTCCGGCGCATGAGCGCGTAGAGCAGCAGGAAGTTGCAGCTCGCGACGCAACCCGTCGAGAACGCGAGTCCACGATATCCCCAGCCCAGTCGAGCGCTGAAGATCCAATTGAATAGCAGATTGACCGCGACGGCGAGAAAACTGACGAACATCGGTGTCTTGCGCTTATCGAGCGCATAGAAGGCGCTCACGAGCACTTTGAGCCCGGCGTAGCCGGCCAGGCCGATGGCGTAGAAGCGCAACGCCCCGGCCGCCTGCGAGGCCTGAAAGGCGTCGAATCGCCCATGTTGGTAGAGCACGGAGATGATCGGCTCGGCCAGCATGACGAGACCCACCGTGGAGGGCAGCGTCAGCAGCAACGCCAGACGCATACCGCGCGAGAGCTCGGCGCGAAACGCGTCCATCTGGCCGGCCACCACGAGCCGTGAGAGCAGTGGCAACGTCACGGTGCCCAATGCGACCCCGAACAGACCCAATGGCAATTGCATGAGCCGGAAGGCGATCGAGAGCCAGAATATCGGGCCATCCCCGAGCTTTGAGGCAAACATCGAGTTTACGAGCACGTTGAACTGAGTCGTGCTGGCCGCGATCACCGATGGACCCATGAGTGCAAGGATCGCGTTGACACCCTGATCACGCCACTGAAAGTCCGGATGAAAGCGATAGCCAAGCCGGCCCAGGGACGGCAGCTGCACCAGCAGTTGCAGCGCGCCGCCAATCAACGTGCCAAGCGCGAGCCCAGTCAGGGCGCGCGGGCCGAAATGCGGGTCCAGCCAGTAGCCGAGCGTCACGCCGCCGACTATCGAGCCAATGTTGAAGAAGCTCGAAGCCGTGGCCGGCAGGCCGAATATGCTCTTGGCGTTGAGCATACCCATGACCAGCGCGGCCAGGGAGACCAACAGAATGAACGGAAACATCAACCGCGTGAGCTCAGCGGTGAGTGCCGCTTTCTGCGGATCGAACCCAGGCGTCATGAAGGCGACGATCTGCGCCGAGTAGAGCATGCCTGCCAGGCAGATCACGCCGAGAACGACGGCGGTGAGCGTGGCCACCTTGTCCGCGAGACGCCACGCTGCGGCGTCGCCGTGGCGAGCGATGGTCTTGCTGAACGTCGTGACGAAAGCGGTGGACAGCGCCCCCTCGGCAAACAGGTCCCGCAATAGATTTGGAATACGAAAGGCGGCCGTGAAGGCGTCCATGGCACCGCCGCCGCCGAACAAGGCCGCAAAAACCTGCTCGCGCACCAGCCCGAGCAGGCGGCTGCACATCACGGCCACGCCGATGATACCGGCCGCTTTCGTATTCAGGCGTTCGCCGGCAGTGTCGGCCACCGCCGCTGCCACGGCTATAGGCCGGGATTCGGATGGCGCTGTGGGGTCAGTTCCGCTGTTCATACGACGATCGCGCTCGATCGCGACTTGGCTTCAGTCGGGCGGGGCGCGGCGACCCGGCAGGCGCGTGCGGACGAGCGCGCTCACGAGCAGCAGCGACAGAGCGCAGCCACGCATGAGCGCAATCGCGATCTTGTCTCTCAGGAAGCCTGTACTGAGATGTCTTACTGGCGACACATGAATGAGATGGCTGACTAGCGACATATGAATACGCAGTAAGGGCAACGCGGCCATGGCGAGCGGCACCAGGATATACAATCCGCTCCAGAAGCGACGTTCAGACCGGCCCAGCGCACGCATCGGCGGTTGGGAGGGGCTTGGCGAGTGCTGCCACCACAGTGCGAGTGCCATCGCAACCAGCATCAGACCAATGACGCTGCTGCCGTATTGCAACCAATTGTAGAACTGCATGGGGTGACCATCGATCTCAGGGCCATACTCGTCGAGCAATGGAAACATGCGCACACCGTGCGCGTTCTCGTGCGTGAATCCATCCCAGATCAAATGGGTGACGGCGCCAAGCAGGACGGCGATCGCGGCGTACAACCAACCTGACGTGCTCGAAAGCCGCTGCGAGGGATGCGCGGCACGCAGCCGTACATAAGCCCGATCAGGCAGGACCTCCAGCAGCGCGGGCTTGATGAGCAATTGGAGCAACCAATAGGCACAGAGCCCCACGGGCAGGCAGAACGTGAACAGCGCCACTGCGCTATGGGTCTGCCAGCGCGCCAGGGAGACGGGCAACAGCAGGAAACCGAAATCGGGCACCATGCTGCCGATGACGGCCGCCGAGAATACGTGCGCGCGCGAGAGCCTACGATATCCTGGCAGTACCGCCGCGACGTGCGAGACCGTGAACGGCACGGCCTCAGCCACTCCAGTCACGGACCGCGCCGCTGCGTTCGATCTGGCGCGGAAGCGCGCTCGATGCGTCTTCGCTCGAGCCGACATAGACGAAGCCGAGGCAGCGCTCATCGGCCGCAAACTGCAGCGCTTGGGCGATCTGCGCGTCATAGGCATTGCCGCCGGTCAGCCAGATTGCGCCGAAGCCCTGCGCATGAAACACGTTCAGCAGGTTCATGACCCCGGCGCCGCTGGCGAGCAATTGTTCGACTTCGGGCACCTTGTGCTGCGTCAGAATCCGGGCGCCCACGGCGATCACCAGTGGTGCGGCGAGGGGCATTCGGCCGGCCTTTTCGAGTTTGGCCGGCGCAGTGGCTGGATCGCGCTCGAGCATACGGCGCACGAACAGTGCCGCGAGCCGCGCGCGCGCCGCCCCTTGAATGAGCACAAAGCGCCAGGGCCGCAGTGCGCCGTGGTCCGGAGCGCTCAGGGCCGCGTCAATCGCGGCCTCGATCTGCGCCGCAGACGGCCCGGGTTCGCGCAACTTCAGGGCCGGCACGGAGCGGCGCGAGCGCAGCGTCTGAACGGCATGCGGCTGTTCAGCGGCCATCGAGCAGCCGCAGCAGTTCGGCGGTCTTCTCCTGCATCAGCGACGCATCACCACGCGATTCGACGTTCAGACGGACCAGCGGCTCGGTGTTGGAGCCGCGCAGATTGAAGCGCCAGCGATCGAACTCCATCGACAGGCCGTCGGTGAAGTCAATCGACTTGGCGCGCGCCTGATAGTGCCGCTGCATGCGCGCGAGCACGGCCTTGGTGTCCCCGAGCTGCGCATTGAGCTCGCGATTGATCTCGCCGCTGGCCGGGTAGAGCTTCTGCCGCTCGCCGACCAGCTCCGAGAGTGACTTGCCTGACTCACTCATGACGGCCAGCACGAGCAACCAGGGAATCATGCCGCTATCGCAGTAGGAGAAGTCACGGAAATAATGATGCGCGCTCATCTCCCCGCCGTAAACCGCATCGACTTCGCGCATTTTCTGCTTGATGAACGCATGGCCGGACTTGCACAGCACCGGCAAGCCCCCGCAGTGCTGCACGATGTCGATCGTATTCCAGGTCAGGCGCGGATCGTGCACGATGCGTGCCCCGCCGTGACGCCGCAGAAACACCTGCGCCAGCAGGCCCACGAGGTAATAGCCCTCGATGAAGCCGCCCTGCTCATCGAAGAAAAAGCAGCGATCGAAGTCGCCATCCCAGGCTAGACCCAGATCGGCACGGTGCCGGCGTATCGCCTCGGAAGTCACGCCGCGGTTGTGCTCGAGCATTGGGTTGGGCACGCCGTTGGGAAACGAGCCGTCGGGCGTGTGATGGATCTTGATGAACTCGACCGGTAGGTGCGGCTCGAGCTGATCGACGATCAGTCCGGCGCCGCCGTTGCCGGCATTCACGACGACCTTCAAGGGTCGCAGCCTGGTGTCCTTGACGTAGCCGAGCAGGTGCTCGAGGTACTCGCGGCTGATGTCGAGACTGCGCACCGGCGCAGGTACGGCCGCCTTGGGCGGCAATTGCGACGCTTCGATCAGGCGCTCCATGATCTGCAGCCCCGTGTCGGCGCTGATCGGTCGGCTCTGCTCGCGCACGAACTTCATGCCGTTATAGTCGGGTGGATTGTGACTGGCTGTGACCATGATGCCGCCGTCGAGTTCCTGATCGAAGGTGGCGAAATACACCCCTTCGGTGCCGCACAGGCCGATGTCTGCTACCTCGACACCCGAGTCGGTCAGTCCGCGCATCAGAGCCGCCTCAAGTTGAAGGCTGGAGGCACGAATGTCGCGGCCCACTGCCACTTTTTTTGGTTTCACCAGTGCGGCATACGCCTGGCCGATCTGGTAGGCGAGCTCGTCATTGATCTCGTCAGGGATTCGGCCGCGAACATCGTAGGCCTTGAAGCAGCGCAGCTTGGACATGCAATTCTCTGGTTCGACTTCTGCAGCACGGTTTCATACCGTCAGGTGTTGGTGCCTTTGCGTCCGTAGCGATCCTCAAAGCGCACGATGTCGTCCTCGCCGAGATAGCTTCCCGACTGAACTTCGATGATATGCAACGCGATTCGCCCTGGATTCTCGATGCGATGACGCACGCCGACCGGAATATACGTGGATTGATTCTCCTCGAGCAGAAAAGTCTCCTCACCGCGAGTGATGCGCGCCGTACCGGAGACGACCACCCAGTGCTCGGCGCGATGATGATGCATCTGCAGCGACATCACGCCGCCGGGCTTGACCATGAGGCGCTTGACCTGGAAGCGCTCGCCGTTGTCGATGCTGTCGTAGCTGCCCCATGGCCGGAACACCTCACGATGCAGCGAATGCTCATAGCGACCGTCGGCTTTCAGGCGCGCGACGAGCGCCTTGACGTCCTGCACGCGATCCTTGCGTGCGACCAGTACGGCGTCCTTGGTCTCCACGACGATATGATCGCGCAAGCCCACGGTCGCGACCAGCCGGCTCTCGGAATAAATGTAGCTGTCCTCGGTATCCTCGACCAGCACGTCGCCGCGCAGGGTATTGCCGTGTGCGTCCTGCTCGCAGGCCGCGTGCAGCGCGGCCCAGGAGCCGACATCACTCCAACCCGCCTCCAGCGGGACCACCACCGCGTCGGCGGTCTTCTCCATGACAGCGTAGTCGACCGACTTGCTACGGCAGGACTCGAACACACCGGCATCGATGCGCGTGAAATCCAGATCGCGGGTCGCACCCGCAAAACTGGCACGGCAGACGGATGCGATATCGGGCTCGAACTTCTCGAGTTCCTCCAGATAGCGGCGCGCGCGGAACAGGAACATGCCGCTGTTCCAGTAGTACTCGCCGGATGCGACGTATGACTGCGCGCGTGCCAGATCCGGCTTCTCCACGAACTCGGCGATGCGGAATGCGTCGCCATCGAGCCGGCCGCGCCGGATGTAGCCATAGCCAGTCTCAGGCGCGCTGGGCACAATGCCGAATGTGGCCAGTGCCCCGTCCCGCGTCGCGGCGCTCGCGTGCTCGATCGCCCTGTGAAACGCGACCAGGTCGTCAATGACGTGATCGGCCGGCAGCACCAGCAGCAGTGAATCGCCTTCATCGTCCGCCAGTGCCGCATGCGCCGCGAGCGCGATTGCAGGTGCCGTATTGCGTCCCACCGGCTCGAGCACGATTGCGCGTGGCACGCAATCGATCGATCGCAATTGCTCGGCTACCAGGAAGCGGTGCGCCTCGTTGCACACCACCGTGGGTGCGGTGACGTCAAGACCTGCCAGTCGCAGCACCGTGGCCTGCAGCATCGTGTCGCGGCCGATCAGCGGCAGCAACTGTTTCGGATAGAGCTCACGCGACAGCGGCCAGAGCCGCGTGCCCGCGCCGCCCGAGAGAATCACCGGCACGAGCCTCATCTAGCGCTTGGCCGCACTGGCGGCGACGGTTGGGGGCTCGGCGCCCGGACTGCGCCCGCGCCCGATTGCAAAATATTCAAAGCCCAGGCGCTGCATGAGCGAGGGGTCGTAGAGATTTCTACCATCGAAGATCAGCGGCCGAGTCAGCAGAGACTTGAGCCGATCATAATCCGGGCTGCGAAACTCCCGCCACTCGGTCACGATCAGCAGCGCATCTGCGCCCTGCGCAGCCTCATAGGCCTCGTCACAGAACTTCAGCCGGCCCTCCTGCAGCTGCGGCCCATAGATCCGTCGAGCCTCCCCGCTCGCCACCGGATCGTAGGCGCGAACGCTGGCGCCGGCGAGCAACAGAGCATCGATGATGACCCGGCTCGGCGCCTCGCGCATGTCGTCGGTATTGGGTTTGAAGGCCAGGCCCCACAGCGCGAATTGCCGTCCGGCCAGTTGATTCTTGAAATACTCACTGAGCTTTTGCACCAGCACGGTCTTTTGCCGATCATTCACGCTCTCGACGGAACGCAGCAGTTCGGCGTCGTGGCCGACGTCGTGCGCCGAGCGGATCAGCGCCTTGACGTCCTTGGGAAAACAGGAGCCGCCATAGCCGGCGCCCGGATAGATGAAACTGTAGCCGATGCGCGGATCCGAACCGATGCCGAGGCGCACCTTCTCGATATCGGCGCCCACGCGTTCGGCCACGGCCGCGAGCTCGTTCATGAAGCTGATCTTGGTGGCGAGCATGGCGTTGGCGGCGTACTTGGTCAGCTCGGAGGAGCGGATGTCCATCACGACGAGCCGATCGTGGTTACGGGTAAACGGATCGTACAGCGCCCGCATCAGTTCGGTGGTCCGTGGATTGTCGGTGCCGATCACGACGCGATCGGGCCGCATGAAATCCTCGATGGCAGCGCCCTCCTTCAGGAACTCGGGATTGGAGACGACGTCGAACTCGGTCGTCGCGTCGCGCTGCGTCAGGGCCGACTGCACCGCCAGACGCACCCGGTCGGCGGTGCCTACGGGTACGGTCGATTTGGTGACCACGATGGCGTAGCGCGAGAGGTGCTCCCCGATGGCGCGTGCCACGGCCAGGACGTGCCTCAGGTCTGCTGAACCGTCCTCATCCGGGGGCGTGCCTACTGCGATCAGCTGGAACAGACCGTGGTCAACGCCGCGGGCCGTGTCGGTCGTGAATTCCATGCGTCCGGCGTCCGCATTGCGACGAATCAGCGCCTCCAGACCCGGCTCGTGGATGGGGACCTCGCGGCGATTGAGCCGCTCGACCTTGGCGGCGTCAATATCGACGCAGACCACATGGTTACCGGCTTCGGCCAGGCAGGCACCCGATACCAGCCCCACATAGCCCGAACCGAAAATGGTGACTTTCATAAGTTAAAGGCTTGAAATGATTGGAAAACGCAGCCTAGCGGATGCGGTCAGGCAAGGCAAAGCATCCGATGCCATACCGTGACACATAACCGTCCTGTTACCAGCTTGATACTGACGCGGCCCCTGCGAAGTTCTTAGGATCGTGGCCCCAGGAGCCCGCATGTCCATCAATTTCGAGCAGATCACCAAGCGCTACAACGGCGCGCCGGTCGTCAACGACGCCTCCCTGCAGATTCAAGCCGGCGAGTTCTTCGTGCTGCTCGGGCCCAGCGGCAGCGGCAAAAGCACGCTGCTGCGCATAGCGGCCGGCCTTGCCGAGCCGGACCATGGCCGTATTTCGTTCCATGGCCGCGATGTGACGCATGTACGCGCCCGCGATCGCGGCGTTGGCCTGGTGTTTCAGCACTATGCCCTATTCCGGCACATGACGGTCGGGCAAAACGTGGAATTTGCGCTGCGCGTGCGCGGCGTGAAGCGTCGCGAGCGCTCTCGCCGGCGCGATGAGTTGCTGCAACTCGTCGCGCTGGAGGGCTACGCGAAGCGCCTGCCGGGGCAGCTCTCCGGCGGCCAGCAGCAACGGGTCGCCGTGGCGCGCGCACTGGCGCACGAGCCGCAGGTCCTGCTGCTGGACGAGCCGTTCGGCGCGCTCGACGCCAAAATACGCGTCGAGCTGCGCGAGACGATCCGCCAGGTACAGCGGCGGCTCGGTATGACCACGATTCTGGTCACACATGATCAGGAGGAAGCCTTTGCGCTGGCCGACCGCATCGGCGTGATGCGCAACGGCCGGCTGCTCGAGACCGGGCGCCCCGAGACGCTCTACCGCCGCCCGACCACGCGCTTCGTCGCGACTTTTCTCGGTGCGGCCAATCTGTTTCTGGGCGCGCGCAGCAGCGATGGGCTGCGCCTCGGCCAGCATTTTCTGGCCAGCGGGGAGAGTTTGAAGTCCACCGGCATGGGCGATGAGGTGGTGACCGTGGTGCGGCCCGAGGACATCGAGATCGCAGATGATGCGGAGCGGCTGCGCAGCAGCCCGCT
>JBELAR010000085.1:0-10051 GCA_049508555.1 Steroidobacteraceae bacterium
CGAGATGCGTGTCGTCACGATGCATCCCGGCGTCACGCGGGAGCGTCTGCAGGCGAGCACCGGCTGGCCGCTATGCTACAGCGAGGCGGTGACTCAGACGCCAGCGCCCACGGCAGGGGAACTCGCGGTACTGCGCGACCTGCAGGAGCGCACCCGCCGCGCGCACGCCGCCTGAGCAAAGCAACGGATACCAGCGGCGGCTGATCTTCGCCGCGCGCGGCGCGATCAGCGCTGTGTCGGCAAATGGCGCGGCATTATTCGTAAGGCGCGAATACTGACATCGTCTGTGAATAGTTGTTTGGCCTTGCTATGGAACTTCGTGGGGCCCAACATTCCAGCCACGACTGTGCACCGGTGTGCAGCCGGCCTGCTGCATTGCTGAAGCGGAACATATAACTGTCGGACGTTTGGGGGGTTCGGGCAGCGCGTGAGCACTATCGATCCATCCAGAGCACCAGCCACTCTGGCGGAGCTGTGTCAAAGCCACGCCGCGAGGCAGCTGAGCCGGCGCGACTTCATGTGGCAGAGCGCGGCCGCCGGCTTGACGGGTGCTGCGGCTTCCTTGCTCGGTACGCCGTCCAGCGGCGCCGCGACTGTGGCGACATCACGCTACAGCGCGCCCATAGAGCTGCGGGAGTGGAGTTATTTCTGGCTCGGGATCAAGCGTGCGGAGCTGGCGCGCGGCACGGTGGTCGGTGGCCAGCAGATGTACGTCGAGTACCAGATCCCGGCGCGGCGCCGTCATCCCTATCCGATCGTGCTGGTACACGGCGGCGGCGGACAGGGGACTGACTGGATGGGGACACCCGATGGGCGGCCTGGCTGGATGCACTATCTGCTGCAGGAGGGCTTTGCGGTTTACGTGCTCGACAGGCCTGGCCATGGGCGAGCGCCGTATCACCCGGATCTTGACGGTCCGTTTCCGCCGGCCCCGACGCTGGAGTTTCTCGAAGGTACGTTCACGCCGCCGCAACCCAATACCCGCGACCCGAACCCTTATCAGCTCAAGCACACGCAATGGCCGGGACGCGGCAATATCGGTTCGAGCGAGCTTGATCAGTTCGCGGCCTCGCAAGGCGGTGCCTACGTGCAGGTCTCCGCGCCGCCCGGCAGCTTGCCGACGCCGATGCGAAGACCCAATGCATTGCGGGCTGGAAACGACGAGCCCGCCAACAAGACGCCGCCCACACCGGCGAGCACCGCAGCCGTGATCGCGCACAAAGTATGGCGCGAGCGTGGCGCGGAATTGCTGGATAAGATCGGTCCCTCGATCATCATCACGCATTCGGCCGGCGGTCCCTTCGGGCACCTGGTGGCCGATGCGCGCCCGCAGCTGGTAAAGGGGATCGTCGTCATCGAGGGCGGTATTGCGCCCTTCAGCAATGGTAACCGCTGGGGCATCACGACCATCCCGATGAGCTATGACCCGCCGGCCACGGACGCGGCTGAACTCGCCACCGTGCGGGTCACGCCGGCGGAGAAGGATATTCCGGCGTATTTCCTGCAGGCCGAGCCGGCGCGCCGGCTCGTCAATCTGCAGCACATCCCGACGCTGGTGGTGACCTCGGAGGCTTCGTTCGCCTCGCCGGGTAATCCTGGATCGGTGGCGTTTCTGAAGCAGGCAGGCTGCCCGGCCGAGGAACTGCGGCTAGCCGATGCCGGCATTCATGGCAACGGCCACATGATGATGGTGGAGAAGAATAACCGTCAGGTGCTGCAGCCGATCCTGGACTGGATGGCAAAGTCCAACCTGCAAAGCGGCCCGTTGCCAGCGAGCACTGAATCCCCGACGGCGCTCAAGCTCACCGATCAGGGCTTCTTCTGGGTCGGGACAGATGAGAAGAAGGTTGCCTACGGCACCATCATCAGCGGCCAGATGTACGTGCAGTACCTGATACCCGCGCGCGTTCGAGCACCGTATCCGATCATTCTCGTCCACGGCGGTACCGGCCAGATGCTGCATTACATGGGCAATCCGGCCGCCGCCGGCTGGGCCCATTACTACCTCCAGGCCGGCTATCGAGTATATCTGGTGGATCGTCCGGGGCACGGCCGCGCGCCCTACCATCCCGATGCGCTCGGGCCCATCGGCGCACAGCCAACCTACGAGCAGCTGGCCGGCGACGTGCATCGCGCCGCGGTCGGTCCCAATCATCGATGGCCGGGCAGCGGCGAGATCGGCGATCCGCTGCTCGATCAGTTGCTGGCCAGCCAGAATGCGATGCCGCAGGACTGGGCCTTCCAGCAGTCATTGTGGGCAAGTCGCGGTGCGCAACTGCTCGATCGGATCGGACCGGCGATCATTCAGACGCATTCGGCGGGCGGCGCCTTCGGTTGGCTCGCGGCCGATCAGCGTCCCGAGCTCGTCAAGGCCATCGTCGTGTTCGAAGGCGCGGCCGCGCCCCTCACGGGGCAGTCGCCCTGGGGCATCACGGCCGCGCCGCTCGCCTACGAGCCGCCGATCCAGCAGCCCGAGGATCTGCGCGCGCTCGAGGTTCCGGCGACGCCCGACGGTGCGGCCGGATACCGGCTGCAGGCCGAACCGGTCCGAAAGCTCAAGAACCTCCAGCACATCCCGATGCTGTATCTGACTGCGGATAACTCCGGCCGAACCGGGGGCCCGGGCATAACGGCGTATCTGAGGCAGGCGGGGGCGCCTGCTGAGCATCTCAATCTGAGGGAAAGAGGCATCCTCGGTAATGGCCATTTCGCCATGCTCGAAAGCAACAACCACGAGGTATTCGAAGTCATCCGCGGGTGGATCGAAAGCAAATTGCCGCTTAG
Source organism: Steroidobacteraceae bacterium (assembly GCA_049508555.1). Lineage (GTDB taxonomy): Bacteria > Pseudomonadota > Gammaproteobacteria > Steroidobacterales > Steroidobacteraceae > FEN-1191. The sequence continues at coordinate 2,785 of JBELAR010000085.1, forward strand.
TACCTGAAGGCTGCGGACCGGCATCTGCCGCTGATACAACTACTTACAGAATTGAAAATCACGGGGGGAGATCATGCATATCTACAGGACATCGAGGCTGGCGCCGCGCGCTGCGATAATAGTGGCGGCGCTGAGCAGTGCGGCCGCAGGAATTGCCTCGGCACAAATGGAATCGACGAGCGGCGCGAGCGCCTCGGGTCTGGAGGAGATCATCGTGACGGCCGAGCGGCGCTCGGCGGATGCGCAGACCACGGCCATCGCCATGACGGCGCTCTCGGGGCAAGACCTGGCGCAGAGCCAAGAGTACGGCATCGCCGACCTGCAGGAGGCGAGCCCAGCATTTTCCGTCAACACCGCGGGTCAGTACTACAGCATCAATATCCGGGGCATAGGCAATGCGGCGGTGAATCCCGCGATCACCCCGGGTATCGCCGTGATCCGCGACGGACTGTTCCAGGCCGAGACGATCGAGCTGTCGGAGCCGTTCTATGACATCGCCGATACGGAGATCCTGCGTGGTCCGCAGGGCACTTTCGTCGGTCAGAGCTCGACCGGCGGCGCGGTGCTTATCAACTCGCAAAATCCCACGTTTGACGGCATCAATGGGTACGTCGATGGCCTGGTCGGCAACTACAGCGACACCAAGCTCACCGGCGCGATCAATCTGCCGATCAGCGACACGCTGGCCGCGCGTATTGCCTTCAACGTCGAACACCGCAGTAGCTTCTATAAGGATCTGGGCACTGACAAGACCGTCATCAGCGGGGCACCGTTGACCGATCCCGGGCACCTGGATGACCGCAACTTCCGCGTCGGACTGCTGTGGAAGCCGACCGATCAGTTCCAGGCGCTGCTCAAGTTCGAGAACAACCGTCACGACACTGGCGGTACTACCGGTCAGCCGATTCAGAATACGTATACGGATCCGGCCACCGGTCTGCAGGAGCATTCGCCGTATTACGCCTATTCGACGCACATCCCGTATGTACTGAACTTCGACGAGACCGACGTCAACTCGACCGAGGCGAACCAGCACTACGGCCTGGAATTGAAATACACCTTCTTGAATGGGATGACACTGCGCTCCTTGACGGGATTCCAGCACGATGACATCCGCGAGATCAACGATGGCGACGGCTCCTCGGTCTCGGCACTGTACGACTACCATGTGATCGGACCGGACAATAACTACGAGACCCAGGAGATCGACCTTATCTCGCCCGCTACGGGCAAGCTGACCTGGATCACCGGTGCATCATGGTTCTATCGCAACACGCCGGTGAACGACAACGCCTATCTGTCCAACGGTACCGGCGGGCCACCGTTTCCGGCGCCCGCATTCGAGCAGCAGCAGCTGGCCATCAATGCGGCCCAGCGCACCATGGGGATATTCGGCCAGATCAGCTATCAGATCCTCGATCCGCTGCAATTGCAGATCGGCGCGCGTGAGAATTTCGACAACAACTTCAACAACGGCCAGATCGCCATCTTTGACATCCCGGGAGCTCCTCCCGCTCTTGTAGTCAATGTGCCGTTGACCGGACACTTCCATGATTCGGTTCCGACCTGGAAGGTGGACCTGAACTACACGCCGCTGCCCGGGCAGTTCTTTTATGCCTTCGTGGCTCGCGGGTACAAGTCCGGCGGCGTCAATGCAGGTTCGCCCACCAACTTCGATCCGGAGCACGTGACCGATTATGAGCTGGGCTGGAAGGGCAAGCTGCTGGACGGTCATATCGAGACGCAGGTCGGTGGCTATTACAACAGCTACCAAGATCTGCAGCAGCCCATTACGCTGCAGGCGACCGGAGGCGGCGGCATCACCAACGTCGGGCAATCGACGATCAAGGGCATCGAAGCCTCGATGCAGGCGCATGTGGGCGGACTGAACGCCAATTTGGGCTTCGACTACAACGACACAGCGCTTGGGCCAGTCGCGTTGATTGCGACCTACCGGTTACCGGGCGGCTCGGGCAACAATATCCCGCAGTGCGTTGGCGCCAACACGGTGGCGTGCTTCAACTATAACCCCTACATAGTGAACCTGGCCGGCGGCGCCAACCCGTTCTCGCCGAAGGTCACATTCGATGCCGAGCTGGACTACGGCATCCCGGTCGGCAATGCGAAGCTGCGTCCGCGGGTGAACTATTCGCACGTGGACAAGCAGTATGCATCGCTGTTCCAGACGGACAACTACTTCCTGATGGACGCGCGCAACCTGTACGGCGTCAGCCTCAGTTACGAGGCGGGTCCCTGGAACGTGCAGGCCTTCGGCACTAACCTGTCGAACGAGACCTATGTCTCCGCCTATAACGGCAATTTTGAGTACTACGGCAATCCGCGGCAGTATGGGCTGCAGATTAATCGCAAGTTCTGAGGCTGCAACGGGGCGGTTGTCCATGTGGATGAGAGGCAGGGTATGAACAGGATGACGTACAGAACTGGCGCATGGTGCCTGATGCTGTGCTGCTCGGTGGGCGCATTCACTGCGGCTGCGCCCGTGCGAGCGCAGAGCATGGTGCTCGGCTACTGGGAGCCGATCTATGACGAGGACGTGGACGAGCGCATTCCCGGCCCGGCGGCCGATGAATACGCGGGCCTGCCCATCAGTGAAGCCTCGAGACTGCGCGGGCACGCCTGGGATCCGGAGATCCTGACCGTTCCGGAGCACGAGTGCATACCGCATCCGTCCACCTACGGGTTTCGCGGCATCGGCACGCTGCGCATCTGGGAGGATCTGAATCCGTATACCCAGGCGCAGACCGAGATCGAGACGTGGATCGTGTGGGAATCGCAGCATCGGCACATCTACATGGACGGACGGGCACATCCGCCGGCGTTCGCGCCCCACACCTGGGAGGGCTTTTCGCTCGGCCACTGGGAAGCGGACGTACTCGTCGTGCACACTGACATGCTCAAGGCGGGATGGATCCGCCGCAACGGCCTGCCGCTGACCGATCGGGCGACGCTCGATGAACACTTCTTCCGGCACGGCGACATCATGACCCACGTCATGGTCGTGTCCGATCCGGTCTATTTGACTGAGCCGCTGGTCAAGACCAACGAGTTCCAGTTCAGCGTCAATACGCTGATGATTCCCTATCCGTGCCGTCCGGCCACGGAGATTCCGCGCCCCAAGGGCCAGATTCCGAGCCATTTGCCCGGACAGGATCCGTACCTGCACGAGTATGCGGACAAACACAACATGCCGTTCGTGGCTTCGGAGGGTGGCGCCGAGACGGCGCTGCCTGAGTTCCAGGACGTGCTCATCAAGTTCCACGCCAATCCGCCGACCAAGGCCAAGGCGAGTCAGAACGCGAGTCAATAGGGCATGCATCGATGACACGCCACACAGCAAAGCACGCGGTCATGGCGCGTACGCATTCACCCGGCGCTACGGAGTCGAAGATGGACAAGATCGGTATCCAGGTAGAAGTGGCGCTGCGCCGCGCCTGCGCTCTGGCGCTGGTGACCGGCACGATGGGCCTGCTGGCCCTGGTCGGCAGCGCGGCTGGAGCGGCGGATGCGCCACCGGCCACGCCGGACTTCAGCAATGTCGAGATCGTGCCGTGGCACGTGCAGGGCAATGTCTGGCTGCTGGCCGGGGAGACTTCCAACGTTGCAGTTCAGGTGGGCGACGAAGGCGTCCTGGTCGTCGACACCGGCCTGCGGCCGCTTGCCGAGAAGCTGCTGGTGCAAGTCAAGAAGCTCGCGGGCGACAAGCCGATCCGTTTTGTCATCGATACCCACATGCATCCGGACCATACTGGCGGCAACGAGGTGATCCGCAAGGCTGGCTTCACGATCCTGGCCGGTAACGTCGCCAACGACGACATCCGCGGCCAGCAGGGTGCAACGGTGCTCGGCAACGAGAATATTCAGCTGCACATGGCCGAGCAGGGCGCCAACGGCCAGCCGGCCGTGCCGCAGGCGCTGTGGCCGACCGAGACCCATACCGAGGATCTGTACAACATGTACTTCAACGATGAGGCGGTACAGCTCTATCACCCGCACGATGCGCATACCGACGGCGACACGTTCGTGCTGTTTCGACGCTCCGACGTCATCGTCACCGGCGATCTGTTCGTCACCACGAGCTTTCCCATCATCGATGTCGCCCACGGCGGCACCATCAACGGCGAGATCGCTGCCCTCAATCAGCTCATCGATCTGACCGTGCCGGCCGACAAGCAGGAGAACGGCACGCTGCTGATACCGGGACACGGGCGGCTGTGTGATCAGGCGGATCTGGTTGAATTCCGCGACATGACCACCATCATCCGCGACCGCGTCCAGGACCTGATCGACAAGGGCAAGACGCTCGAGCAAGTCAAGGCGGCCAAGCCGGCCGCGGATTACGACGGGCGATTCGGCGGCCCGCCGGGATTATGGACCGCCGACAGGTTCGTCGAGGCTATCTACAAGACCCTCAAGCCAACGGCCAAGACCAGGACCAAGGCCAAGGCGTCAGGCTGATGCAGGCGGCCCACCTCACGGGAGAGCGAAGCGAATGAAGATCAGTGCCGTAGCAAAATCCGCGTTGATCGCGGGCGTGGCGTGCCTGCGCATGGGCGTTGCCTGGGCTCAGGCGCCGGCGCCCGCTGCACCGAGCGGACCGCCACCGTCGCCGAAGGAAGCAGCCGTCATCGATCTGACCGGCTACTGGGTCTCCATCGTGAATGAGGACTGGCGCTGGCGCATGATGACGCCGCCCAAGGGCGACTATGCCAGCGTGCCGCTCAATCCGGCGGGCAAGGCCAAGGCCGATACCTGGACCGAGAATCAGGACGGATCCTGCAAGGCCTACTACGCCGCCGGTCTGATGCGCATGCCGACCCGGCTGCATATCACCTGGGCGTCGGATGATGTGCTGCAGATCGAGAGTGACTGGGGCGAGCAGACGCGCAAGCTGTATTTCAACGCCAAGGAGCTGCCCGCGGCAGGTACGGGCACGCCGCAGGGTCGCTCGCTCGCGCTGTGGGAGCATCCGATCAAGGTGGTCGCTGGCATGGGTTTCCCGGACCGCGGTCCAATGCCCAAGGGCGGGGATCTCAAGGTCACAACCGATGAGCTCATGTCCGGCTGGCTGCGTCGCAACGGCGTGCCCTACAGCGAGAACACCAAGCTCACGGAGTACTTCGACCGCTTCCAGACCCCGGATGGCAAGGACTGGTTCGTCGTCACGACGATCGTCGATGATCCGATGTACCTGGCCAAGCCGTTCATCACGAGTTCGCACTTCCGACGCGAACCGGATGCAGCGAAGTGGTCGCCGCGCCCCTGCAGGAGCTGAAGCCGAAACTGCACGGAACATCCCATGAGATCTCATAAACGCAACACCCCGGCGCTCGATCGCCGCGCCTTCCTGCGCCGCAGCGGCAGCGCCGCGGCCGCCGCGGCGCTGCTGGGCCAGGGCTATGCCAGCGGCCTGTGGGCCCAGAATGCACCGGCCGCCGCCTCGGCCTCACCGCCGGTGGATACCGCGGCTGGCAAGATCCGCGGCCTGGTCAGTGACGGCGTGACGGTCTTCAAGGGTATTGCCTACGGCGCCTCGACCGCAGGGGCTGCGCGCTTCATGCCGCCCGCCAAACCCGCGCCCTGGACGGGCGCGCGCGATGCCTTCGAGCTGGGGCAGCGTGCTCCCCAGGGCGGCCAGGACATCATGTTCATCACCTTTCCGGAGCTCGAGCGTGCCGAGCCGGAAGGCGAGGATTGCCTGCGCCTGAATGTCTGGACTCCAGCCGCCGACGCCGGCAAGCGTCCCGTCATGGTGTGGCTGCACGGCGGCGGCTATGCCACCGGATCGGGCGGCTTCATTGCCTATGACGGGGCCAATCTGGCACGCCACGAGGATGTCGTGGCCGTGACCGTGAATCATCGGCTCAACGTATTCGGCTTCCTGAACGTAGCGGCGCTCGGTGGCGAGCGGTATGCGCAGTCGTCGAACCTGGGCATGCAGGACATCGTCGCGGCACTGCAATGGGTGCACGAGAACATCGGGCAATTCGGCGGCGACCCCGGCAATGTGACGATCTATGGCCAGTCCGGCGGCGGTGGCAAGGTCAGCACGCTGCTGGCGATGCCTGCTGCCAAGGGGCTGTTTCATCGCGCCATCATCGAGAGCGGTTCGACGGTGCGGGAGGGTACACGCGATGCCGCCGCGTCGATCGCCCAGGAGTATCTGGGTCTGCTCAAGCTCAAGAGCGTCAATGAATTGCAGCAGCTGCCCATGGAGCAGATCCGCGCGCACATGTTCGCCTCGATGGCCGGACCCTTCCGCATGCCCGCGCCCGGGGCGCGGCCGGCCTTTTCGGTTCTGGCGCTGGGGCCGTTCGTGGATGGACAGTGGCTGCCCAATCAACTGACCGATCCGGCGGCGCTGGCCCTCTCTGCCGACATTCCACTGCTGACCGGCTGCAATGAAACCGAACTGACGTTCTTTCCAGGCGCTCAACTCGAGCCGATCGACGAGGCGGCGCTGCATGCGCAGGTCAAGACCATGCTGCACACCGACGACGCCAGCGCCGATCGCATCATTGCGGCCTATCGCGCTTCACGGCCTGCTGCCACGCCGCTCGACATCGCCCAGGCCCTGGCCTCGGACCGATGGATCCGGAAGAACCTGCACGAGCAGGTGGATCTTAAGATCTCCGAGCGCAAGGCGCCGGTGTACGTCTACTACTTCAACTGGCGCACACCGGTGAAGGAGGGGAAATTGAAAGCGTGCCATTGCCTCGAGATCCCCTTCGTGATGCATAATCTTCAGGCCATGCAACCGATGATAGGGTCCGGTGCCGAACTGACTGCGATGGCTGATGCCATCAGTGGCGCCTGGGCTGCGTTCGCCCGCACGGGCAGGCCGGATCATGCCTCACTGCCGCACTGGCCCGCATACGAGCTGGCACGGCGTCCGACGATGATACTGAATGCCTCGCCCAAGCTGATCGATGATCCCGAACGCGCAGAGCGTGCCGCCCTGGACTCAGCATTGCAATTGCCCCCCGCATGACGCACGCGGAATCAAGGGATATCACCAACATGAGCGGCGCTGACTATCGGACGGTATTTGGATCGTTGAACGATTATGTCAAGGGCGATCTGGAGATCATCCGGGACAATCCGAAGTACTACGCGTTTTCGAACGTATTCGACGTGGCGGCGCAGTCCCAACCGTATGAGAAGGTGGTGGTCGCGCTGAATCTCGGTTATGTGCTCGAGGCGCTGCGCATGGAAGGCACCTCGGGCTGGTATGCGGCTTCGCATGACG
>JBELAR010000086.1:0-10029 GCA_049508555.1 Steroidobacteraceae bacterium
GTGAACTCCGGCTCCTTGCGGCCGAAATGGCCGTAGGCCGCCGTCTTCAGATAGATGGGCCGCGCGAGATCGAGCATCTCACGCAGCCCGTAGGGCGTGAGATCAAAGTGGCGGCGCACCAGCGCCGTGAGCTCGTCGCGCGAGAGCTCGCTGGTCCCGAAAGAATCGACCATGATCGAAGTGGGCTCGGCGACGCCGATGGCGTAGGAGACCTGCACTTCGCAGCGTGCGGCGAGGCCCGCGGCGACGATGTTCTTGGCGACATAGCGGGCCGCGTAGGCGGCCGAACGGTCGACCTTGGAGGGATCCTTGCCCGAGAAAGCGCCGCCGCCGTGGCGGGCAAAGCCGCCGTAAGTATCGACGATGATCTTGCGACCGGTCAGACCGCAGTCCCCGACCGGACCGCCGACCACGAAGCGGCCAGTTGGGTTGATATGGTAGCGCGTGCGCCGATCGAGCCATTTCTTCGGCAGCACCGGCTTGATGATCTCCTCCATGACCGCCTCGCGCAGCTTGGCCGTGGAGATGTCATCGCTGTGCTGGGTCGAGAGCACGACCGCCTCGATGCCTACCGGTTGGTCATTCTCGTAGCGCAGTGTGACCTGGCTCTTTGCGTCCGGCCGCAGCCAGGGCAGTTTGCCGCGCTGCCGTACCTCCGCCTGGCGTTTGACCAGACGGTGCGCCAGTGTAATGGGCGCAGGCATCAGCACGTCGGTCTCGTCGGTCGCAAAGCCGAACATGAGGCCCTGATCGCCCGCGCCCTGTTTGCGCTTGTCGCTACGATCCACGCCCATGGCGATATCCGGGGATTGCTTGCCGATGATATTGATCACGCCGCAGCTGGCGCCATCGAAACCCATATCCGAGTGGTTGTAGCCGATGGCCAGTACGGTCTCGCGCACCAGCTTCTCCAGATCGATCCAGGCGCTGGTCGTGACCTCTCCGGCCACGATCACCACGCCGGTCTTGATCAGCGTCTCGCAGGCGACCCGGCCGGTGGGATCATCACGCAGAATGGCGTCGAGGACGGCGTCGGAGATCTGGTCCGCGATCTTGTCAGGGTGGCCCTCGGAGACCGACTCGGAAGTGAACAGATATTGATTTGCCATTGATCGAGCGTGGGGTGCAATTTCAAGGGGAAGCGCAGTATACCGAACCGCATGAGCCTGCGCTCTGCCGGCGGCGCCATGGCCGGCCGCCAGCGCCAAGATCTGCGACGCGGCGCGCATTTGCGCGCGGCGGCCTCACGGCCGGGCCCGCATTGCCGGGGGCGCGCGCCTGGTGGACAATGCGCGGCCGCAAATCGCTGCGGTCAGGGAGTTGCCGTTCCATGCCGACCCGACGCGAGCTCGCCAATGTCATTCGAGTGCTGTCGATGGATGCGGTCCAGCTGGCCAATTCCGGTCACCCGGGCGCGCCGATGGGGATGGCCGACTTCGCCGAAGTCCTGTGGCGCGACTTCCTCAAGTACAACCCGGCCAATCCGCACTGGTGGGATCGCGACCGCTTCGTGCTCTCCAATGGCCACGCCTCGATGCTGCTCTATTCACTGCTGCATCTGACCGGCTACCCGCTCGGCATGGATGAGATCAAGCATTTCCGGCAGCTGGGCAGCCGCACCGCGGGGCATCCCGAGCGTGACCTGGATATCGGTATCGAGACCACGACCGGTCCATTGGGACAGGGACTCGCCAATGGCGTGGGCCTGGCGCTGGCGGAGAAAATACTGGCGTCTCACTTCAATCGACCCGAGCTGCCGATCGTCGATCACCACACCTGGGTGTTCGTCGGCGACGGTTGTCTCATGGAGGGCATTTCCCACGAGGCCTGCTCTCTGGCCGGCACGCTCGAGCTCGGCAAGCTCATCGTGCTCTACGACCACAACGGCATTTCAATCGATGGCAATGTCGCAGGCTGGTTCGCCGACGACACGCCGAAGCGTTTCGAGTCCTATGGCTGGCAGGTGCAGAGCGTGGACGGTCACGATGCCGGCGCGGTCGCCCAGGCGATACGAGCGGCCAGGGACGAGACGGCGCGCCCATCGCTGATCTGCTGCAAGACCGTGATTGGCTGGGGGGCGCCGACCAAGGCCGGCACCAAGGAAGCACACGGCGAGCCGCTGGGCGTCGAGGAGGTCGCCGCGACCAAGCTGCGCTTCGGCTGGACGGCGCCGCCTTTCGTCGTACCGGGCGAACTGAAGGCAGCCTGGGATCACACCGCGGCCGGGCGCGCCGCGGAGGCCGGCTGGCAGCAGCTCTTTGGGCGCTATCGCAGCGCCTATCCGCAGCTCGCCGAGCAGTTCGAGCGGCGCATGGCCAATGCGCTGCCGACGGACTGGGCGCAGACGCGACAGGCGGCACTGAGCGCCGCTCAGGGCGTGTCCGCGCCGCAGGCGACACGCGCCTCCTCGCAGCTCGTGCTCAATGCGATCGGCGTGGCGCTGCCCGAATTCCTGGGCGGTTCGGCCGATCTGAGCGGATCGAACAACACGCTGCAGAAGATCTCGCGCTCCATCGAGCCGGGCGATGACTCGGGCAATTACATTCATTATGGCGTGCGCGAATTCGGCATGACCGCGGCCATGAACGGCATCGCTCTGCACGGCGGATTGATTCCCTACGGCGGTACCTTCCTGACTTTCTCCGACTACGCGCGCAATGCCGTGCGCATGGCGGCATTGATGCACCTGCGCGTGCTGCTGGTCTATACGCACGATTCCATCGGCCTCGGTGAGGACGGACCGACGCACCAGCCGATCGAGCATCTCAACAGCCTGCGCCTGATCCCGAATCTCACGCTGTGGCGCCCGGCCGATGCGGTGGAGAGCGCCATCGCCTGGAGCGAGGCGATCGAGCACCAGAGCGGCCCGAGCGCGCTGATCTTCACGCGCCAGGCGCTCCCGCAGCTCACGCGCACGGCGGCGGCGCTGGCTGCCATTCGCCGCGGCGGCTACGTGCTGCAGGACTGCGACGGCCTGCCTGAGAGCATCGTGCTCGCGACCGGCTCGGAAGTGCATATCGCGCTCGAGGGCATCAGGTTGGCCGTGTCCCAGGGACGGCGCGTGCGTCTGGTCTCGTTGCCCTGCACCGAGCTGTTCGACGCGCAGGATTCGGCCTACCGCGAGTCGGTATTGCCCGCCGCGGTACCCGCGCGCGTTGCGATCGAGGCGGGCACGACCGGCTTGTGGTGGCGCTACGTCGGCCTCAGCGGTCGCGTGATCGGGCTCGATCACTTCGGTGCCTCCGGCAAGGCGCCGGAACTATACCGGCAGTTCGGCATCACGGCCGAGCACGTGCTGCAGGCCATAATCGAAACGATTGCAGGGGAGACACGATGACACTCAAAGTCGGCATCAACGGCTACGGCCGCATCGGCCGCAACGTGCTGCGCGCGCTGTACGAGGCCGGCAAGCGCACGCAGCTGCAGATCGTCGCGATCAACGATCTGGGAGACGCGAAGATCAACGCCCATCTGACGCGTTTCGATACCGTGCACGGCCGCTTCCGCGGCGACGTGACGGTCGACGGCGATGCGCTGATCGTCAACGGCGATCGCATCAAAGTGCTCTCCGAGCGCGACCCGGGCAAGCTGCCCTGGGCCAACCTCGGGGTCGACACGGTGTTCGAATGCACCGGGCTGTTCACTTCGAAGTCCAAGGCGGGCAAACATCTGGAGGGTGGCGCGAAGCGGGTGCTGATTTCGGCTCCCGGCGGCGATGACGTCGATGCCACGATCGTCTACGGCGTGAACGATGAGGTGCTGAAGGCGAGCCACACCGTGGTCTCCAACGCCTCCTGCACCACCAATTGTCTCGCGCCGCTCGCCAAGGTGCTCAATGATGAGGTCGGGATTCACGCCGGCGTGATGACGACGATACATTCCTATACCAACGATCAGGTGCTCACGGACGTCTATCACACCGATCTGCGCCGCGCCCGCTCGGCCACGCAGTCGATGATTCCGACCAAGACCGGCGCGGCTGCGGCCGTCGGCCTGGTGCTGCCCGAACTCAAAGGCAAGCTCGACGGCTTTTCGATCCGCGTGCCAACCATCAATGTGTCCCTGGTCGATTTGAGCTTCACGGCTGCCCGCGCGACCAGCGTCGATGAAATCAATTCGCTGATGCGAACCGCCGCCGACCTCGGGCCGATGCAGGGCATTCTGGCCTACAGCGACGCGCCGTTGGTGTCGGCAGACTTCAATCACGATCCGCACTCCTCGATCTTCGATGCGACACTGACCAAGGTCATCGAGGGCACGTTGGTCAAGGTATGCGCCTGGTACGACAACGAGTGGGGTTTCTCCAATCGCATGCTCGACACCGCCCTCGCATGGTCCCGGGCCCGATAAAGTGGCCTCGACATGAACGTGCTGCGCATGACCGATCTGAAACTTGCCGGCAGACGAGTTCTGATCCGCGAGGATCTGAACGTGCCGGTCAAGGATGGGGTGGTCAGCAGCGATGCCCGGATACGCGCGGCGTTGCCGACGCTGCGCTCGGCGCTGCAGCAGGGCGCGCGGGTGATCGTGCTCTCGCACCTGGGCCGCCCGGCGGAGGGCAAGTTCGATCCCGAGTTCTCCCTCGCGCCCGTGGCCGCCAAGCTCGCCGAACTGCTGGGCAAGCCGGTGCCGCTGCGCCGCGAGTGGCTCGGAGGGGTCGAATGCGCGCCCGGGGCAGTGGTGATGTGCGAGAACGTGCGCTTCAACAAGGGCGAGAAAAAAGACAGCGAAGAGCTGTCGCGGCAGATGGCCGCGTTATGCGACGTGTTCGTCATGGACGCGTTTGGCACCGCGCACCGGGCCGAGGCCAGCACGCACGGCGTCGCTAAATTCGCGCCGGTGGCCTGCGCCGGACCGTTGCTGGTGGCCGAGCTCGAGGCGTTGGAGCGCGCGCTGGCCAAGCCGGCCCGACCCCTGGTGGCCATCGTGGCCGGCTCCAAGGTCTCCACCAAGCTGGTGCTGCTCGAAGCGCTGCTCGACCGGGTCGATAAACTGATCGTCGGCGGCGGCATCGCCAACACCTTCCTCGCCGCCACGGGCATCGCCGTGGGCAAGTCGCTCTACGAGAAGGACATGCTGGAGATTGCGCGCAAACTGCTGGCGCGGGCGCAGGCGCGCGGCGCGGAGATTCCGCTGCCGGTCGACGTCGTGGTGGCGCGCGAGTTTGCGGCCACCGCACATGCCGACGTGCGACCGGTGGGACAGGTGGCCGACGATGAGCTGATCCTGGATATCGGTCCCGACACCGCCGAGCAGCTCGCCGCGATCCTGCAGGCCGCTGGTACTATCATCTGGAATGGTCCGGTCGGGGTGTTCGAGTTCGACCAGTTCGGCGAAGGCACCAAGGCGATCGCCAACGCAATTGCCAGCAGCAAGTCGTTCTCGATCGCCGGCGGCGGCGACACCCTCGCTGCCATCGAGAAGTACGGCGTGGAGGACGGCATCTCCTACATTTCTACCGGCGGCGGCGCGTTTCTCGAATTCGTCGAGGGCAAGACGCTGCCGGCGGTGGCGGTCCTCGAGCAGCGCACAGCCGCGGCTGCGGCCGCCGCAGCGGCCGCGCAGGGCAGTGCCTGAACTCATGGATACGCTGCGCAGAACGAAGATCGTGGCGACACTGGGACCGGCGACCGACAGCCCCGAGGTCATGAGCGGCATGGTTGCCGCCGGGCTTGACGTGGCCCGCATCAATTTCTCGCACGGCACGCGCGAATCGCAGCGTAAGCGCGTGGAATTGGTGCGCCACGCCGCGCACGAGGCGGGACGCTACGTCGGCCTGCTGGCGGATCTCGCCGGCCCCAAGATCCGTATCGAGAGTTTCCGCGACGGACCCGTGCAGCTCGTCGAGGGCGAACCCTTCGCGCTCGATACGGCGCTGGATCCGCAGGGCGGCAGTTGCCTGGAGGTGGGATGCGCGTATCAGGAGCTGCCCTCCGACGTGCATGCCGGGGACGTACTGCTGCTCGCCGACGGGCACATCGTGCTGCAGGTCGAGAAGGTCGTCGGTACGCGTATCTCGACCGTGGTTCGCTCGGGCGGGGAGCTGTCCAATCGCAAGGGTCTCAATCGCCAGGGCGGCGGCATTTCGGCCCCGGCGCTCACCGCGAAGGATCTGGAAGACATCCGTCTCGCCGCGGAGCTCGGTATCGATTATCTGGCGGTGTCCTTCGCCCGCGATGCGGACGACATGCGCCGTGCGCAGTCCGAGCTGCGCCGCTGGCGTGGCGATGCGCGCGTCGTGGCCAAGATCGAGCGTCACGAGGCGCTCGATAACCTCTCCGGGATACTCGCGGTGACCGATGCGGTCATGGTGGCGCGCGGTGACCTCGGAGTCGAGATGGGTTATGCGGAGCTCACCGGGCTGCAGAAGACCATAATCCGCCAGTCACTGCTGCGCAATCGCGTCGTGATCACCGCGACGCAGATGATGGAATCGATGATTCAGAGTCCGATTCCCACGCGCGCCGAAGTCAGCGATGTCGCCAATGCCGTACTGGACGGCACCGATGCGGTGATGCTTTCGGCCGAGACCGCGGCCGGCAAGTTTCCAGTCAAGGCCGTGCAGGCGATGGCCGACGTGATCCGCGGGGCCGAGAAATATCAGCTCGGCTCGATGCGCGTGACGGTGCGGGCCGAGGAGGAGTTCGGCAATACGGAGGAGGCGATCTCGATGGCCGTGATGTACACGGCCAATCACATGCGCGTGCGGGCGATCGTCGCCCTGACCGAGTCAGGCATGACGCCGCTGTGGATGTCGCGCATTCGCTCCGACATGCCGATCTACGCCTTCACACGGCATGAGTCCACTCGCAGGCGCGTCACCTTGTACCGCGGCGTATATGCCGTTCCGTTCGACATCACTCACACCGAGACCGCCTCGATCTATAACGCGATCTTCGAGCGCCTGCTGGGCCTGGGACTGGTGGACATCAATGACCTCGTGATTCTGACCAAGGGCGAGCTCTCGGGCATCTCGGGGGGCACCAATTCGATGCAGATCCTGCGCGTCACGGGGCATTAGGGCCCGGGCCTCGCGCACCTTCTCATGGGTGTCGTCTACAGCACCGGCGTCGGTGCCATCTGCCCCGGTTGCCGCCGGCCGCGAGCGCAGTGTGTCTGCAAGAGCGCCACGGGCAAGGCGCTGCGCGGCGCTGCCGGCGCCGTGCGCGTGAGCCGCCAGACACAGGGTCGCTCCGGCAAGGGCGTCACGCTGATCAGCGGACTCGCGCTCGCGCCGGACGAGCTCGCCGCTCTGGCCACCGAGCTCAGGCGACGCTGCGCCAGCGGCGGCACGATCCGCGGCGAGAACATCGAGATTCAGGGCGAGCACCGCGATACCCTGGTGGCGGAGCTCCTGCGGCGCGGCTTTGCCGCGCGGCGCTCCGGCGGCTAGGGGCCGCTCAGACCGCCGGCCGCGGGCGCTGGAGCGTCGCGGGGCCGTTCGGGCGAGGCGTTGAAGACGTGCACGGTCTTTTGCGTCTCGGCGAGCGCCGAGTGACGCACGGCCACCTGCGGCCAGCGCGCGGCGATGCGTTGCGCGAGCTGCTCGACGATATAGACGGAACGGTGCTGGCCGCCGGTGCAGCCGACCGCAACCGTCAGATAACGGCGGTTCGCCGACTGATGCTCGGGCAAGCGCGCCTCGATGAAGCGCGCGACATCCTCGATGAATACGGCCACGCCGCTCTGCGCCGCCAGATAGTCGGCCACCGGCGCGTCGCGTCCGGTGAGCGGGCGCAACAGCGGCTCCCAGTAGGGATTGGGCAACGAGCGGGCGTCGAACACGAAATCCGCATCGCCCGGGATGCCGTACTTGAAACCGAAGGACTCGATCAGCACCGACATGCGATCGCGCGGCCGCTTGCCGACGCGGCGATTGATCAGCTCGCGCAGCTCATGGACTCCCATGCGCGAGGTGTCGACCAGCAGGTCGGCGGCATTGACGATCGGTTCGAGCAGTTCGCGCTCGATGGCGATGGCCTGGTGCAGGCTCTCGCCATGACGGCTCAGGGGGTGTTTGCGGCGCGTCTCGGCGAAACGACGCAGCAGCTCCTCGTCGCTGGCGATCAGGAATATCAGCTCGCACTGGATGCCGCTGCGCTTGAGCTCATCGACCAGCATCGGTACGGTCCCGATTTCGCTGTCCGGATTGCGTGCGTCGATGCCGACCGCGGTGCGTTTGTATACGGACGAGCCGGTGTGCACGGTGTGCGAGATGAAGGACTTCAGCAATGCCGCCGGGATATTGTCGACGCAATAGAAATCCAGGTCCTCGAGCATGTTCAGCGCCACGCTCTTGCCCGAACCCGACAGACCGCTCAACAGTATCAGGCGCATGCGCGCTCCAGCGCCGCGCGGCGCCGCACAGCGCCGCACGTCGCCGCACAGCGCGGCGTGCCGGCGGCGGCGCCGCGCCCGGCCGCGACCAGGCTCGCGCTACAGGCGCGCGCTCTTCTGCGCTTCCTCGGCATGATGATCCGTGAGCTTTTCCTTGTGTTTGCGTATGCGCCGCTCGAGCTTGTCGGCCAGCGCATCTATTGCCGCGTACATGTCGCCCTCGCTGGCGAGCGCATGGATGGTCTCGCCGCGCACCCGCAGCGTCGCTTCAGCCTTGTGCAACAGCTTCTCGACGGTCAGCACGAAATGCGTATCGATGACGTGATCGAAGCGGCGCACGATGCGCCCGAGCTTCTTGTGCACGTAGCCGCGCAGCGCCGCGGTAATCTCGACATGATGCCCGGTGATGCTCAATTGCATGGCCTCGTCTCCTTGATGTAGGACCCGTGACTCTCACTTGCCGTTATCCCGTCTGCGTTCGTTCGATGGGGCGAGCCCCATCGTCTCCCGATACTTCGCCACCGTGCGCCGGGCGACCGGGATACCCTCGCCGGAGAGAATCTCGGCGATGCGGCTGTCGCTCAGCGGCGCGGCGGCATCTTCCTCGCGAATGAGCTTGCGGATCTTGGCGCGGATCGCGGTCGATGAGGTGCCCGCGCCATTGGCTCCCTCGACCTGACTCGAGAAGAAATAGCGCAGCTCGAACACACCCCGCGGGGTATGCATGAACTTGCCCGAGGTCACGCGCGAGACGGTCGATTCGTGCATGCCGATCGCCTCGGCAATGTCGCGCAGGATCATCGGGCGCATGTGCTCCTCGCCACGATCGAGAAACTCCGTCTGGCGCTCGACGATCGAGCGCGCGACCTTGGTCAAAGTGTCATTGCGGATCTCCAGGCTCTTGAGCAGCCAGCGCGCCTCCTGCAGCTGCGTGCGCATGCTCGCATGGCTGCTGCTGCGGCCCACGAGGTTGGCATAGCCCTGGTTCAGACGCACCCGCGGCAGCGTCGCCGCGTTGATCTCGACCGACCAGCCGCGAGGCGTGCGGCGCACGAACACATCGGGCACGACGTACTCGGCCGAGTTGCCGCTGATCACCGATCCGGGCCGCGGCTGGCAGCCGCGCACGAGCGCCACCGCGTTGGCGAGCTCATCCTCGGCCACGCGCATCTCCCGCCGCAATGCGCTGAGCTCGCGCTCGGCCAGCAGCTCCAGGTGGTGGCGGGCAATGACTTTCGCCGTCGCCAGCCCAGGTGTGGCCGGCGCGAGCTGATCGAGCTGCAGCAGCAGACATTCGCTGACCGTACGCGCGCCGACACCCGGCGGGTCGAGCATCTGCACGATCGCGAGCACACGCTCGACCTCATCGACGCTCGGATCGAGTTCGGGTTTGAGGCTGGCACCGATGACATCCAGCGGCTCGCTCAGATAGCCATCGTCATTGATGGCGTCGATCACGCCGCGGCCGATCGCCAGCTCGCGGCTGCCCAGGCGCGCGAGTTCAAGCTGCCAGAGCAGGTGGTCGTGCAGCGACTGGCCGGCGGAGTCGGCGAATTCCTGCTGGCGGTCATCGTCCCCGCCGCTCCATGGATTTTCGGCCGGTCCTGCCGAGCGATCGTCGGTCCAGCCGTCGTCCACGACTTCTACCGGGGCTTCCTCGGGCGGCGCGGCGATCTCCGGAGCGGTCTCGGT
>JBELAR010000087.1:0-18695 GCA_049508555.1 Steroidobacteraceae bacterium
CGAGCTCACGCGCCTGGCCGCCTATAGCGCGCCATTGTTGCTGCTGGGGGAATCCGGCACGGAACGCGAGCTGCTGGCGCGCTTCGTCCACCAGTCCGGACCGACCGCCGCGGGACCCTTCATCGCGCTCGACAGCCGCACTCTGCCCGAAGATTCCGCCGCCGCGGAGCTCCTCGGCACCAGCGCCGCGTCGCCTGGTCTGCTCGAGCAGGGCCGGCTTGGCACTTTGTTCCTGGGCGATATCGAGGATCTGCCCGCATCCACCCAGCGCCTGCTCAGCGGCGTGCTGGAGAGCGGCCGCTTCGTGCGTGCGGGGGGCGGGGATAGCGTGCCGCTCGAGACACGCATCATCGCCTCGGCACGGCCCGGTATCGTGGGACGCGTGCTCACGGAGGAATTCCGGCGCGATCTGTACGCACAGCTCTCGGTACTGCTCGTGCGCGTGCCGTCCCTGCGTGACTACGCCGAGGACGTCCCCGAGCTCCTGCGGCATAGCGTGGATCTGCTGACCGAGACGGAGGGGCTGCGCTTCCGCCGCTTCAGCGTCGCGGCCCAGAATCGACTGCGCAATTACCCCTGGCCCGATGACGTGCGGGAACTGCGCAACCTCACGCGCCGCTTCCTGCTCAACGCCGGCCCGGAGGAGATTGCGCTCGAGGAGGTCGAGCGCGAGCTCTCGGCGCAGACTCCGGCCGATGAGCCGCTCGTCAAGCACGACCTGCTCGCGCTGCCATTGCGCGAGGCGCGCGAACATTTCGAGCGCGCCTATCTGCAGCAGCAGCTCATGCTCTGCAACGGCAAGGTGGGGCTGCTCGCCAAGCGTGTCGACATGGAGCGCACGCACCTGTATCGCAAGCTGCGCTCCCTCGGCATCGAGATCGGGCATGCCGTCGAGGAGTGAGGCGCTGCGCTGATGCTGCTGATCGGCATGTACGACTCACCGTATGTGCGGCGAGTGGCCATAGGGATGCATCTGTGCGGTATTGCCTTCGAGCACGCCGACTGGTCGGTGGGCGCCGACTTCGAGCGCATCCGCCAGTACAACCCGCTGGCGCGCGTGCCCACCCTCGTGCTCGATGACGGCGACGTGCTGCTCGACTCGGCGGCGCTGCTGGATTATCTCGATGAACTGGTCGGACCGCAGCGCGCGCTGCTGCCGCGCGTCGGCCGTGAACGGCGCACGGGCCTCAGGCTCATGGCACTCGCGAGCGGCGCTGCAGACAAGGGCCGCGAACAGATCTACGAGCGCGCATTCCGGCCGGTCCAGAAGCGGCACGAGCCCTGGCTTGCGCGCTGCCGGATGCAGATGCACGGCGCACTGTCAGAGCTCGAGCGGCATGCGGACGCACGCGGCAGCGGACGCTGGTTGCTGGGCGAGCGCCTGACGCACGCCGACATCATGGTCGTCTGCGCCTTCAGTTTTCTGTGCGAGGCCCTGGCGCTCGGCGCGCAGGCCGCACCCTATCCCGCCTTGAGCGCATTGACGGCGCGCTGCGAAGCGCTGCCGGAATTTCAGAGCACGCGGGTCGAATTCGCCGTGCCGCAGTCTTGAGGCGCCGGGAGTCCTCATGAGCGTATCCATGCGATCGAAGTTCGCCCTGCTGAGCCTGCTGGGACTGCTGGGCCTACCGGGCCACGCGGCTCTGGCCGAAGAGCTCAATGTGGCAGTGGCGGCCAACTTCTCGGGCCCGCTCGAGCAGCTGGCGACACGATTCGAGCAGGCCAGCGGCCACAAGCTCCTCATCAGCGCCGGCTCCTCCGGACAGCTCTACACGCAGATCACGCAGGGCGCGCCGTTCGATGTGTTCCTTTCGGCCGACAGCGACAAGCCGCGATTGCTCGAAGCCGCGGGCTTAGCCGTGGCAGGCAGCCGCTTCACCTATGCCATCGGCGCTCTGGCGCTGTGGAGCGCGAAGGCCGGGGTCGTCGACGCGCAAGGCAAGGTCCTCGAGTCCGGCACCTATCGTTACATTGGTGTGGCCGATCCCGGCAACGCGCCCTACGGCGCGGCCGCACGGCAGGTGCTCAGCGCGCTTGGGCTATGGGACACGCTGAATCGGGACAAAAAAGTAATCCTGGGCGAGAACATCACGCAGACATGGCAGTTTGCCGCCACGGGCAACGTGGATCTGGCGTTCGTGGCGTTATCACAGATCATCGCCGCCGACGGCAGCATCAGCGGATCCCACTGGTTGCCGCCGCAGTCCATGTATGACCCGATCGAGCAGGACGCGGTGGTTCTCGTGCACGGCAGCCATCGCGGCGCGGCTGAGGCCTTTGTGAGCTGGCTCCATCATGATCCGCGCGCCACGGCCGCCATCCAGACGGCAGGTTATCGCCTGGCTGGTCCGTGAATGATGGCCAGCAACGATCTGGCCGCTCTATGGACCTCATTTGAGCTGGCGTTCCTCACGAGCGCGCTATTGCTGTTGCTGTGCACGCCGCTCGCCTGGTGGCTGGCGACCGCGGACTCGCGCGCACGTGTGATCGTCGATGCGGTCGTGTCCCTGCCGTTGGTACTGCCACCAACGGTGCTGGGCTTTTATCTGCTGATCATGCTGGGCCCGACGGGTTGGCTGGGACGGCTGCTGCATGCCGCGGGTCTGCCGTCGCCGGTGTTCACGTTCAGCGGCCTGGTCATCGGCTCGATGCTCTATTCGTTGCCGTTCGCGGTGCAGCCGATGCGCGATGCATTTCAAGGTGTCGGGCGCCGCGCGCTCGAGGTGGCAGCCACGCTGCGCGCCTCGCCCCTGGACCGCTTCTTCAGTGTCGCAATTCCGCTCGCCTCGCGCGGTGGAGTCAGCGCCGCGGTGCTGTGCTTTGCACACACGCTGGGCGAGTTCGGCGTCGTGCTCATGATCGGCGGCAATATTCCGGGCCGCACGCAGACGGCGTCGATTGCCATATTCAATCATGTCGAGTCGCTCGACTACGCCGCCGCGCATCGCCTGTCCGCCACGCTGCTGGCAATCTGTCTGTTGCTGCTCCTGACTGTCTACTCGGTCAATCGGCGCTTGCGAGCGGCCATCGCACTGGCATGAGCCTCGCGGTACAGGTGGCGCTGCGCCGCCCGGATTTCAGCCTGCGGGTCGATTGTGATCTGGACGCCGGGGGGGTCACGGCGCTGTTCGGGCCTTCCGGCTGCGGTAAAACCACGCTGTTGCGCTGCATAGCCGGATTGGACCTGCTCAGCGGGGCGCGCGTACGGTTCAACGACGAGGTGTGGCAGGACGGCGCCCGGTTCGTGCCGACTCATCGGCGCTCGCTCGGCTACGTGTTTCAGGAATCCAGCCTGTTCGCCCATCTCAACGTGCGTGGCAATCTGGAATACGCGTTGCACCGCGTGCCCGCGAGGCAACGCCGCGTCGGCTTCGATGCCGCCGTCGCGCTGCTCGGGCTCGAGCCGCTGCTGGCGCAGCGCACGCAACGACTATCGGGAGGCGAGCGGCAGCGTGTCGCGATCGCCCGGGCACTGCTGACCAGTCCGAGATTGCTGCTGATGGACGAGCCGCTCTCGAGTCTCGACCAGGCCAGCAAGGCCCAGCTCCTGCCGCAGCTCGAGGGCTTGCGCGATCAGCTGTCCATTCCGGTGATCTACGTGAGCCATTCGCTCGGCGAAGTCATGCGGCTGGCCGATCATATGGTGCTGCTCGAGGCCGGCGGCGTGCAGGCGCGCGGCGCCTTGCAGGAGCTGCTCACGCGCACCGACCTGCCCTTGGGCCATGGACTGGATGCAGGCACCGTCATCGATGCCGTCATCGAGGCGCACGATACGCAGTATCACCTGAGCGTCGTGGCCATATCCGGCGGCCGGCTCGCCGTCTCGATGCGCAGCTTGCCCCTGGGCAGTCATATCCGTGTGCGTATCGACGCCCGGGACGTGAGCCTCGCACTCAAACCCGCCGAGCAGACGAGCATTACCAATGTATTGGCGGCCCGGGTGCTGGAGTTGCACGCTGATCGCGATCCGGCGCAGATGCTGGTGAAGCTACAGGTCGGCGCGGATGCGCTGCTCGCGCGCATCACGCGCCGCTCGGTGGCGCAGCTGGGCATCGCAGCGGGCTGCGCCCTCTATGCGCAGATCAAGAGCGTGGCGCTGATGGAGTAGTGCGGACGCGCGCGGCGTGCGGCGCGCGGCGGCATCAGTTCGCCACCATGACCGGCTGCGCCTGGTAAAAGCCGGGCAGCAAGCGCTTGAGATTCTCAATCTTCGGCAAATCGTTGTAGACGATATAGGGCGCTCTGGGATTGTGAATCAGGTAATCCTGGTGGTAGCCCTCCGCCGCGTAGAAGCGCTTGAGCGCGTCGACTCGGGTGACGATGGCACGCGGGAATGCGTGCGAGCTGTTGAGCTGATTGATATAGGCCGTGGCGATCTTCTGCTGCGTCTCATCGCTATAGAAGATGTCTGATCGATACTGCGTGCCCGAATCCGGTCCCTGCCGGTTCAGCTCCGTCGGGTCATGCGCGACCGAAAAGAAGATCTGCAGCAGCTCTCCATAAGACACCTCGGCCGGATCGAACGTGATTTGCACGGATTCAGCGTGGCCGGTCGTGCCGGTGCTGACCGTTTCGTACTCCGCCGTGGCCGAGCTGCCCCCGCTGTAACCCGAGACGACCTTGCGAACGCCGCGCACGTGCTCGAACACACCCTGCACGCCCCAGAAGCAGCCGCCCGAGAGCACGGCCGTTTGCGCCGGTCCGGCCGCCTTCGGGTTGTCGAGCTCGGGCGCGGGGACTACGAGTGAGCGTTCTGATGCCCGCGGCGCGTGCTGCGCCAGTACCAGGCCGATCAACAGCAACAGAGCCAATACCGGCCATGCCGCCCGGCGCCATTTTGAAACTTCCAACATGCTGCACCTCGAAGAGTTGATCGCGCGATGAGCGTCTTAAGCGCGCTCGCGGGGCACAAAATGCAGTGCCACCGAGTTCATGCAGTAGCGCAGCCCGGTGGGCCGCGGGCCATCGTCGAACACGTGCCCCAGATGCGCATCGCAGAGACGGCAGGAGATCGCATCACGGTCCATGCCGAGGCTGAGATCGGTGCTCTTGAGCACATTCAGCGCTGATATGGGTTGCCAGAAACTCGGCCAGCCCGTACGCGATTCGTACTTGGTCGCAGAATCGTACAGCGCGGTGTCGCAGCAGATGCATCGATACAGGCCGTCGGCGTGATTCCTGTCGTATTCGCCCGAGAAGGGAACTTCGGTGCCGGCGCGACGCGTCACCTGAAAGGCCAGCGGCGAGAGCTGGCGTTTCCAGTCCTCATCGCTCTTGTGCAGCTTGGGCAGACGCACCGTGCCGAGGTCCTTGCCGGCGGCCGAGAAGTTCTCGATCGATACCTCCGCGCCGGCCTTGGCCGAAGCCGGCGTGTCAGCCATGCTTTTGTCCAGCATGCTGTTGACGACGAGGGCGATGAGGCCCGAACGAATGAATGCGCGCCGGCCCGGCAGTTCCCGGCCGGGCGGCACTGTGGAGGTCATAAGCATCGTCGCCATCGAAGTCTCCTGCAGCTGTGCCGGATGTCCTTACCATAGAGTTCGCCGGCGGCACCAAAAGGTTACGGCTTCAATCATCCACCCGGATGACCAGCGCATCCAGCTCGCTCTGGCGCAACAGCGCACGCAGCCGGTTGAGCTGCGGCAGATCGCGGATCGGTCCGATGCGCACCCGGTGCCAGACGTCCGCGTCCACCGCGACGCGCTGCACCGTGGCCGTGACGCCGAGCTTCTCGAGCTGTGCGCGCACGCGCTCGGCGACATCGACATCGCGGTAGGAGCCGGCTTGCAGGAAGTACACGCCCGGCCGGTCAATCTGCGCCGCGGGGGCGACACGCGTGCCGCGCTCCTTCTCGGGTACGACCACCTCGAATTTCGGCAGCATCCGGTAGAAATCGTACTTGCCCTCCGCCGGGCTGCCCGCGGCGGTGGCCGCGGCGCTGCCCGGAGCGACGGCTGCGAGCGCCGCGCCGGATTCATCGGCGGCGGCCCGGCGCGGTATGGGCCGCTCGCTCGGCGGCGTCTCGGGGGCGCGGTGATCGGCGATGTAGGTCGCGCCGGCCACACACAGACCCGCGGCGAGGCCGATGCCGAAATCGCGCCAACGCCCGGTCTGCCAGCTGAAGCGGCCCCTGCGCGCGCTCTTGTAGTCGCGCGAGGTGAGTCGCTGGCCGTTCACATGCTCTCCGGCGCCGACACGCCGAGCAAATGCAGGCCATTGCGCAGCACCTGCTGCACGGCGCCGGCGAGCGCCAGGCGCGCATTGCGCAGGGCGGCGTCATCGACGATGAAGGTCGCGGCGTTGTACCAGCTGTGGAAGGCATTGGCGAGGTCGCGCAGATAGTGGACGAGCGTGTGCGGTGCCCGCGCCAGGGCGGCCTGTACCAGTATCTCCGGGTAACGCGCCAGCGCCGCCAGTGCCGCCTGCTCGTACGGAATGTCGAGCCGCCCCAGACTCTGCAGTCCCAGCGCCGGATCGTAGCTCAGTGCGCGGGCTTCGAGCTGCTTGTACACGCTCGCGATGCGCGCGTGGGCGTACTGGATGTAGTAGACGGGATTTTCATTGGTGCGCGACTTGGCCAGCTCGAGATCGAAATCGAGCGGCTGATCGTGACTGCGCATGAGATAGAACAGCCGGCAGGCATCGTTACCGACTTCCTCGCGCAGCTGGCGCAGCGTCACGAATTGTCCCTCGCGCTTGCCCATGGGGATCCGCTCCCCGCCCCGGAACAGGCTCACGAACTGGATGAGGCATACGTCGAGGCATTCGCCCGGCTCGCCCATCGCCATGAGGGCGCCGCGCATGCGCGCGACGTAGCCGTGGTGATCCGCGCCCAGGACGTCGATCAGGCGCTGGAAGCCGCGCGCGCGCTTCTGCAGGTGATAGGCGAAGTCGGGCGCGAAATAGGTGCGCTGCCCGTTGGCACGCACCAGCACGCGGTCCTCGTCGTCGCCGAACTGGCTGGAGCGGAACCAGAGGGCCCCGTCCTGACGGTAGAGATGACCACGTGAGTCGAGCGTCTCGAGCGCATGCTCGACCGCGCCGCTGCGCACGAGTTCGCGCTCGGAATACCAGCGCTCGAATTCGACCCCGAACGCGGCCAGGTCCTGGCGAATATCGGCCAGCATCGCCGAGAGCGACAGCTCGAGCACGACGTCGAAGCCCTCCGCGCCGAGCAGCGAGCGCATGCGCTCGATCAGCGCATCGATGTATTGCTCCTTGTCCCCGGCCGGCGCGTCCGGCGGCAACAGTGCGAAGACCGCGGCGGCGTCGCGCTGCAGCGCGCGGCCGGAGTGCAGGTAGAGCTGCGCCGCGATGGCTTGCACGTACTCCCCGCGGTAGGCGTTGGCGGGAAACTCCAGGCTCTCGCCGCAGCGCTCCAGATAGCGCAGCCAGGTGCTGACCGCCAGAATGTCCATCTGCCGGCCGGCGTCATTGATGTAGTACTCGCGCTGCACGTCGTACCCGGTGGCGCGCAGCAGGTTGGCCAGCGTCGCTCCGTAGGCGGCCTGGCGGCCGTGCCCAACGTGCAGCGGCCCGGTCGGATTGGCCGAGACGAACTCGAGGATGATGCGCTCGCCACCGCCGACATCGCTCCGGCCGTAGCGCTCGCCGTGCTGCAAGACCTGCGCGAGCACGGCCCAGTGCGCGGCAGGGGCCAGATGCAGGTTGATGAAGCCAGCGCCCGCGACCTCGGCGCGCGCGAGCAGCGGACTCGCCGGCAGCGCCTGCACGATGGCCGCGGCCAGCTCGCGCGGCGACCTGCCGGCGCTGCGCGCCAGGCGCAAGGCGATGTTACTGGCGTAGTCGCCATGGCTCGCATCGCGCGTGCGCTCGACGTTGATCCAGTCCGGCTCCACGCCTTGCGTTAACAGCGTGCCGCGGAGGGTCTGCAGTGCCTGCGCGATGAGACGCTCGAGCTCGGCTTTCAACCCGTGATTCCTCGATGGGGAAGGGCGGCGAGTCTACCGCAGTTGCACGGCTTCACTGGATGTCCGCGGGGTCGACGTCGAGCGCAAAGCGCACGCGCCGCGCCTGCGGTAAGGCAGCCACGCCCGGCAGCCAGGCATCGAGGAAGCGATGCAAAGGCCCGCGTTCGCGGCTCTCGAGCAGCAGTTGCGCGTGGTAGCGCGCCGCGCGGCGCGCCATGGCGGCCGCGACCGGTCCGAGCAGGCGTACCGCGTGCTCTGCGGGCGCGAGCGCGCGCGCCGCGGCGAGAAACTCCATCGCGGCCGCTTGCGTCAGCGCGGAGGCGCGCAGTAGCGCGATGCGGCCGTAGGGCGGCCAGCGCGCGGCGGCGCGTTCGGCCAGAGCCGTGGCGGCGAAGGCCTCGTAACCGCCATCGAGCAGGCTCTGCAACAGTGGGTGCTCTGGATATTCCGTCTGAATCAGCACTTCGCCGCGGCGCTGTTCGCGCCCGGCGCGTCCGGCCACTTGCACGATGGTCTGCGCCAGTCGCTCGGCAGCGCGAAAATCCGTGCTGAAGAGGCCGTGATCGGCGTTGAGCACGACGACCAGCGAGATCTCCGGGAAATGATGTCCCTTGGTCACGATCTGCGTGCCCACCAGGATGCGGGCTTCACCCGACAGCACGCGGTCCATGAGCGCTTGCAGCTCCCCCGGGCTGGATGCGGTATCGCGATCGAGACGGATCAATGCCTCTGCGGGAAACAATTGCTGCAGTGTCTCCTCGACGCGCTCGGTTCCCTGGCCGACCGGCTTGAGCGTGTAGCCGCAGCGCCGGCAGCGCGCGGGCAATGGTTCGGTGGCGCCGCAGTAGTGACAGCGCAGCTCGGCTGCCGAGCGGTGCACCGTCAGGCGTGCGTCGCACTGGCTGCACGGTGCGATCCAGCCGCAAGCCGTACACAGCAGCGTCGGCGCGAAACCGCGCCGGTTGATGAATACGAGTACCTGACCGCCCGCGGCCAGATGCCGGCGCATCGCCTCGACGACCGGTGTCGAGAGGCCCTGGGTTACGGTCTGGACGCGCAGATCGATGAGCGCGAGCCGCGGTGCCTCGGGCTGATCGGCACGCCGCGGCAACGACAGTCCCTGGTAGCGGCCGAGCTCGAGATTGTGCAGTGTCTCCAGGGCCGGCGTTGCCGAACCGAGCACGACGGGCACCTGCGCCTGCATGGCACGCGTGACCGCGAGGTCGCGCGCCGAATAGCGGCAGCCACCATCCTGCTGCTTGTACGAGTTGTCGTGCTCCTCGTCCACGACGATCAGACCGAGCTTCGGAACCGGCGCGAACACGGCCGAGCGCGTGCCGAGGACGATGCGCGCCTGTCCGCTGCGCGCGGCGCGCCAGGCCGCGAGCCGCTCGGCCTCACCGAGGCCGGAGTGCAATACCGCCATGGGGCAGGCTAGCCGCGCGCGAAATCGCGCCACCAGTTGCGGCGTCAAGGCGATTTCGGGCACCAGCAGCAGCGCGCTGCCGCCCCGTTCCAATACCCGGGCGACACACTGCAGATAGACCTCGGTCTTGCCGCTGCCGGTGACCCCCTGCAGGACGAATGCCCCATAGGAGCCCGCGGCGGCGTCGATGCGCGCGACCGCCGCGCTTTGTGCAGCCGTCGCCGCCGGAGCCGCGCCGAGGACGTCGCGCTCAACCAGCCGCGCCGCGGGGGGCTGCTCGCGGGTCGGTATGAGGATGCGCTCGAGCCATCGGGGCACAGGGCCAGCCGCTCGAGCAGCGCGCGCTGCCTGGGGGCGCGCTGCAGGCCCTGCGATGCCAGCGCCAGGAGGCCCTGGCCACTGGGGCGCCAGAGTTCGAGCTGCGGCCAGGCTGGCCCCCCTTTGCGCAGCGCAGCCGGCATGGCGGCGGCGTAAATCTCACCGGGTGGGTGGTGGTAGTACTGCGCCGTCCAGCGCAGCAACTGCAACAGTGCTGGATCGAGCAGGGGCGTCGAATCGATCAGGGCGTGCACCGGGCGCAGGGTCGCGCGTTGGACCGAAGATTCATCGGCGTAGTCGACCACGACCCCGATCAATTCCTGGGTACCGATGGGTACCCGTACGCGCACGCCGAGCGGTACCTGCGCCGCCTCGACTCCTTCGGGCGGCAGGTACTCGAACAGGAGCCGTCGCGGCAGATCGATCGCGACCCGCAGTACCGTGGGTTGCCGGACCATGGCGTTGTCCACAGGCGTTGTGGATAAATCTGTGGATAGCTCGATCTGCACGCGTGAATTTACCGGCGTTTTACGCGATTTATGTCAATTTGGTGAAAAAGTGAGCAAAAACACATTCATGAACGAAATCAATCCATTAGGACAAAAAAATCGCGTACCGCAGCGCTTGGGCAGGCGCGGCAGTTGATCCGTGGCGCACGTGCATCCAATAAGTGGATGATTTTCGTGGCGTTCCGCATTTGCCGTGCCCTGTCGGCTCGGTGCGACAGGATGTCAACCAAAATCGATTCTGCGCCGTTTTGTCCTACGCGATCACTCACAGTGCGGATGCCCCACGCATGCAAGCCTTTGCTACTCTCCTGCCACAGACAACCGATCTGCTCCCTGACGGGAAAGTACGATTGCGCGACAGGACCCAGGACAGCGCGCGTGCGCTCGAGACCTTCTTAGCCGGGGTGGAGCGAAAGGCGTTCAGAATTGCACAGATTGCCCTACGTCACGAGGCGGATGCGCTCGATGCGGTACAGGACGCCATGATGCAGCTCGCCCATCGGTACGCCTCGCGGCCGCCCGAAGAGTGGAAGCCGCTGTTCTATCGCATTCTGGAGAACCGCGTACGCGACATGCAGCGCCGCCGCATCGTGCGCCAGCGCGTCATGGCCTGGATGCCCTGGCAGGGCGAGGACGAGGAGGAAGCCAGCGATCCGATGGCTCAGGCGCCCGACCTCGGGCCGCAGCCCGCGGCGCAGGTCGAGTCGGACGAGATGATGCGTGCGCTGGAGAAGGCGGTCTCGGAGTTGCCGGGACAGCAGCGCCAGGCGTTTCTGCTGCGTAACTTTGAGGGTTTGGACGTGGCGGAGACCGCGGTGGCGATGAAGTGCTCGCCCGGCAGCGTCAAGACCCATTATTTTCGTGCTGTGCGGGCGTTGCGCTCCAAGCTTGGGGAATTCCACACATGAGCGTCGAGGATCTCAACGAGGGTACGAGCCAGTTCGAGCAGCGCGCGCGCGCGCTGTTGACACAGAGCGCCGAGGATCTGCCCGCCTCGGTGCGCTCCCGGCTCACGCAGGCGCGCTATGCGGCACTTGCTTCGCGGCCGCCGCTCTGGCAGCGAAGCCTCGCTTTCCGCTGGGTACCGGCCGGTGCCGCGGCCGTGCTGGCGTTGCTGCTGCTCGTCGCGCCGCATGGCCAGAATCCCGCGGTCAGCCCGCTCGCGGGTGCGACACCGGAGGATCTGGCGCTGTTGGCCGACACCGACGCGTTGCAGCTCGGCGGCGATCTCGCGGGCGATCAGGACGTGGATGCCGACTTCTACGAGTGGGCCGCCGGCGAAGCCAATCCCCCGGCGACATCGTCGGTCGGGACGTGAGCGGACGTGGCTACGTCCTCGCGGCGCTGTTGAGCGGTTCGCAGATGCTGTCGGCGCTGCACGCGGCTGAGATGCCCGATGGGGGCCTGCTCGAGTTCCTGGGTTCGGTGGATACCCAGGATCAGGCCTGGCACGATTATCTGGCGCGCGTCGATATCGACAAGGTGGCCCGACGCGCGGCCAACGGTCCCAACAACCCGGTTGGGACCCCGGCGCAGCCAGCCGCCGATCCGCCCCCGGCTCCGCCCCCGAAGCCGACCCCGCCGGCCGCGCCGCCATGAATAGCCGCCTCCTCATCTGGGCTGCCTGTCTCGTGCTCCTGAGCCTGCCGGCACTGGGCGCGGAAGCGACTGCCGCTGCGAGCGTCAATTGGTCATCGTTGTCGCCACCCCAGCAGCAGGCCCTCGGTCAGTTCCAGGGCCAGTGGGGCAGTCTCCCGCCGGAGCGTCAACAGGCGCTCGCCAACGGTGCGCAGCGCTGGCTGTCCATGACGCCCCAGCAGCGCAGCGACGCACAGGGACGTTTTCAGACCTGGCAGCGCCTGCCGCCCGAGCAACGCCAGCTCATTCGTCAGCGCTGGCAACAATTTCAGCGGCTGCCACCCGAGCAGCAGCAGGCGGTGCGGCAGAATTTCCGTGCTTATTCGGGTTTGCCGCCCGAGCAGCGCGCGCAGCTGCGACAGCGCTGGCTCAATGCGACGCCCGAGCAGCGCTCACAGATGCTGCAGCGTCAGCGGGCTCAGCGGGTCGCACCGCGCCCTCGCTCCGCGCCGATGCCGCATCCGCACTCGCGCCGCTAACGCAATCGGCTAGACCGACTTCACCGCGGCGATGAGCTGCGCGGCCACGGCCTGACCGTCACCGTAGAGCATGCGGGTGTTGTCGAGGTAGAACAGCGCGTTCTCGATGCCGGAGAAACCGGCACCCTGGCCGCGCTTGATCACGATCACGTTCTTGGCCTTGTCCGCATTGAGGATCGGCATGCCGTAGATCGGGCTCGAGCGGTCATTGCGCGCCACGGGATTCACGACATCGTTGGCGCCGATGATCAGCGCCACATCGGCCGTCTCGAACTCGGAGTTGATCTCTTCGAGATCGGCGATGAGGTCGTAGGGCACGCCCGCCTCGGCCAGCAGCACGTTCATGTGTCCGGGCATTCGCCCGGCCACCGGGTGGATGGCGAAGCGCACGATGACGCCGCGGTCGATCAGCAGCTGGCACAGTTCCCAGACCTTGTGCTGAGCCTGCGCCACGGCCATGCCGTAGCCGGGCACGACGATGACTTTCTGCGCAAAGGCCATCATCACGCCGGCGTCGGCGGCGTCAATCGGCTTGAGACTGCCACTCACCGCGGCGCCGGCCACCACGGCACCGCCGCTGTCGCCGAAGCCCGAAAACAACACGTTTCCAAGCGAGCGGTTCATCGCCCTGGCCATCAATTGCGTCAGCAACGTACCGGCCGAACCGACCACCGTGCCGGCGATGATCATCGCCGCGTTGCCGAGCACGAAGCCTTCGAAGGCGACTGCGAGTCCGGTCAAGGCGTTGTAGAGCGAGATGACGACGGGCATGTCGGCGCCGCCGATAGGCAGCGTCATGGACACGCCGAGCAGCAGCGAGAACCCGAACAGGCCCGTGACCGCGCCGACCGAGGCGTTGCTGCCGGTGGCGATCAGCGCGCCGAGCACGAGGGCGAGCGCGAGCACCAGCAGATTGAGGAACTGCTGGCCGCGGAAGCGTAGGGACTTGCGGATCAGGCCCTGTAATTTGCCGAATGCGATCAGGCTGCCGCTGAAGGAGACGGCGCCGATGATGCCGCCGAGTACCGCGAGCGTCGCGGCGGCGGAGTCGCTCGCGCCCCCCCGATACAGCTCGACCGCGGCGATCGCGGCGGCGGCGCCACCGCCCATGCCGTTGTAGAGCGCGATCATCTGCGGTATGTCGGTCATGGCCACGCGCTTGCCGCTGATCCAGGCGATGGCTGCTCCGATCGCGACGGCGATCAGGATCAGCGGATAGTTGCTCATGCCGGGGTAGAAGAAAGTCGCGAGTGTGGCGACCAGCATGCCGGCGCCCGCCCAGAGGATGCCGCTGCGCGCCGTGACCGGGGAGCTCATGCGCTTGAGACCCATGACGAACAGAAACGCCGTGACCAGGTAGCTCGCCTGGATCAGCGCCGTGGCGCTGAAGTACTCGCCCATCAGTGCCTACCTCCCCGCTTGCCAGCTCCTTGCGATCGGCTGGACTTGAACATCTCGAGCATGCGTTCAGTCACGGCATAGCCGCCGACGGCGTTGCCCGCGGCCAGCAGTACGCCGATGAAGCCGATGACTTTCTCGAGCGGCGAGGTCGCAGAGCCCAGCGCGACCATCGCCCCGACCAGCACGATGCCGTGCACGAAATTCGAACCCGACATCAGTGGGGTGTGCAGGATGACCGGTACCTTGGCGATGACCTCATAGCCGGTGAATGCGGCGAGCATGAAAATATACAGGGCAATGATCCCGGTCATGTTGCCTCCAGCAGTTTGCGCGTGGGTTCGTGCGGGATCGCGCCCGCGTGCGTGAGGCACGATTGCGCGAACACCTCGTCCTGCCAGTCGATGGCGAGCGCGCCATCTTTGGCGATTGCGCTCTTCAGGAAGTTGTACAGGTTGCGGGCGTACATTTCGCTGGCATGAAAGGCCAGCTGCGCCGGCAGATTCACCGGCCCGACGATCTTGACGCCCTGATGCAGCACGGTCTGACCGGCCTCCGTGAGTTCGCAGTTGCCGCCGGACTCAGCGGCGATATCGACGACGACGGCGCCGGCCTTCATGCGCTCGATTGCCTCGCGCGTCACGATGCGCGGGGCGCGACGGCCCGGGACCGCGGCCGTCGTGATGAGCACATCTGCCACGGCGATGCGCGCATCGAGTGCCGTTTGCTGCTGGCGCTTTTCCTCTTCGGTGAGCTCACGAGCGTAGCCGCCGCTGCCTTCGGCCGATACGCCGGTCTCGACGAATTTCGCGCCCAGCGATTTCACCTGCTCGCGGGTCGCGCTGCGCACGTCATAGGCCTCGACGATGGCGCCGAGCCGCTTCGCGGTCGCTATCGCCTGCAATCCCGCGACACCGACCCCCACGATCAACACCTGCGCGGGACGTATCGTTCCCGCCGCGGTCGTGAGCATGGGCAGAAATCGCCCGAGCGTGTTGGCTGCGATCAATACCGCCTTGTAGCCGGCTATCGAGGCCTGGGAAGACAGTGCATCCATCGATTGCGCGCGCGAAATGCGCGGTACGAGCTCCATCGCAAAGGTCGTGATGTGCCGGTCGCGCAGCGAGCGAACTTCCTCCGGGCGCGCGTTGGGCTGCATGAAGCCGATGACGACCGCACCGGTCTTGAGGTCCTGAATCTGACCGAGCGTCAGTGGCTGCACGGTCAGCAATACGTCGGCGGCCGCCAGCACTGCGGCGGCGCTCTCGGCCCATTCGACGCGCTTGTAGGCGCTGTCGGGGAACTCCGCGCTGATGCCGGCGCCGCGCTCGAGCAGCACGCGCACCCCAGCGGCACTGAGCTTATCGGCGATCTCGGGTACCAGGCTGACACGCGTCTCCCCAGGCGCGCTCTCACGCAGCGCGCCAACCGTAACTGGCATATCGGTCCCTCCCAATGATGACTGCCGGATCAGGGCAAGTACGAGCACCGAGTGGTGCGCACATTGAAGACGTTAATCATTGAATTCTCGCATAATACTGCCGTATCTTACAGCCTATGAGTGCCGTGACGGTGCAACATGAGGTGGATCTCGGGCTGCTGCCCTGCGCGCGCGCGCATGGTCTGTCGCAAATGGTGCTGCGTACCGACGTCGCCGGCATGCCGCTCGAGTGGATCGACTACCGCGAGGCGGCGCGGCTCTATCACCAGAATCAGATCGCCTACACCTGCGGATCGCTGATCTATCGGCTCTATGGCGGCGTCAATGCGCGCAGCGGCCGGCGTACGGTGCTGGAGGTCAGCTCGATCGTCGCCACGGTCGGCCACACCGGCAACCCGGGCAACACGCGGCACGATTATGTCCCGCCACTGAACAATGAAACCCTGTTTCGGCGTGATGCCTACATCTGCATGTACTGCGCGCAGCGATTCGGCAGCCGGGAACTCTCGCGCGATCACGTGCGCCCCTTTAGCCAGGGCGGCACGGATGTCTGGACCAACGTGGTGGCGGCGTGCCGACGCTGCAACAACGAGAAGGCCTGGCGCACGCCCGAACAGGCGAAGATGCAATTGATCGCCGTGCCCTTCACCCCGACTTACGCCGAATACATCTTTCTCAAGGGCCGGCGGGTGCTCGCCGATCAGATGGAATATCTGCTGGCGCATTTTCCCCGCAGCAGCCCGCTGCACGATCGCATCGCCCGTGCTCGCGCCTGAGCGGGCGTGACCAGTGGTCTATCTGATCGATGCCTCGGTTTATATCTTCCGAGCCTGGTATTCGCTGCCGCCCGATATCGTCGATGCCGCGGGCCAACCGACCCAGGCGCTCTATGGCTTTGCGCGCTTCCTCGGCGAATTGCTCGAGCGGCGGCAGCCGACTTACGTCGCGGTCGCCTTCGATAGCAGCCTCGGCAGCTGCTTTCGGCATGCGCTGTATCCCGCATACAAGGCGAATCGCGAAACAGCACCGCCCGAGCTCAAGCGCCAGTTTGAGCTATGCCGCGAATACTGTCGGCACCTCGGTGTCGCCGAGTTCGCCAGCGAGGCCTACGAGGCCGACGATCTGATCGGCACGCTGGCAGCGATCTGCCGGGCCGAGGGCACGGGTGTGACCGTGGTGTCGCGCGATAAGGATCTCGCCCAGCTCATCGGCCCGCTCGACGTGTTCTGGGATTACGGCGAAGCGGCTGAATATCGCTATGGGGACATCGCGGCACGTTTTGGCGTGCCGCCCGAGCGCATGGCGGACTATCTGGCGCTGCGCGGGGACAGCGTCGACAACGTACCGGGCGTGCCCGGAGTCGGGGCGAAGACCGCCGCGGCCCTGATGACGCTCTGCGCCTCGCTCGATGAGCTGTTCGAACAGCTCGACGCGGTCGCCGGGCTGCCGCTGCGGGGCGCGGCCTCCCTGCCAGCGCGCCTGCAGCGCCATCGCGACGCGGCCTATCTGGCCCGCTCACTCACGCGTATCGTCTGCGACGTGCCCATCGGCGCGACGCAGGGCGATCTGCGGCGACGGCAACCGGATCTGGCGCGGATTGAAGCCTTCTGCACCGGCCAGGGCTTCGGTGCCCTGCTGCATCGCCAGGCCGTGCGCCTCGGCGCGCACCGGGCGATCGGCGCGGCCTGAGCGGGCGGGGGTCTCGCGATCGGCTCCTCAGGTCTTCTTCGTATAAACCTGGCACCAGCCATTGGCGCTGACGAGTTTGCCCGGGAAAATGTTGCACGGACGCCAGGGCTGGCCGTCCGCTCCCTGCAGCTGCACACAATTGCTGCACAGCTGGCCCGGCTGATAGTTCTTAAAGGTTTTCACATCGACGGTCTTGGCGTCTTCGTGGTAACCCAGCGCAGTCGCGGTCGGGTCGGTGGCCGCCAGATGCGGCAGATCCGCGGCGCGCGCGGACTCGCCCGGTTGCAGCGCCACGGCGGCGCCAAACAGCAGTGCGAAGTTGCGCAGGGCGTCGCGTCGGGAAACGGGGTCGTTCATCGGCAATTCTTCCTTGAGGTATTCTAAAGGCAAAGCCCGCAAAGGGCGGGAACATACGGGGTCGGCTGCTGTGGCACGGCGCGCGATGAAGACCGATGATATCGAATCCGCGCTGCGCGAGCAGCGCAGTTTCCCGCCGTCGCAGCAGTTCGCGCGCCGGGCGCGCCTCAAGGCGAAGGAGCTCGCGGCGCTGCATCAACATGCGCAGGCGGATTACGTGGGCTTCTGGGCCGCTCTCGCCCGCACCCATCTGCATTGGCACAAGCCCTTCGAGCGCACGCTCGATGAGAGCGACGCGCCGAATTATCGCTGGTTCACCGACGGGCAGCTCAATGTCAGCTGGAACTGCCTCGATGCGAATCTGCCCGAGCGGGCCGAGAAGATCGCCATCATCTTCGAGGGCGAGCCCGGAGACGTGCGCACCCTGAGCTACCGTGAGCTGCACGCGCAGGTGTGCCGCTTCGCCAATGCGCTCAAGGCACTCGGCGCGAAACGCGGCGATCGCATCGTGATTTACATGCCTATGGTGCCCGAGGCGATCATCGCGATGCAGGCCTGTGCCCGCATCGGCGCGATCCATTCGGTCGTGTTCGGCGGCTTCTCCTCGGTGGCGTTGCGCGAACGCATCGAGGATGCGGGCGCAAGGTTCGTCATCACCGCCGACGCGGGCTGGCGCGGCGGACAGGCCGTCCCCTTGAAGAGCGCCCTGGATAAATCCCTGGCCGAGGGCTGCGCCTCGGTCGAGGGAGTCGTCGTGCTGCGGCGCAGCGCGGCGCCGATCCATATGCACAGCGGGCGGGATCACTGGTGGCATGAGCTCAGCGAGCGCGCCGCGCCGCAATGCGAGCCGGAATGGGTCGACGCCGAGCATCCGCTGTTTCTACTCTACACATCGGGCTCGACCGGCAGGCCCAAGGGCATTCAACACGCCAGCGGCGGCTACCTGCTCTGGGCCAAGATCAGCTTCGAGTGGATCTTCGATCTGCGCGAGGACGACGTCTTCTGGTGTACCGCGGATGTCGGCTGGGTCACGGGCCATAGCTACGTTGCCTACGGACCGCTGGCGGCGGGCGCGACGCTCGTGATGTATGAAGGCGCGCCGACCTATCCGGATGGGGGCCGGCTGTGGCAGATCTGCGCGGCGCACGCCGTGAGCATCTTCTACACCGCACCCACGGCGATCCGCGCGCTCATGAAACTCGGCGATGAGATTCCGCGGCAGCACGATCTCTCGCGCCTGCGGCTGCTCGGCACCGTCGGTGAGCCGATCAATCCCGAGGCCTGGATGTGGTATCACCGCGTGATCGGGCGCGAGCGCTGTCCGATCGTCGACACCTGGTGGCAGACCGAGACCGGCGCCGCGA
Source organism: Steroidobacteraceae bacterium (assembly GCA_049508555.1). GTDB lineage: Bacteria > Pseudomonadota > Gammaproteobacteria > Steroidobacterales > Steroidobacteraceae > FEN-1191. Next base: position 18,551 of record JBELAR010000087.1, read on the forward strand.
TGATCTCACCGCTACCGGGTATCACCGCCACCAAGCCGGGCTCGTGCACCCGGCCGCTCCCGGGTATTTTCGCCGATATCGTCGATGATCGGGGCGAGACCGTGTCGCGCCCGGGCGCGGGCGGCTATCTCGTCATCCGCAGGCC
>JBELAR010000088.1:0-9636 GCA_049508555.1 Steroidobacteraceae bacterium
CAATCGCACCACGGCCAACACCGCGGGTGCCGCCAGCGCATAGAGCAGGCGGCGCGTGCGGGTCATGCGCCGTTTGGACGCCGTCAAGCGGCGATAAATCGTATTGCGTAGCGTGCCGCGGCCTGGCTCACCCGCGCCGCTGGCATTGTGCTCGGCCATGTAGGCTAGAATTATACGCTCACATGAATGAAGCAACGTTGACGGCGCTGATCGAAGCCAATCGCGGCGCGGCCGGCGCGGTCACGTACCTCGAGGGCGAACGCGAGTCGCGTTCCGTGACCTACGCCGCGCTTTACGAGCGCGCCCTGGCCATTCTCTACCGCCTGCAGCGGCTCGGCGCGCGGCCCGGCGACCAACTGATACTGCTGCTCTCGGGCAATGAGCCCTTCATCGATGCATTCTGGGCGGCCGTGCTCGGGGGCATCATCCCCGTGCCGGTAGCGCCCGGCTTCAGCGACGAGCACCGGCACAAGCTGCTGCGCATCGCGCGCAAGCTCAAGAGCCCGTTCCTCTACACCGAGGGGCGACTGCTCGAGCGCCTCGGTCCCTTCGCGCTCGCGCATGGCGAAACGGAGATCTTCGAGTCGCTGCGAGCGCGCAGCTTTCTGGTGGACGAGCTCGATGCGCTGGGTCGCAGCGGCAAGGTGCATCGCGCACGAGCGCAGGATGTGGCGTTCATCCAGTTCTCCTCCGGTTCCACCAGTTCCCCCAAGGGTGTGCTGCTCACGCATGCGAACGTGATGGCGAACATTCGCGGCGTGAGCATCGCCGCGCGCTTCGATGACCGCGACGTGAGCCTGTCCTGGATGCCCTTGACCCACGACATGGGGCTGATCGGCTTTCATCTGATCATGTTCGCCAACCGTATTCACGCGCACCTGATGCCGACCGAGCTGTTCGTGCGCCGCCCGCTGCTGTGGCTGCAGCTCGCCGCGCGCGTACGGGCGAGCGTGCTGTGTTCGCCGAACTTCGGCTACCGCCACTATCTCAAGGTGCTCGGCGAACGCGACCCGGGGGCATTGGATCTCTCGAGTGTGCGTCTGATTTTCAACGGCGCCGAGCCGATCAGCGTGGAACTGTGCGATGAATTCCTGGCTCGCCTCGCGCCAACCGGACTGCGCCCCGAGGCGATGTACCCGGTCTATGGCCTGGCTGAAGCCTCCCTGGCCGTGAGCTTCCCGCAGCCCGGCGCGCCGTATCGGGCGCTGTGCTTCGATCGGCACCGTCTGAGCATCAACGCCCAGCCCGCGATCGTGCCCGCAGGCTCGCGCGACGCGCTGCGGCTCATGAGCGTCGGCCGCGCGGTGCCCCATTGCGCGCTGCGCATCGCCGATGATGCCGATCGGCCATTGCCCGAGCAGCGCGTGGGCCATATCCAGATCAGCGGCGAGAGCGTCACGAGCGGCTACTACGAGGACAGCGCGAGCAACGCGGCGGCCTACAGCGCCGATGGCTGGCTGCGCACCGGGGATCTCGGGCTGATCCAGGCGGGCGAGCTGTACATCACCGGCCGGCACAAAGAGATCCTGTTCGTGCACGGACAGAACTACTATCCGCACGATCTCGAGCGCATCGCCGAGGCAATCCCGGGACTGGAACTGGGCAAGGTCGTGGTCGCCGGCGTGCGCCCCGACAGCGGCACTGAACTGCTGGTCGTGTTCATTCTGCACCGTGGCGACATGGGCGAATTCCTGCCGCTGGCACGCGAGGTCGTGCGCCGCATCGGCACGCAAACCGGACTGGAAGTCGACGCCATCGTGCCGGTGCAACGCATCCCCAAGACCACCAGCGGCAAGGTGCAGCGTCATCTGCTCGAGGCGGATTACCTCTCGGGCGCCTTTGCCACCGAGCTGGCAGAGCTCGAGCGCCTGGGCGGCGCGCGCGGCGTCGCGGACTCCCAGGGCGACGCGATCGAGCAGCAATTGCGCGGCATCTGCGAGAGCGAGCTCGATGGACGCAGTATCGATGTCGAGGAGAGTCTGTTCGACATCGGGGCGAGCTCCCTCAAGCTCATCGCCATCCATGAGCGCATCGAGCGGCTCTATCCCGGGCTCGTGGACGTGACCGACATCTTCGAGCACCCGAGTGTCAGGGCCTTGAGCGCCTTCATCGAGAGCAAGGCCGCGGCGCTGTCATGAACGCCCCGCTGGAGCCTGATGCCCGGGCCGAGCGTGCGGCGGAGGTGCTGCTGCGTCTGCGCGCGGCCGGAGAGCGGCCGCGCTCCCTGCCCGCCGAACTCGCCCCGGAGAGCGAGCTGGAGGCCTATGCCATACAGCGCGCGCTCGCGCTGCGACTCGGGGCGCACGCCGGCGGCTGGAAGGTTTCCATGAGTACCCCGGAGCGCGGCACCTGGGCGCCGATCTTCGCCGAGGACCTGTACCCATCCCCGGCTCGGGTCGGCTCCCGGATCGCAGAGAGTCTCGGTATCGAGCCTGAGGTCGCCTTCAGCCTGAGGCGCGCGCTCGGTCCGCGCAGCGGTGCGCCCTATGGCCGGGACGAGGTCATCGATGCGATCGAGGGCGCACACGCGGCCATCGAGATCGTCGTGAGCCGATTCCAGAGCCACGAGGGTGCCGAGCCACTCGACCGCCTGGCCGACAACATCAGCAATGCCGGACTGGTCTTCGGCCCTCCCTGCCGCGACTGGCTGGGGCTCGATCTGCGCACCTTGGCGCTGCGCCTCACGGTGCGGTCCGAGGACGGGACCAGCACGCAGCATGCGGCGAGCGGCGGTCATCCGCTGGGCGATCCACTCACGCCGCTGCTCTGGCTGATCAACGCGCTCTCGCAGCGGGGCATCGACGCCCCGGCAGGCACGCTCATCACGACCGGCAGCTATGCGGGGCTGCGCGCGGCGCCCAGAGGCGCGCGCGTACTCGTGGAGTTTGCCGGACTCGGCGCGGCGGCGCTGGATGTGCTGTGAGCCGCGCCGCGGCCGGCGCGGCAACGCGCGCGCGCGGGCTGCCGGCCCGGCCGGGTAAAAGACGACAATGTCCCCGCTCGCCGCTAGAATCCCCACGCGTGGACTGATGGCGCCATGGCGCGCGTACCCGGAGGGAGCAGTGAGCGAGCGTAGCGATGGCATGCACCACGCTGATGTGCGTCTCATCCACGGGCGACACCTGAATATCCAGCCAGCTGATCCAGGGCCGATGCCCACCGAGTGATGGGTCACGCCACCAAGCTGCAGATCGACTATCAGCGTCTCGCTAACATTCGCCAGCATCCCGCGGCATGGTGGCAAGACGTGCTCGCAGTCGTGCACTTCGAGCGCGACGCGCCCAGTCCGCCGTTACCCGACATACCGGCAGCGCGAGTGATGCTGCCGGTGCTCAACGGCGGCGATGGCACGGTGGAGGTCTGGCGCCTGGCCGGTCCCATGCAATCGGGACAGCACGGGCGAGTGCAGTATCGGCGCAACGGGCGACTGCTGTTCGCCTCCCTCAGCGTGGCGGAACAGGAATTCACGCTCGCCCCCCCGGACGCGGGCCACAGCGCGCTCTGGGGCGCCACGCAGACCGCCTACCGCGAGCTGTTCGATACCCTCTCCGCGCTGGGGTTCGAATATCCGCTGCGCATCTGGAATTTTCTGCCGGAAATCCACGGTCAGACGGCCGAGGGGGAGCGCTACTGGCACTTCAACAGCGCGCGCCAGGAGGCCTTCATGGGGGTACGGCGGGCGATCTCCGGCACCGTGCCGGCCGCCAGCGCAGTCGGCTCGCGGCGCGATAGCCCGGTGACGATCTTCTGCATCGCCAGCGCCAGCGCGCCGATCGCGCTCGAGAATCCCCGCCAGCGCAGCGCCTGGACCTATCCGCCTCAGTACGGCCCGAAGAGCCCAACTTTCGCGCGCGCCTGTATCGAAGGCGGAGCGGCACAAACGCTGTTCGTCTCCGGCACCGCCAGCATCGTCGGTCACGAGACCGCGCACCCCGGGGATGTGCAGGCCCAGACCGAGGAGACGCTGCGCAACGTGCGCGCGGTGCTCGCTGCGGCCAACGCCTGCATCGGTGCCGAGCGCTACACGCTCGAACGCCTGAGCTACAAGGTCTACCTGCGCCGCCCCGAGGATCTGGCGCCGGTCAATGCCGAATTGCGCCGCGCGATTGGCGAGGCGGCCCCGATACTCTATCTGCAGGCCGATATCTGCCGGCGCGAACTGCTGGTCGAGCTCGAAGCGGTCGGCAGCTAGTCATGCCAGGGCGAGCTGAGGCCGCGGCCGGCCGCCGCATTGCGCCGCGAGCGGCCCTGCTGGCATTGCTGTGCACGCTGCCGGGCGCGGCACGCAGTGTCGAGCAGCCGTTGTGGGAATTCGGCCTGGGCACGGGACTGCTGGTGTTCAACGACTACCGTGGCTCGAAAACGGTACACGCCTACCCCGTGCCGCTGCCCTACCTGCTCTATCGCGGCACGTTCCTGCGCTCCGATCGCGACGGCGTGCACGGCCTGCTGTTCAATCGCCGCTACGTCGAAATCGAGATGAGCGTCAATGCCACGGCGCCCGTGTTCAGCAGCCACAGCGGCATACGCGCCGGCATGCCGACGCTCGAGCCCACGATAGAAGTTGGCCCGGCGCTCAACTGGCACATGTGGCGCGATGCCGATGAGCGGTTGCGGCTCGACCTGCGCCTGCCGCTGCGCGAGGCGATCACGATCGCCTCGCCGCCGAATGCGATCGGAGCGGTGTTCGCTCCGGATCTGAATCTGGATTATGCCGGCAGCGGGCGCGTGGCCGGCTGGAACTTCGGCCTGCTGGCTGGACCCTTGTTTGCGCAGCGCCGCTATCACGAGTACTTCTATGCTGTGGCGAGCCAGTATGCGACCGAGACGCGCCCCGCCTACGAGCCGGGCGGGGGCTATTCAGGCAGTGAAGCGCTGCTCTCAACCAGCAAGCGCTACGGCTCCTATTGGCTCGGCGCCTATCTGCGCCATGATTGGCTCGCCGGTGCCGCCTTTGTCGGCAGTCCGCTGGTGCAGCAGCGCGACTACTGGGCCGGGGGCATCGGCATCGTCTGGATGATCCGCGCGTCCCGGACCACGGTGCAGAGCGATGACTGAGCTGCGTGCAGTCGATGCGGGCTCGAGCCCCCGGACCCTCATTCGCACCGCCTACGAGTACGCGGCGCTGTGCAGCTCGCTGTTGCTGCTCGCCGCGATCTGCCTGTGCTGGTCGCTCTGCACCCTGCCGCTCTACGCGCTGCTGCCGCGAGCGCCAGGGCGGGCGCTGGGCCGCTACGGCATCATGGCGGGCTTCAGGCTCTATGCCGGGTGGCTGCAACGCATCGGCGCCTACAAGCTCGACCTCCGCGCCATCGATACGCTGCGTGGCGGTCCCGCGCTCATACTCGCCCCGAATCACCCCTCGCTCATCGATGCGCTGCTGATTCTCTCGCGCCATCCGAATCTGTCCTGCGTGATGAAATCCGATCTCAAGGCCAACATTCTGCTCGGACCTGGCGCTCGGCTCGCGCGCTACATCAATAACGACTCGCCGTTGCAGCTGGTGCGCGAGGCGGTGGCCGACCTGCGCGACGGCGGCGTACTGCTGCTGTTTCCCGAGGGAACCCGGACCTCGCGGGCGCCGCTCAACGCGCTCACGCGCAGTATCGGCGTGATCGCGCGTCGCGCCGGCGTCGAAGTGCAGACACTGCTGATCGAGACCGACCCGCCATTCCTTGGCAAGGGCTGTCCGCTCTGGTCACGGCCGTCGTTGCCGATCACCTATCGGGTCCGGCTCGGCCGGCGTTTCGCGCCGCCGCAGGATCTCGAGGCGTTCATGCTCGAGCTCGAGCGCTACTATCGCAGCGAGCTGCAGAGCGGACACACGAATCCCTGGGATGGCAGTACGACGTGCCGCTGAGCGGAGCGTCCAACACGCACCTGGTCCTGATTCCAAGCTACAACCCGGGACCCAGAGTTTTTGAAACCGTGCGCGCGGCGCGCGCGCAGTGGAATCCGGTATGGGTCGTCGTCGACGGCAGCGACGATGGCACCGGCGCGGCGCTCGTGGCGATGGCGCGTGAGGATCCGGGACTGCGCGTGCTGCTGCTGGCGCGCAACCGCGGCAAGGGCGCGGCGGTATTGCACGGCGCGCGGGCGGCTCTGCAGGCGGGCTATACACACATCCTGACGATGGACTCCGACGGCCAGCATCCGGCCGAGCGCATCGGCGCATTCATGGCCGCATCGATCGCCGCCCCGCGGGCGCTGATTCTCGGCGAGCCCCGTTTTGATCACAGCGCCCCGGCGCTGCGTGTCCAGGGACGCAAGATTTCCAATTGGTGGGCCAACCTCGAGACGCTCTGGGCCGGCATCCACGATTCCCTGTTCGGCTTTCGCGTCTATCCGCTCGAGCCCCTGGTGCAGGTGATGCGCTACCAGCCCTGGATGCGGCGCTTCGATTTCGACGTCGAGGCGGCCGTGCGCTTGTGCTGGCTCGGGCTGCAGCCGCTCAATCTGAGCGCACCGGTGCGCTACTTCAGCCCCGAGGATGGCGGCGTCACGCACTTCAATTACTGGCGCGACAACCTGCTGCTGAGCTGGATGCACCTGCGGCTGCTGCTCGGCTTTCTGCTGCGACTGCCGCGACTGGCATGGCGGCGCGCACTGCGCCGGCGCCCGGCGCTGCGTTGAGCTCTCCGGGCACGCAATGCTCGCGCTCGCCTCAATCCCGATATAATGCCCCAACGGGCCGGATCGCCGCGACACTGCCCAGAACCTCAAACTGCAGAGTCAACGATACACTCGCCGCATCATGCCGGATCAAGCCTTGCCAGAATCGACCACGACGCGAGCCGAACTGCTCGCCCTGGAGATGGAGATCGCGCAGCTGATCGTGCAGGGACTGAATCTGCCCATGTCCCCGGAGCAGATCGATCCGCAGGCGCCCCTGTATGGCGAGGGTCTGGGGCTCGACTCGATCGACATCCTCGAGATCGCGTTGATCGTCTCCAAGCAGTACGGCATCGTGCTGCGCGCGGATAACCAGGAGAACGAGCGCATCTTCCGCTCGCTGAGGCAATTCTCCCAATACGTCGCGGAGCACAGAAGCAAGTGAAGCTCGGCAGGCTGCGCCCGGGGCCGATCGCAGCATCGATACTGATCCTCTAGGGTGAATCCAGCCATGACGGCACTGCCCCTCTTCGCGCATGATCGACCCGAGGCGGTACTGGCCTACCGCCGCGGTGAGCCGATCAGCGCGAGGCGCTTCCTGCACGATGCGCGCGCACTGGCAGCGCGCCTGCCGGCCGGAGCGCACGTGCTCAATCTGTGTTCCGACCGTTACCGCTTCACGGTGGGGCTGGCCGCGAGCCTGCTGCGCGGCAAGTGCAGTCTTCTACCCCCAAGCCATACCGCCCCGACGATCCTGCAGCTGCACGACTTCGCGCCCGATGCCTTCTGTCTGACCGATGATCCGCGCTGCGCGGTCGAGCTGCCGCAATGTCTGTATACCGCTGCCGATGAATCGAGCGCAGCGCAGGCCGCGCTGAACGAGGAGGCCTGGTCGGTACCGCAGATCGATGCGAATCAATCGGCTGCCTACGTCTTCACCTCGGGCTCGACCGGTGCGCCCGTGCCGCATCACAAGAGCTGGGGGCGCCTGGTGCAATGTGTGCGTCTGGAGGCGCAGCGGCTGCCGCCAATCGATCGCGGCGGCTGCGCCATACTCGGCACCGTGCCCCCGCAGCACATGTACGGCTTCGAATCCACCGTGCTGCTGCCCTTGCATAGCGGCGGTGCGTTGTGCGCCGAGCGGCCATTCTTCCCGGCGGACATCGCCGCGGGCCTGCGCGCCTTGCCGCACCCGCGCGTGCTGATCACCACGCCGGTGCACCTGCGCTCCATGCTCGCCGCCGGCGTGCCAATGCCGCGTCCCGACCTGATCGTCTCGGCCACGGCGATGCTGTCGGCGAATCTGGCGCGCGAGGTCGAGCTGCGCTATGAGGCGCCGCTGCTCGAGATCTACGGTTCGACCGAGACCGGGCAGATCGCCGCGCGTCGCACGGTGCACGAGGTTGAATGGCAGCTCTGGCAGGGCGTGCGCCTGGAGCAACGTGATGAGCGCTGCTGGGCCCAGGGCGGCCACATCGAACAGGTGACGGCGGTGGCGGACATCCTCGAATTGCGAGGCCAGGATCGCTTCGTGTTGCACGGGCGCACCGCCGACCTGGTCAACATCGCCGGCAAGCGCAGCTCGCTCGCTTACCTGAATTATCAGCTCAACGCGATTGCCGGTGTGCTCGACGGCGCATTCTTCATTCGCGAGGATGCACCGGTATCGCTCGCGGGCGTCACGCGGCTCGCGGCGCTCGTCGTGGCCCCATCGCTCGACACCCCGCTGCTGCTGCAGCGGCTGCGCGAGCGTATCGATCCCGTGTTCCTGCCGCGGCCGTTGCTGCGCGTCGAGACACTGCCGCGCAACGAGGCCGGCAAGTTGCCGCAGCAGACGCTGCGTGCGCTGATTGCACAGGCCGCGGCCCACGCGCCCGACCAGTTCGCATGAGCCCGAGCGGCGTGTGGCTGCGATTCGCGGCCGATCATCCGGCCTTGGCCGGTCACTTTCCGCAATGTCCCGTCGTGCCTGGCGTACTGCTGCTCGATGCGGCCTTGCACGGCATCGAGCAGGCTCAGAGCGCCGAGGCCGGAGCGCCCGCCGGCCCACCCTGGCACATCGTGACGGTTAAATTCCACCGCATGGTGCGGCCCGATGAAAGCCTGCGGCTCGAGTACCTGCCGGATTCGGGCGAGGCGCTGCGCTTCGAGATGCGCAGCGAGCAGGAGCTCGCCGTGAGTGGCGTGATCGCGCGAGGGCTCGCGTGAGAGCGCGCCCGGGCGTGCCGGAATGGCGCCGCCGGCGCGAGCGTGGCAGCCCGACACTGTTGCGCGCGATGGCGTGGCTGTCGCTGCGTCTGGGCCGGCGCGGCGGGCGGCCTTTTCTGCTCGGTATCGCCGCCTACTTTTTTCTCTTCGCCCCGCGGGCTCGGCGCGACATGCGCGCGTACCTGCGCCGCGCCTTGGGCCGCGAGCCGCGCGCCGCAGATCGATTCCGCCTGATTCTCAGCTTCGCCACGGTCATCCATGACCGCCTGTATATGCTCGCCGGCCGCCACGCATTGTTCGACGTCTCGCTGCAGGGTGAGGCATTGATCCGGGAAGTCGTGTCTCACGGCGAGGGCGCGCTGCTGTTCGGCGCCCATATGGGCAGCTTCGAGATACTGCGTGCCATCGGCGAGCGCCAGCCGGGCCTGGCCGTAGCCATGGCGATGTACGAGGACAACGCGCGCAAGCTCAATGCCGTATTGGCTGCGGCCAAGGTGCGCAATCCGCCCGAGATCATCGCGCTCGGCCACGTGGATGCGATGCTGCGGATTCGCGAACGCCTCGATAGCGGTGCAGTCGTCGGCGTACTGGCCGACCGCACACTCGGGAATGAAGCGGCGCTGCCCGTGAGCTTTCTCGGCGCGACCGCGCGGCTGCCGCTCGGACCGATGCGCGCCGCGGCGTTGCTCCAGCGCCGCGTGGTGTTCATGCTCGGCCTCTATCGCGGCGGGGACCGCTACCACGTGATCTTCGAACACCTGGCGGACTTCACCCATGGCAGCCTCGCGGGGCGCGCAGCGGCCATCGAGGCGGCGG
>JBELAR010000089.1:0-14561 GCA_049508555.1 Steroidobacteraceae bacterium
TCGCGCCGTCCGAGGTAGCGCACGATGCGAAGCTCATCGGTGCACCACTGTCCCTGCTGGCGCTGTCCGGCCCGGAGCCGCAGACCGTGATCCAGCGCGGCGGCGTGCGCATAGAGGGCGACGGCGAGCTCGCGCAGCACTACCGCGAGCTGGCCGTACTGCTCAGGCCCGATCTGGAGGCGCTCCTGGCCGATGTGCTCGGACGCAGTGGCGCCCATCTGTTCATGCGCGGATTGCGCGGCGCGGCGGCCTGGACCCGCACCACGGCCTGGAGCGGCGCACAGAACTTCGCTGAATACCTCGCGCATGAGCGCCGCGAGCTGGTGTCGCGGGCCGAAGCGGAGCACTTTCTGCGCGGCGTGGATGAGCTGCGCGAGCAGCTCGATCGGCTCGCCGCCCGTGCGGCGCAGCTCGAGCGCCAGAGCCGTGAACTCGCCGGCGGCCAGGAGCCGGCTTGATGCGATGGCGGGTGCTGCTGCGGCTCATGCAGATCCAGCGCGTGCTGGTGCGCCATGGCCTGGACGACCTGGTGCGCGCGACGCATCTGTACCGGCCGCTGCGGTTTATTTATTACGCCTCGCCCTGGACCTGGTTTCAACGCCGCTCGAAGCTCACGCGCGCTGAGCGCCTGCGCCTCGCCCTCGAGGCGCTGGGACCGATCTTCATCAAGTTCGGACAGGCGCTCTCCACACGACGCGATCTGCTGCCCGCCGACATCGCCGATGAGCTCGCGCGGCTGCAGGACAACGTGGCCCCGTTCCCGGGCGAGGTGGCGCGTGCGAGCATCGAACGCGCCTATGGCGCGCCGCTCGAAACGCGGCTGCGCAATTTCGAGCTCATTCCATTGGCGGCGGCCTCGATCGCACAGGTGCACACGGCACAATTGCCCGACGGGCGCGAGGTCATCGTCAAGGTATTGCGCCCGGACATGAAGGCGATGATCGCCCTCGACATCGAGGTGCTCTACACGATCGCGGGCCTGGCCGAGCGCTGGTGGGCGCAGAGCCGGCGACTGAAGCCCGTCGAGATCGTGCGCGAATACGAGCGCACGATTCTCGATGAGCTCGACCTCATGCGCGAGGCCGCCAACGCCTCGCAGCTCAAGCGCAACTTTGCCGGCTCCGCGCTCCTGTACGTGCCGGAGGTCTACTGGGAATTCTGCCGCACCGAGGTCATGGTCATGGAGCGCATACGCGGCACGCCGATAGGCGATATCGCCCGCTTGCGTGAGCTCGGCACCGACTTCAAGCGCCTGGCGGAGAACGGTGTGGAGATCTTCTTCACCCAGGTGTTCCGCCACAACTTCTTCCACGCCGACATGCATCCGGGCAATATCTTCGTCCTGCTCGAGGATCCGGCCCATCCGCGCTACGCCGCGGTCGATTTCGGCATCGTCGGCTCGCTCGATCTGCGCGACCAGAGCTACCTGGCCGAGAATTTTCTGGCCGTATTCAATCGCGACTATCGTCGCGTGGCCACGCTGCACGTGCAGTCGGGCTGGGTTCCGCCCGACACCCGGGTCGATGAAATGGAGTCGGCCGTGCGCACGATCTGCGAGCCGATATTCGATCGGCCGCTCAAGGAGATCTCCTTCGGCACGGTGCTGCTGCGGCTGTTCGAAGCACTGCGCCGCTTCAACGGTCAGATCCAGCCGCAATTGCTGTTATTGCAGAAGACGCTGCTGAACATCGAGGGGCTCGGGCGCCAGCTGTATCCGGAACTCGACATCTGGCACACCGCGAGCCCGGTGCTGCGCCGCTGGATGCGCGATCGCATGAGTCCGCGCAACGTGCTGCGGGAACTGCGCCGCGGCTGGCCCGATGCGCTCGAGATCATCAAGGCGCTGCCACCATTGGCCAAGCGCATGTTGGAGCGCGCCCAGGATGGCCAGTTGAGCATCCCGATCGACACGCAGGCCGTGGATCAGTTGCGCCGGGACTGGCTCGAACAGTGCCGGCGCAGCGATCGGGCGCTGCTCGGTGCGGTGCTCTGGCTCGGCGGCATACTCTGGCTCGGGCTGCACCTGGAGCCGCAACCGATCGGCCTGGTGCTCGGCGCCGTGGGCGTCGGTCTGTGGCTCTCGTTGTGGCGCCCGCGCTCGCGCTGAACGCTCAGGCGGTGCCGGCGGCCTTGCGCAACTGCGGCTCAGGCCGCAATGCGCGCCGCACTACGGCGGCGCAGCAGGTCGATTGATCCGAGCAGATCCAGCGGTGAGACACTCGCGCGACCGCTGCTGTACTTCAGCACGCCGCGGCGGCGCAGCTCATCGTCCACGATGAGCACGAAGCGCGGCGGCAGCGCGAGTATGTCGGCCCGCAACGCGCGCGCCGGCAGATCGACCGGCGCGTTCGGGAGATCACCGGCCTCGGCGCTGGTCGTGGACTCGAGCCGCACCAGGCTGCGGTCGGCGATCAGATCGCTGACCCAGCTCCCATCGAGCTCCGCAGCGCCTCGCCTGCAGGCCATCGGGCGCACGCCGCGAGTGCGGAATTCATCGCGCAGGATTGACAGCCAGCGGTCGGTTTCCAATCCCTGGTACTGGAAATCGAGCGGGTGTGAGAACAGCATGGCCCAATCGCGCTGCAGCCAATCGCGCAGCTTCGTGCCAGCCTCGCAGGCGCGGACGTTGAGCGCTGCACCCGGGGCCTGGGCCTCGCCAGCATTCACAAATAATGTCGCCATGCCGTATCTCCTACAGAGCGGTGCAGATTTCAGTGGCGAGGAGTCTAGGCGCGCCTTGATGACAAAGCAGTCGCAACGCAGTGACATCCCAGTCACAGGCGCGCCGCGCAGTGAGACGCCCCTCACCGTTCGTGCGATCGGGGTTCGATCCAGACGGCGCGGGCCCGGGCACACAGCTCACCCTCCCCATCGAACAGCGCCGTTCCGACCTCGTGCTTGCGGCCGGCCAGAGACAGGCGCCAGCCGAGGATCACGCAGGGCTCCTCCACGTGCACACAGCGATCCACATGCGCGGTGAATTCCCCGAGCAGCATCGGCACACCCGCCGTATGGGTCGCGAAATATCCCGGACAGTCGAGCGCTGCGCTCATGAACTCCGGCCGCACCTTGCCCGCGCCATCGCTCAGTGATGCATCCGGCATCCAGGGCGCCGCGACGACGGTGCCCTCCTCGCGCAGCTTGCCGGCAAAAATGCGCAGCCCGTCACCGCGAGCGCGATCCGGGCCGCAGACGAAGCAGGCCGGAAAGGCGTGGCGTTCGAAGCCGATGAATTGGCGCGAGGCCTCGAGTGCCTCGAGGTAATTCACTGCCTCGGGTACCTCGAGCTCCAGAATGGCGGGCTTCGCCCGCGCCAGAATGCGCCCGGCGGCGCGCAGCTCGAGCGAGCCGCCATCGGCCTCGTCGAGCTCGAGCGGGGTCTGCAGCGGAATCGGCTGTTCCAGCCGCACACGCAGTCGCAGGCTCGAGTGCTGCACCATCAGCCCCGCCACGTAACCGCCGTTGCCGCAACCCGGCGGGCCGCAGAAACGCTGCTCGATCATGAGTCGGACGGTCATGGTGCGGAGCCCCGGCGCGGCCGCGGCCGCAGCGCGGCCAGAAACTCCTGCGGGGATTCGCCGCGCTCGAGCACTTCCACCAGCGCCGAGCCGATGATCACGCCATCGACCAGGCCGCGCAGGCGCTCGATCTGCTCGCGGCTGCGGATTCCGAAGCCGGCACAGACCGGTACCGTTGCGACGCTGCGCACCCGCTCCAGATAGGCCGCGATCTCCTGCGGTGCGGACACGTTCTTACCCGTGGTACCGGTCATGGTCACGGCGTACAGGAACCCCTGGCTCGCGGCCGCCAGCTTCGCGAGCCGCTCGGCGCCGGTCACGGGGGTGACCATTTGTACCAGCGCCAGAGCGTGCGGGGCGAGCGCCGCACGCATCAATTCGCTCTCATCGTAGGGCAGGTCCGGCACGATGAAGCCGCAGACTCCAGCACCGACGGCCCGCCGTGCGAGCCGCTCGAGACCGAACGCGAGCAGCGGATTCAGATAGCTCATGAGTAACAATGGCGTCTGCAGCCGCGGCATGAGCTGCAGCTCCTCGAGTATCCAGGTCAGCGTGACGCCGGCGCGCAGCGCCGCCTCGCTCGATCGCTGGATCGTGACGCCGTCGGCCATCGGGTCGGTAAACGGCACACCGATTTCCACGACATCGGCCTCGCTGGCCACGGCGCTGAGGTGCTCGCGGAACTGCGCGCGGCTCGGATAGCCCGCGGTCAGAAATGCCACGAGGGCGGGCTGACCCTGCTTGGCTGCGCCCCGCAACGCCGCGACGATCCGATCGATCGGTGTGCGCTTGACGGCCGCGCTCATCGTGCGGCCTGCGCCGTCGGTGCGCCCGATTCGGTCGACTCGGCCGGCGCGATCAGAGTACGCGAGAGCGTCGGCATGTCTTTATCACCCCGTCCCGACAGTCCGATCAGCACGCGCTTGCCCGCGTGCGCAGCGGCCCAGCGGCGGGCGCCGGCGAGCGCATGGGCCGTCTCGAGGGCTGGCAGGATACCTTCGCATTCACAGCATTCACGCACCGCCTCCAATGCCTCGGCATCATCGGCCGTCTCGTAGCGCACGCGACCGAGCGCGAGCAGCAACGAGTGCTCGGGTCCGACTCCCGGATAATCCAGACCCGCCGAAATCGAATGGGTCTCCTGGATCTGCCCGTGCTCGTCCTGCAACAGCATCGAGTAACTGCCGTGCAGGACTCCGGGGCTGCCCAGGGCGAGCGTCGCAGAATTCTGGCCCAGCGCCGAGCCACGGCCGCCCGCCTCGATCCCGATGATCTCGACGCCGCTGTCAGCGAGAAAGGGGTGAAAGAGACCGATGGCGTTGGAGCCCCCGCCGACGCAGGCCAGCAGCGCATCGGGCAGCGCGCCGGCACGCTCGAGCATCTGCGCGCGCGCTTCGCGCCCGATCACGGACTGCAGCTCGCGCACCAGGTAGGGATAGGGATGACCGCCGACGGCGGAGCCCAGCAGATAGTACGTGCCCGTGGGGTCGCCGACCCAGTCACGCAACGCTTCATCGATGGCCGCGCGCAACGTGCGATCGCCGCTGGTGACCGCAACCACCTTGGCGCCCAGCAGTTTCATGCGCCCGACGTTGGGCGCCTGGCGCTCCATGTCGAGCGCTCCCATGTACACGGTGCAAGGCAGGCCGACGCGGGCGCAGGCGGCGGCGCTCGCGACCCCGTGCTGGCCGGCGCCGGTTTCAGCCACGACGCGGCGCGCGCCGAGCCGTCGCGCCAGCAATGCCTGGCCGATCGCATTGTTGATCTTGTGGGCTCCCGTATGCGCGAGGTCCTCGCGCTTGAGCCAGACCTCCGCGCCCCAGCGCCTGGAGAGGTGCGGCGCCGGGCTCAAGGCCGTCGGCCGACCGACCCAATCGCGCAGCTCGCGCTCGAGTTCGGCGCGAAACTCCGGATCGGGCAGCCAGCGCCGCACGCCGCGCTCGAGCCGCTCGTGGGCGGGAATGAGCGTCTCGGGCACGTAGCGGCCGCCATAGGGACCGTAGCGTCCGTGCTCGTCGGGAAAGCGCCCGGCCAGCAGATCAGCCAGGGTGCGCTCGGGCTCAGCGAGTGTTTCGATTGGACTCATGATCGATCTCTGCAAACGCCGCTCGTGCGGCCTGAACAAACTCCGCGATGCGCTGCGGGCTCTTGTGTCCGGGCGCGGATTCGACCCCGCTCGACACGTCGACTCCGAATGGACGCACCGCCCGGATCGCCGAGGCGACGTTCGCCGCGTCGAGGCCCCCGGCCAGGATCAGCTGCGTCGCCCCGGCGAGCAGCATAGCCTGCCCCCAGTCCGCTGCCGCACCGCTGCCGCTGCGTTGACCTTCGAACAGCAGCCGCGGCGGCAGCGGGCCGGGCAGTGCAGCGCGCAGGACCGGCAATACCGACAGACTCGAGGGCAGAGTCAGGCCCTCGAGATCGGCGAGATCGCTCTGCAATATGTCGGGCGCGAAATCGCGCACGATCCGAGCGATATGCGCCTGTTCCGGGTGCAAGGTGACCGCGACACACAGCGCCCGGCCGCGGGCCGGCGCGGCCAGCTGCGCCGCGTGTTCGGGCTCGAGCCGGCGCACCGAGGGCGCGAACACGAAGCCGATCGCGTCGACGCGCGCGGCCAGCGCCGCGGCCACGGACTCAGGACTCGTCATGCCGCAGATCTTCAGCCACATTGGCGCGCCTGTCGCCCCGCCGCCAGCAGCGAGCGCGCGAATTGCAACCGATCTGGAGCGCGCATGAGGGCGCTGCCGACCAGCGCCACGTCATAGCCCGCGCGCGCGAGGCGGGCCGCGTCCGCGCCATCCTCCACACCGCTCTCGGCCACCCTGGGGACGCCCGCAGGCAATTTTTCCGCCAGCGCCTCGAGCCGCCCCGGCACCACCTTGAGTGTGCTGAGGTCGCGGCAATTGACGCCCACCAGCAGGCGTGCGCGCGCGCCGTGCTCGCGCACGAGCTGTCCCGCGTATTCCAGATCGGCCTCGTCGAAGGCCTCTAGCAGCGCGAACAGCTGCAACTCTGCCGCGGCGTCGAGCAATGCCAGGATCAATGCCGGCTCGAGCATGCGCAGAATGATCAGTACGCCGCCCGCGCCCGCGGCCCGCGCCTCATAGACCTGGTAGGGATCGACCAGAAAATCCTTGCGCATCGCGGGGATCCGCCCCTGCAGGGCGAGCGAGGCGAGTCGCAGGTGTTCGAGCTCGCCGTCGAAGCGCGTGGGTTCAGTCAGCACCGAGATCGCCGCGGCGCCGGCGAGCGCGTAATCAGCGACCCTCGAACCGATGTTCTCGAGGGCGCCGTGCAGAGCCCCTTGCGCCGGTGAGCGCAATTTGACCTCTGCTATCAGATCGAAGCCAAGCGCGGAGAGCTGCAGCGGCGGCGGTGCGCCCGTGGCACGCGCCAGTGCCTTGAGCGCAGTCTCGGCGCACACGATACGCGAGCGCGCCACGCGCTCGCGGCTCGAGCGTGCCATATCCTGTAGAAAATCCGCGCTCATGCGCTTTGTGCCCGCCGCGCCTCGTCCTGCCCGAAGCGCTGCAGGCGCTCGAGCAGAGCCCGGGCCGCGCCCCCATCGATGGCGGCGGCGGCGCGAGCGAGCGCCGCTCGCGGTGCGCTCTCACGACCGGTCACTTCGAGCGCCAGCGCCGCGCCGAGCAACAAGGCATCGCGATGCGGATCGTGCTGCGCCGCGTTGCGAGCCTCGGCGCTGAGCACGCGCTGCAGTTCGCGCGCGTTGTAGGCCGCGTCCGCACCGGCCAGCGCCTCCGGAGCGCAGCGCAGGAGACCATAGTCGCTCGGCGCGCGCTGCTCGGTGCGCACGCCACCGGGACCGACGTCATAGAGCGTGAAGGGGCCGATCGGCGTGGGCTCATCCCAGCCTTCGGCACCATGGATGACAAAAGCGCGCGTGATCCCGCTGCCACACAGGGCGCTGGCCATGAGTTCGGCGGTGGCCAAATCGAAGGCGCCGACGACCAGGTAGGGCGGCGCGGCCGGATTGCTCAAGGGTCCCAGAATGTTGAAGACCGTGCGCACGCCGAGCGCCGCGCGCACCGCGGCGATGCCCCGGGTCGCGGCGTGATAGTACGGGGCGTACAGGAACGTGAAGCCGACCGCCGCGTAGCAGCGGCCCGCGGCCGCCTCATCGAGCGGTAACGGCAACCCCAGCGCCTGCAGAACGTCGGCGCTGCCGGCGCGGCTCGAGAGGCCGCGATTGCCGTGTTTGTATACCGGCAGACCGCAGGCAGCCGCCAGCAGCGCCGCACCGGTGGACAGATTCAGGCTCCCGGAGCGATCGCCTCCGGTGCCCACGATATCAATCGCGTCGGCCAACGGAGGCAATTCGGGCCGGCGCGCGAGGCTGCGCATGCAGCGGGCGAAGCCGCGCAATTCCTCGGCACTCACGCCCTTGGCGCGCAGCGCCGCGAGCACTGCCCCGGCCAGCGCCGGCGCCAGCTCAGCCGCGGTGAGCTCGGGCAGCAGCGCCATGGCCTCCGTCTCGCTCAGATTCGCGCCATCGAGCAGCCGCTCGAGCGTGGCGCGCACGGCGAGAGGCCCGTTCATGTGCCGGGCTGCTCGCGGCCCGCGCCGCGCCCGAGCAGAAAATTGCGCATCATCAGCGGCCCATCCGGAGTGAGCACGCTCTCGGGGTGGAACTGCACGCCCTCGACCTGCCACTGACGGTGGCGCACGCCCATGATCTCGCCGGCATCGGTGCGGGCCGTCACCAGCAACTGCGCGGGTATCGTGCGCGCCTCGGCGATCAAGGAATGGTAGCGTCCGACCTCGCACTGCGCGGGGACCTCGGCAAACACGCCGAGGCCGTCGTGCTCGATCGGCGAGGTCTTGCCGTGCATGAGCCGCGGCGCGCGCACGATCTGGCCGCCGAAGGCCTCGATGATCGACTGGTGTCCCAGGCACACGCCGAACACCGGAATGTGCCCGGCGAAGTGGCGAATCATCGCTATCGACACCCCGGCCTGCGCGGGCGTGCCTGGACCGGGGGAGATGCACAGGTGCGTGGGCTCAAGCTCGTTCGCCATCTCGAGCGTGATGGCGTCGTTGCGATACACCCGCACGTCCGCTCCCAGCACGAGAAATGCCTGCACCAGGTTGTAGGTGAAGGAATCGTAGTTATCGATCAATAACAGCCGTGCATTCACAGTCCGGCCTCCGCCATCGTCAGCGCGCGCAACAGCGCGGCGCTCTTGGCCAGCACTTCATCGTGCTCCGCGGCCGGTTGGCTGTCGGCCACGATGCCGGCGCCTGCCTGATAGCTGTACTGCTCGCCGTTGAACACCAGTGTGCGGATGGTGATGGCCTGATCCATATCGCCCTGCGCGCCGAAATAGCCGATCGTGCCGCCGTAGAGGCCGCGCCGCACCGGCTCGAGCTGCTCGATGATCTCCATCGCCCGCACTTTGGGCGCACCGACCAGGGTGCCGGCCGGAAAGGTGGCCGCGAACAGATCAAAGGCATCGCACTGCGGCGCCAGCTCCCCGTGTACGCCGCTGACGATGTGCATGACATGACTGTAGCGCTCGATCGAACGAAACGGCTCGACGTGCACGCTGCCCGCGCGCGCGACACGGCCCAGATCGTTGCGCGCCAGATCCACCAGCATGACGTGCTCGGCGTTCTCCTTGGCATCGGCACGCAGCTCGGCTTCGAGGCGCGCGTCCTGCGCGGGATCGTCGTGCCGTGGTCGCGTGCCGGCGATAGGACGCAGTTGCGCCTCGCGCCCATTGAGCTTGACCAGGGCCTCGGGCGAAGAGCCGACCACGGTCAGCCCGCCGAGGCGGCAGAAATACATGTAGGGCGAGGGATTGATCAGGCGCAGCGCCCGGTACACCTGAAACGGATCGAGATCGTGGCGGCCCGAGAAGCGCGAGGCGAGCACGAGCTGATAGACATCGCCCGCGGCGATGTGCTCCTGCGCGCACCGCACGCCCGCGATGTACTCCTCGCGACTGAGCGCGGGCTCGGGCGCCGAGAAGCGCCCGCCGCTCGCGATCCGCGGCCACCAGTGCGATGCCGCGACTGACGTGATCGAACACCAGCAACGAGCGCGGCGCCACGTAATGCAATAAGGGCACGCCGGCCAATGGCGGCAGGCGCGAGGGCAGGCGTTCAAAGAAACGCACGACGTCGTAGGCCGTGAAACCGACCAGTCCGCCGGCCAGCGGCACCTGGCCGAACGCCGGCAACGGCAACGGTACCGCGGCCAGCGCGGCGCGCAGACCGTCGAGCAGCGCCTCGCGGCTGGTGGGAAACGGCCGGCGCTCCTGGCCGATGCGCAGCCCGGATTCATCGAGTCGCACTTCCAGGCCGTCGCCGAAGCCAATGAAGGAATAGCGACCGAGCCGCTCGCCGCCCTCGACGCTCTCGAGCAGAAAGCGCGGCGCGAACGGCGCGAGTTTGGCGAACGCCGACACCGGCGTGTCCAGGTCTCCAGCAATATCGAATGGTGGCTTCATAACAAAAAACCCATCCCGGAGCGCTCCGGAGATGGGTTCTGGTGTGATCTTAACCTTTTGGTTGCGATTACAGCGTGCGGCAACGCCCAGCGCCCACTCCACTACGGGAGCGGCGCCACCAGCGACGCGAGGGCGCCTCGTGCGCGATTGCGGTGTCTACAGCCATGCCGGCAGTATGGCCAGCGCTGCGCCGCGGCGTCAAGATCGGCCGCTCAGATCTCGAGTGCGCCCGGCTTCTTGAGTACGAAGGACAGGACCGCGTAATAGAGCACGCCGAGCGCGATCCAGCATGCCCCCATGATCTTCGCCGCATTGTCCATCTCGTAGAGCACGTAGGCGATCACGAGCATGCCGGCCAGCGGGCACAGCACGTGGCGCAGCCAGTCCCCGCTGCGCTCGCGCACGAAGTAGTGATTGATCACGCTCAGGTGCAATAGCAGGAAGCCCGTGAGCGCGCCGAAGTTCACGATACGGGTCAGGTCATCGAGGCGTTGAGAAAAAAACCATCCCACCAGCAGCGACACGCCGGCCACGAACAAGGTGCTGACGTAAGGTGTTTGGTAGCGCGGATGCACCCGCGCGAGCACCGAGGGCAATTTGCCATCGCGCGCCATGGCGTAGAGGATACGCGCGACCGCGGCTTGCGCGGCCATCGCGTTGGCGATGCCGGAGGCAATGACCAGTGCGGCGATGGTGATCACGCGCAGCCAGCGGCCGCCGGCGCGCGCCGCGATCTCATAGAAGGCGGTATCTGCGGAGGCGAAGTGCATGCCTTGCGCGAGGTCGGTGGCGATCCAGGTCTGCAGCATGAACAGCGCGCCGACGAGCGCCAGTGAGAGCAGGGTCGCGCGCCCGACCGCGTCGCGCCCGCCGCGGCTCTCCTCCGCGAGGGTCGAGATGGCGTCGAAGCCGAGAAAGGACAGCACGGCGATCGAGGTGGCGCCGGCAACCGTGGCCAGCGAGAACACCTTGGGATCGTAGATCGGCCTGAGCGTGAGCTGGCCCGCACCTTGGCCGTGGTAGAGCGCGAACAGCCCGAAGAGCACGAACAGCGCGAGCGCCGCGCATTCCATCACGAGCAGATAAATATTTACCCGTGCCGTGAGCTGCATGCCGAGCAGGTTCACGTAGGCGTTGAAGGCGACGAACCCCAGCAGCCATAGCCACTCGGGCACGCCGGGCAGCAGTTCGCGCAAGGCGACGGCACTGAAGAGGTACAGCAGAGCGGGCACGAGAATGTAGTCGAGCAGGATCAGCCAGCCGGCGAAGAAGCCGGCCAGCTCGTGCAGGCCGCGATGCGCATAGGTGTACACCGAGCCGGCGAGCGGGAACGCGCGCGACATGGCCGCATAGCTCATGGCGGTGAACAACATGCCGATCAGGCCGATCAGGTAGGCGAGCGGCACCATGCCCTTGGAGTCGTTCCAGACGAAACCGAACACGCCGTAGGGTGAGATCGGCACCATCAGGATCAGGCCATAGACGAGCAGATCGCGCGTGCGCAATGCGCGCCGCAATTGCTGCACGTAACCGAACTGCTCGAGCTCTGCCATGGCGCTTGAGCCTAGCGCCGCCCGGACGCCAGGTCCTGCAGAAAATCGATGAGCCCGGAGAAGTAGCACTCCTGCGCGTCGTACATGGCCATGTGGCTGCCGCCGGGGCAGTCCAGATAACGGCCCTGCGGCAGCGAGCGCGCCATGGCCCGCATGTGCGCGGGATCCATGGTGTCGTACTGCGCGCCGATGGTTAGCGCCGGCACGTCGATGGTGCACAGCTGCGCGCTTCGATCCCAGCTCAACAGCTTGCCGCTCGCCCCGAGCTCGCTCGGCCCCTGCATCGGTATATACACCTTGGGGTTCTGATGTTTGAAGGCCCGCAGCACCGGATCGGGCCAGAGCTTCGCATCCATGCGCAACACGTGATAGACGTAGTGATGCTGCATGAGCAGATCCATGTACTGCGGATCCGTGTAGGCCTGCGCGGCCTCGAGCCGTTTGATCTGCGAGAGCGCCGCCTGATCCATGCCGGGCATGAGCACCCGCTCGGCGTAGTGGTTGTAGGCCGGAATGCTCGACATCATGTTGGATATCACGAGGCCTTTGAGCTGCCGTGCGTGTCGCAGCGCATATTCGATGGCGAGTATTCCGCCCCAGGAGTGCCCGAGCAGCACGAAATTCTCCGGCTCGAGTCCGAGCGCCACACGCACCTGCTCGACCTCATCGACGAAGCGCGGTATCTCCCACAGCTGCGGAATGTCGGGTTGATCACTGTAGTAGGAACCCAGCTGGTCGTAGTAGTAGTACTCGATGCCCGCGGCCGGCAGGTAGCTGTCGCAGGCCTCGAAGTACTCGTGCGTGGCGCCCGGACCGCCATGCAGCAACAACAGCTTCAGGCGCGGTTCGTTGCCCACGCGCTTGGTCCAGACGTTGAAGGTCCCATGGGGCGTCGTGATCGGAATGAGCCGCACACCGCCGCAGAGTCGATCGGCACGAGCGGTGTTGTCCAGATACTGCGCCATCTCATTCATCCGCATGGTGCTAGGCTAACCGATTGACTTTGGCAGCGCGATAGACGCCAATTATCGGACACACATGACTGATCTGAAGCTCAAGGACCTGCGTTATCTGGTCGCCGTGGCGGAAACCCGCCATTTCGGCCGCGCCGCCGCCAAATGCTTCGTGAGCCAGCCGACGCTCTCGGCGCAGCTGCGCAAGCTCGAGGAATATCTCGGCATACAGTTGATCGAGCGCCGTCCGCGCCGCGTGACGCTCACGCAGGCCGGGGAGGAGGTGGCGCGGCGCGCGCGCGATATGCTTGATCTGGGC
Source organism: Steroidobacteraceae bacterium (assembly GCA_049508555.1). Taxonomy (GTDB): domain Bacteria; phylum Pseudomonadota; class Gammaproteobacteria; order Steroidobacterales; family Steroidobacteraceae; genus FEN-1191. The sequence continues at coordinate 12,817 of JBELAR010000089.1, forward strand.
GAGTCCATCGTGACGCTGGCGCAGACGCGGCGCGACCCACTGGCCGGACAATTGCGGCTCGCGCTGCTGCCGACCATCGGCCCGTATCTGCTGCCGCTGGTGGCGCTCAAGATCCGCAAAGCCCTGCCGCGCCTGGAGCTCATGCTGTACGAATACCAGACCGGGCCGATGCTCGAGCGGCTGCACAACGGTGAGATCGACGTCGGCGTGCTGGCCCTGCCGATCCACGAGGAGGGCCTTGCGAGCCGTGAGCTCTACCAGGAGCCCTTCATGCTGGCGCTGCCGCAGTCACATCGCCTCGCCGCCCGCGCCCATGCCCGCATCGAGGACCTGGACGGCGAGACATTGTTGCTGCTCGAGGACGGTCATTGCCTGCGCGATCAGGCGCTCGCGATCTGCGCCCGCAGTGGCGTGCATGAGAAACAGGACTTCCGCGCCACCAGCATCGAGACGCTGCGACAGATGGTCGTGGCTGGCGTCGGCATCACCCTGTTGCCGGCGCTGGCGACCCGCGGCGCCTATGGCAGTGGCCACGGACTCGTGATCCGCCCGTTCGCGCGCCCGGCGCCGAACCGCCAGGTGGGCGCCGTCTGGCGCAAGAGCAGCGCGCGCGCCGCGGCGATCGCCGCGGTCTGCGATCAGATCGCGCGTCACAGCGGTCTGTCCTGACGCCTCCGGCGCATGAGCACCGCTGCTCCGATCTCGGTCTATGACCGCATGTGTTGGCCAGCCGAGGAGCTCGAGCGCGCGCTCGAGCTCGGCTCGCATCGCCGCGAATTGCGTGCCTATCTGGGCCCGGGGGAGTACTCGCTGCTGAGCACGCTGGCGCGCGCCGCGGCGCGCGTGCCCCGCCGCAATGCCTACCCCAAGGTGTATCTGCTGCCCGGGATCATGGGCACGCAGCTCGGATTCCCGCGCGCGGCGGGTCTACCGCGGGACCTGCTGTGGCTCGATCCGAGCGATATCGTGCAGGGGCGCCTGCGGCACCTGCGCTGGGGGGCGGAGCCGGCGCTCGAGACGCAAGGGGCGATCCCTTACAGCTATCTGCCCTTGAAATTGCGGTTGCGTGCGGCCGGCTTCGAGGTCGAGCTCTACGAATACGACTGGCGCGGGGATCTGCGCTCGCTCGGCCCGCAGCTCGCGGCGCGGCTGCGCGCCGATGCGGCCCCGCGCCTGGCACTGATCGGCCACAGCATGGGCGGCCTGCTCGCGCGCGCCGCGCTCGCGCCGGGCACGATCGGCCATGCGGACGGCCGCATCGAGCGCATCTGCGGCCTGGGTACCCCGCACGGCGGCGCCATGGCCGCGGTGCAGGCGCTGCGTGCGACCTATCCGTTCGTATGCCGGCTCGCGGCCATCGATACCCGGCACGACGCGCAGTCCTTGAGCCGCGAGGTGTTCGACAGCTTCATGAGCATCTATCAGCTCATACCGCCCGAATACGGCCGGCTCGATCTGCTCGACCCGCGCTCCTGGCCGCGGCGCGGCGCGCGGCCCGATGCCGCGCTGCTGCGCGCGGCGCGGGGCTTCGGTGCGCAGCTCGCCGCGGCCGATGCGCGCTTCGTCTCGATCATCGGTACCGGGCAGCGCACGGTCACGGATATTGCGAGGCGGGGCGAGCAATTCCGTTACGAGATCAGCGCCGCGGGCGACGGTATCGTGGCGGCGGCGCGCGCCACGCTCGCGGGCGCGCGCAATTATTACGTGCGCTGCGAGCACAGCGAGCTGCCCCGCAGCGCCCTGGT
>JBELAR010000009.1:0-33025 GCA_049508555.1 Steroidobacteraceae bacterium
GCCTTGGCCGCAGGAACCGTTAAATGATCGGCTGCAGCTCGGCCGCTGTGAACGGCGCCGCACCCAGTGGCCATGTCGAACCGCAGATCATTGTCGAGCGCGGTCAACGATCGGTGTTCTGCGGACTCACGGGTATCGTCTGGTTGCATCGCAAGATTCAGGACGCGTTTTTTCTCGTCGTGGGCTCGAGAACCTGTGCCCATCTGATCCAATCAGCCGCCGGCGTCATGATTTTTGCCGAGCCGCGCTTTGCCACCGCCATCATCGAGGAACGCGATCTGGCCGGCATGGCGGATGCGAACGCGGAGCTCGATCGGGTCGTGAATCGGCTGCTCGAGCGTCGCCCCGACATTCGCTTGCTGTTTCTGGTGGGCTCATGTCCCTCCGAAGTGATCAAGCTCGACCTGGCACGCGCCGCACAGCGACTATCGACGCAATTCGCACCGCGGGTGCGCATTCTCAATTACTCGGGCAGCGGTATCGAGACTACATTCACCGAAGGCGAAGACGCCTGCATTGCGGCCATGGTGCCGACGCTGCCCTCAACCGATACGCCGCAGTTGATTGTCGCGGGCGCGCTGGCCGACATCGTTGAAGATCAGATGGCGCGACTGTTTGCTCAATTGGGCATCGGGCCGGTATCGTTTCTGCCGCCGCGCCGCGCGCTCGAGGCCGCCGGCGTCGGCGCTGGCACCAAGGTGCTCCTGGCGCAGCCTTTCCTGGCGGCCACGGCGCGTGCTCTACGGGAACGCGGCGCCCAGATTCTATCGGCGCCCTTTCCGTTGGGCGCCGAAGGTACCAGCCTGTGGCTGCAGGCAGCCGCCTCGGCTTTTTCCGTTGAGGCAGCGCGTTTTGCGCGCATCACGGCTCCCGCACACGAGCGGGCGCAACGAGCGCTGGCTCGTTACCGCTCGATGCTGGAGGGCAAGCGGGTATTTCTGTTTCCTGACTCGCAACTGGAGGTGCCGCTGGCACGCTTTCTGACCCGCGAACTCGGCATGCACGCCATCGAGGTGGGCACCCCGTACCTGCATCGACAGCACCTTGCGCCCGACTTGGCTCTGCTGCCCGCGGGGACTCGCGTGACCGAGGGACAGCATGTCGATGCCCAACTCGAGCGCGCGCGCGCGGCCCGACCGGATCTGACGGTGTGCGGCCTGGGGCTCGCGAACCCGCTCGAAGCCGAGGGCCACACCACAAAATGGTCCATCGAACTGGTGTTTACGCCGATCCACGGCTACGAGCAAAGCGCGGATTTGGCCGAGTTATTCGCGCGCCCGCTCATACGCCGCACGCGGCTGGCGGTCTGAAGCCATGCAATTGACGCTATGGACGTACGAAGGTCCGCCACATGTCGGCGCGATGCGTATTGCCACTGCCATGAAAGGCGTGCATTACGTTCTGCACGCGCCGCAGGGTGACACCTACGCCGACCTGCTGTTCACGATGATCGAGCGGCGCTCCCAGCGCCCGCCGGTCACCTATTCGACTTTTCAGGCCAGGGATCTGGGTGCCGACACCGCCGGACTGCTGCAGGCCGCCGTGCGCGACGCGTTTGTGCGCTTCCAGCCGGAAGTCATGCTGGTGGGCGCCTCCTGCACTGCCGAACTGCTCCAGGACGATCCGGCCGGCCTCGCGCTGGCGCTGAATCTGCCGATTCCGGTGGTGCCACTGGAGTTGCCGGCGTATCAGCGCAAGGAGAACTGGGGTGCCGCCGAGACGTTCTATCGATTGGTGCGCACCCTGTGTCCCGCCTCGGAGCGGCGCGATCGCCCACCGCTCGAGGGCCGCCGCGCGCGCTGTAACGTACTCGGCCCGACGGCACTTGGATTTCGGCACCGCGACGATGTGCGTGAGATCAGCTCGCTGCTGACACAGCTGGGCGTCGAGGTCAATGTCGTCGCGCCCCTAGACGCTCACCCGGCCGAGCTGCGGTGCTTGAGCGACGCAGACTTCAACGTGGTGCTCTACCCGGAGATAGCGCAGCCCGCAGCCGAGTGGCTGCGGCAGCAACATCAGCAGCCTTACACCCGCGTGGTGCCGATCGGCGTCGGTGCAACACGCGACTTTATCGCCGAGGTTGCGGCACTGGCACAGCTGGACGCAGCGGCGCTCCTGGCAGGCACCCCTTCGCGCCTGCCCTGGTATTCGCGTTCGGTGGACTCGACCTACCTTACCGGCAAACGTGTGTACATCTTTGGCGATGCGACCCATGCGATTGCTGCCGCCCGCATTGCCGCTCAAGAATTGGGCTTGAGCGTAGTCGGACTTGGCACTTACAGCCGCGAATACGCGCGCGAAGTGCGCGCCGCCGCTGCGCAGCACGGCGTGGATGCCCTGATCACCGATGACTACCTCGCGGTCGAAGCGCAGGTAACCGAGCTGCATCCGGAGTTGGTGCTCGGCACACAAATGGAGCGCCACATCGCCAAGAGACTGGGCATTGCCTGCGCTGTGATCTCGGCACCGGTGCACGTCCAGGATTTCCCTGCCCGCTATGCGCCGCAGATGGGATTCGAAGGCGCCAACGTGATATTCGACACCTGGGTGCAGCCGTTAATGATGGGACTGGAGGAGCACTTATTGACCATGTTCCGCGGTGATTTCGAATTCCACGACCAGGCGGCGCCCTCGCATCTGGGCGCGCTGGCGCCGGCGCCGAGCGCGCTGGGCGCCGCGGCGCAAGCCAACTGGGCGGCGGACGCTGAACGCGAACTCGGAAAGGTGCCGTTCTTCGTGCGCGGCAAGGCTCGGCGCAACACCGAGCGCTTCGCGCAGGAGCGACACCTCGCACAGATCACAATCGAGACACTGTATGAAGCGAAAGCCTATTTTGCGCGCTGAGCCCACACCGATCAGGGTGCTGGTGCTGACGATGGACACGCACCTGGCGAGCGCGGCGGAACGCACGCTGGGGACACTGCGCCGAGAGCTGCCGGGGCTGTCATTGGAACTGCATGCCGCAGCGGAATGGAGCGCGTCGGCAGCAGCGCTGACACGCACCCTGATAGAGATCGAACGCGCCGACATCATTTTTGCCAACATGCTGTTCCTCGAGGAACACTATCAGCCGATTCTTGGAGCTCTCAAGGCCCGGCGTGAGGGGTGCGACGCCCTGGTCTGCGCTATTTCCGCCGGCGAAGTGGTTCGGCTGACTCGCCTGGGCAGCTTCGATATGTCGCGCTCCGGCGGCGGCCCGATGGCCCTGCTGCGCCGACTGCGTGGCAGTCGTCGCGGCAGCGATAGCAGCAGCGGCGCGCAGCAGATGCGCATGCTGCGCCGTATTCCCGCGATCCTGCGATTTATTCCGGGCGTGGCGCAGGACGTGCGTCATTACTTTTTAACGCTGCAATACTGGCTCGGCGGCTCCGAGGACAACCTCACCAATCTGGTGCGCATGCTGGTGTCGCGTTACGCCTCCGGCGCTCGCGCAACGTTGCGCGAGGGACTGCACTATCGGCCGCCCATCGAATACCCGGAAGTCGGTCTGTATCACCCGCAGCTCGCAACCCGCGTCTGTACGACGCCATCGCAATTGCCCAAGGTCGGCGGCGGTGCGCGCGGCACGGTCGGTCTGTTGGTGATGCGCTCCTATGTATTGGCCGGCAATACCGCCCACTACGATGCCGTGATAGCGGCCATGGAGCGACGCGGATTGCGCGTGCTGCCCGCTTTCGCCAGCGGTCTCGATTCTCGCAGCGCGATCGAGCGCTACTTCATGCACGACGGTGCGCCAGCCATCGATGCCCTGGTGTCGCTGACTGGATTTTCATTGGTCGGCGGCCCCGCCTATAACGATGCGCAGGCAGCCACGGAAACGCTTTCGCGCCTGGACGTGCCCTATCTGGTCGCTCACCCGCTGGAGTTCCAGACGCTCGAGCAGTGGGAGACATCGGATCGCGGCCTGCTGCCGGTGGAATCGACCATCATGGTGGCCATTCCGGAGCTCGATGGTTCCAGCGGCCCAATCGTATTCGGCGGTCGTTCGAGCGCAGCCGGCAGTGACGGCGGGCGCGACATGCGCGGGCACGCCGAACGTGCGGACATGCTTGCCGCACGCACGCTGCGCTTGGTGGAACTGCGCCGTTCGGAGCGCGCCGAGCGCCGCCTCGCCATTGTCTTGTTCAATTTTCCGCCCGGTGCGGGCAATACCGGCACCGCGGCCTACCTCTCGGTATTCGAATCCCTGCACCGCACGCTCAGCGCGCTGGCCGAACGGGGCTATGGCGTGAGCGTCCCGGCCAGCGTGGACGCGCTGCGCGCCAGCATCATCGAGGGCAATGCCGCACGGCGTGGCACCTATGCGAACGTTCACGCGCAGGTCAGCGTGGACACGCACGTCAGGCGTGAAACCTGGTTGCGACAGATTGAAGAACAGTGGGGCAATGCTCCCGGTAATCAACTCAGCGACGGTCGCTCCATCCACATCCTGGGCGCCCGGTTTGGCAACGTGTTCGTCGGCATCCAACCCAGTGTGGGGTACGAGGGCGATCCGATGCGTCTGCTGTTTGCCAAGGGGTTCGCCCCGACCCATGCATTTGCCGCGTTCTATCGCTGGATCCGCGAGGACTTCCAGGCTCATGCCGTGGTGCATTTCGGTACTCACGGCGCACTTGAGTTCATGCCCGGCAAGCAAACCGGCCTGTCCGGGACTTGCTGGCCGGATCGCCTGATCGCAGATCTACCCAATCTCTATATTTACGCGGCCAACAATCCCTCGGAAGCGACGATTGCTAAACGGCGCTCGGCCGCGACCACCATCAGCTACTTGACCCCGCCGATCGTCCACGCCGGACTCTATCGCGGCTTGCAGGACTTGAAATTATCCTTGCAGCGCTGGCGCACGCTCGAGCCGGAAGCCAGCCAGGAGCGAGCCGCCTTGGCCGACTTGATTCGAACTCAAGCTGCGGCCGTTGAGCTGTGTGCGAGCGATGCGCAGTGGAGTGCTGACGCGGCACCGCACATCGAGGCGCTGAGCAGCCAGGTGCTCGAACTCGAATATACCTTGATCCCGCAAGGTCTCCATATTCTGGGCGTGCCGCCGTCGCGACAGGCGCGCTGCGAAATGCTCGGCGCCGTAGCCCAAGCGTCCTACGGGTTGAAACTATCGCAGGCCGATTGCGAAGCCCTGGTTGATCTGCGGCCGGTGGCGCCAGGCCAGGCACATAGCGCCGAGTTCGAGGAGCTGGGGCGCGCCGCGCGTCTGCTGGCGGAGAATCAGGAGCTACCAGCGCTACTCAAGGCGCTGGATGGCGGCTTCGTGCCACCCACCCCGGGCGGCGATCTGCTGCGAAATCCCGCAATCCTGCCGACCGGCCGCAACATTCACGGCTTCGATCCATTTCGAATTCCGAGCCCCTTTGCAGTGGCGGACGGTGCGCAGCAGGCGCGACGTCTGTTGGCACGCTACCAGCTCGATGGCGGCGGCCTTCCGGAATCGATCGCCATCGTGCTGTGGGGTACGGACAACCTGAAGAACGAAGGCGGCCCAATCGGACAGGTTCTGGCCCTGCTCGGTGCACGACCGCGCTTCGACTCCTATGGGCGGCTCGCCGGTGCAACGCTGATCCCGGTTGCTGAACTCGGCCGGCCACGCATCGACGTCCTCGTGACAATCTCGGGCATCTTTCGCGATCTGCTGCCGCTGCAGATGAAGCTGCTGGCAGAGGCAGCTTATCTGGCCGCGAGCGCCGATGAGGCCTCGGAGGATAACTTCGTTCGCAAGCACGCCCTGGAATACCAGAATATTCACGGCTGCGACCTTGAGACCGCCGCCTTGCGTGTATTTGGCAACGCCGAGGGCGCCTACGGGTCCAACGTCAATCACCTGATCGAGAATGGCCGCTGGGATCAGGAAGATGAGCTGGCCGAGACTTACACGCAGCGTAAGAGCTTCGCCTTCGCGCGCAGCGGAGGCGTTAGCCAGCAGAGCGCTCTGCTGCAAAGCGCACTCAAGCAGACCGCAGTGGCCTATCAGAATCTGGATTCGGTGGAACTCGGTGTGACCACCGTGGATCACTACTTTGACACCCTCGGAGGCATCAGCCGTGCCATCCGTCGCGCCAAAGGGGGTGCCGCCCCGGCGATCTACATTGGCGATCAGACCCAAGGCAACAACGCCGTGCGCACCTTGGCCGAGCAGGTCTGCCTCGAGACCCACAGCCGCATGCTCAATCCAAAATGGTATGACGGTCTGCTCGAGCATGGTTACGAGGGGGTGCGCCAGATCGAAGTCCACATTACCAACACCATGGGGTGGTCGGCCACGACAGGGCAAGTCGCACCGTGGGTCTATCAGAAGCTGACGCAAACCTTCATGTTGGACCCGGCGATGCGTTCGCGCCTGGCGGCGCTGAATCCCACCGCCACGGCGAAGGTGGCCAATCGCCTGATCGAGGCACAGGAGCGGCAATACTGGGATCCGGATCCGCAGACGCTCGCTGCACTGCGAGCCGCCGGCGATGAGCTCGAGGATCGGGTCGAAGGTGTGTTGGAAGGAGTCGCTGCATGATGACCACGGCGATACCCGTCGCATCCCTTACATCCCGTTCGAAGCCGGGCGACGGTGCCGGAAGCGTGCAGGTGCACCTCGACGCCTCCATCAAGATTGGTCGCGCCAAAGTATTTGCCGTCTACGGCAAGGGCGGTATCGGCAAGAGCACGACCTCGTCGAATCTGTCGGTGGCCTTCTCCAAATTAGGCAAGCACGTCCTGCAAATCGGCTGCGATCCGAAGCACGACTCGACGTTCACCCTCACCAAGCGCCTGGTCCCCACTGTTATCGACATACTGGAGTCGGTCGATTTCCACGCCGAAGAATTGCGCACCGAGGACTTCGTTTACGAAGGCTATAACGGCGTGCGCTGCGTGGAAGCCGGTGGACCACCCGCCGGCACCGGCTGCGGCGGTTATGTCGTCGGGCAGACCGTCAAGCTGCTCAAGGAACACCACCTGCTCGATGACACCGACGTGGTGATCTTCGATGTACTGGGCGATGTCGTGTGCGGCGGTTTCGCGGCGCCATTGCAACATGCGGACCGTGCACTGGTCGTGACCGCGAACGATTTTGATTCGATCTTCGCGATGAATCGTATCATTGCAGCGATCCAGGCCAAATCCAAGAACTACAACGTCCGGCTCGGCGGCGTCATCGCCAATCGCAGCACCGCCACCGACCAGATCGATCGCTTCAATGCTCGCGTGGGGCTCAAGACCATGGCGCGCTTCCCGGACCTGGATGTGATCCGTCGCAGCCGGCTGAAGAAGGCAACTCTGTTCGAGATGGAGAGCTCCAGCGAGCTCGAATCGGTGAAACAGGAATACATGCAATTGGCGCAGTCGCTGTGGGATGGCACGGAGGGACTGGCGGTGGCGCCGCTGAAGGATCGCGAAATCTTCGACCTGTTGGGGTTCGACTGACATGCGCCACACCGCCTATGTCGAGCGCCGAGGTCAACTCGAGCAATACTTTGATTGCACGGCGGTTCGCGCCTGGGAGCGTCTGACCTCCGATGCGCCGGTGGGGCGCATCCGCGCGACGGTGCGTGCCGGACGTGAGCGCATGCGTCAGACCCTGCTGCGCATGTTGCCGCTGCGATTGAGTGGCGCGCGGGTCCTGGACGCGGGCTGCGGTACCGGCGCGATGGCCTTCGAACTCGCCACCCGCGGCGCCTCCGTGCTCGCCATCGACCTGTCCCCCACGCTGGTCGAGCTGGCACGTCAGCGCGCCGCGGCCGCGGGCCTCAGCGGCATCGAGTTTCGCACCGGTGACATGTCGGACCCCGCACTCGGACAGTTCGACCACGTCGTGGCCATGGACTCCTTGATCCACTATGAGACCTGCGACATCGTGCGGTTATTGGCCTCCTTGGCACAGCGTACGCAGCGCTCATTGGCGTTCACCTTCGTGCCGCGCACGCCGGCCCTGGCGCTGATGCATACCATCGGCCGCGTCTTTCCACGCTCCAATCGCGCGCCCGCTGTTGCCCCGGTCGCCGAACTTCGGCTACGCGCACAATTGCGGCATGAGTCTGCCTTGCAGCATTGGCAAGTGGCGCGCGACGAACGGGTTGCCAGAGGCTTCTATACTTCGCATGCGATGGAGCTGGTGCGCGCATGAAGCTGGCACTGCAACAGCGCGCGCAGCGTGCCTGGATGCGGCTCGGGCCAGAGCTGCTGCCCTTTGCAGACGCCGCCAGCCGCGAACTACCGCTGGGGCGGCTGCTGCGCTTGTCGCTGTTCCAGGTCGCGGTCGGGATGGCGACAGTACTGCTGATCGGCACCTTGAATCGCGTCTTGATCGTCGAACTTGGCGTTTCCGCATGGCTGGTGTCGCTGATGGTAGCGCTGCCGCTGATTTTCGCGCCGTGGCGGGCCTTGGTCGGCTTTCGATCCGATCACCACCGCTCGGTACTGGGTTGGCGGCGCGTGCCGTACATCTGGATCGGTACCATGCTGCAGTTCGGCGGCTTGGCCATCATGCCCTTCGCCTTGATTGTGCTGTCCGGCGACACTCACGGACCAATCATCATCGGCCAGATCGCCTCGGGATTGTCCTTCCTGCTGGTCGGCGCTGGGCTGCAGACCACTCAGACCGCGGGCTTGGCGCTCGCCACGGATCTGGCCCCGCCGCAGTTGCGTCCTCGCGTCATCGCCTTGATGTACGCCATGCTGCTGCTTGGCATGGTGGTTTGCGGCGTCGCCTTCGGCACATTACTGGCCAAGTTCAGCGAGTTTCGACTCATCCAGGTGATTCAGGGGGCGGCGATGCTGACCATGGCATTGAACGTCGTGGCGCTCTGGAAGCAAGAGGCCCGCGATCCGACACGCGCCTACGACCCGCCCCCACCGCCCTTCATGGACTGCTGGCAACAATATGCGACGCAGGGCCGGGCGGTGCGCTTTTTGGTTGCCGTGTGCGTCGGCACCGTCGCATTCAACATGCAGGACATCATCCTCGAGCCATACGGCGGGGAGATATTGCGACTGTCCGTCAGCGCCACCACGGCGCTTACCGCCATGCTGGCAGCCGGCGCGCTGCTGGCATTCGCACTCGCCGCGCGTGCCCTGAGCCGTGGCTTCGATCCGTTGCGGCTGGCCGCCTACGGCCTCGTGATCGGCCTGCTGGCCTTTGCTGTGGTGATCTATTCGGCGCCGCTGGGTTCATCGCTGATGTATCGCTGCGGTTCAGCGGCGATCGGATTCGGTAACGGGCTATTCTGCGTCGGCACACTGGCAGCGGCGCTGGAGCGCGATCACAGCGGCAGCGGCCTGGCGCTCGGCGCCTGGGGCGCCGTGCAAGCGAGCGCGGCTGGCATCGCCATTGCCTCTGGCGGTGCGATGCGGGATGGGATTTCCGCGCTGGCGGCTCACGGCGCGTTCGGCTCTGCCTTGAGTAGCCCGGCAGTGGGCTACGGCTTCGTCTATCACGTGGAAATCCTGCTGCTGTTCGTGAGTCTAATCGTGATCGGTCCACTGGTGGGTACGCGCCAGCGCGCGTTGCGATCCGCCTTGACCACCTTCGCCCAGAGCATCCAATCCGGTCAACAACTGCCCTCCTTGGAGTAACCCCCATGCATGTCGTCGGTGCAATCACCCAGTACATCGATGTCGCCCAAATCGTGCTGTACGCGTTCTGGATCTTCTTTGCCGGCCTGATCATGTACTTGCGCCGCGAGGACAAACGTGAGGGCTATCCGCTGGAATCCGACCGGACGCATCTCACGGATCGTATTCAGGTTCAAGGCTTCCCGCGCATGCCCGCGCCCAAGACATTCAAGCTCGCGCACGGCGGCGAGGTTACGGTACCGCGCACCGAAGATGCGCGCGAGCTGGCGGCAGCCCCCGCCGAGCCCTGGCCCGGCGCGCCGCTGGACCCGACCGGCAACCCGATGCACGATGGCGTCGGGCCCGCGGCCTACGTCCTGCGCACCGATGTCCCGGATCTCACACACGAGGGCGAGCCTCGCATCGTGCCGATGCGGGTCGCCACGGACTTCGAGATCGAGCCGCGCGATCCCGATCCGCGCGGAATGCCGGTGCTCGACGCCACCGGCCTGCAAGGTGGCGTGGTACAGGATGTGTGGGTCGATCGCAGCGAGCCTCAGATCCGCTATCTGGAAGTACTGGTGGATGCTTCCGCTCGCCAAGTACTGCTGCCGATCGGCTTTGCACGCTTCGAGGTGTGGCCGCGCTGCGTGCGGGTGCGCTCCATCCTCGCAGCACAATTCGCCGACGTACCGCAGCTGGCAAATCCCGACCAGATCACGCGACGCGAAGAAGACCGCGTGAGCGCCTATTACGGCGGCGGTACGCTCTATGCCGAGCCGTCGCGCCTGGAGCCGAAGCTATGAGCCCGGCAGAGTATGACTATGAACCCATTCCCGGGTTGCCCGGCCATCTGCCGGCCGGCGAATTATTGCTATGGCAAGGCAGTCCCGACTGGTGGTTGCTGACGCGGCGCGCGTTGCATGTCGTGCCGATTGCGCTGTATTTTCTGCTCCTCGCCGGCTGGCAGGCCACGGCGGCCTTCACGCGGCAGCACAGTTGGCTCGCCATCGCGCATGCGGTGCGCATTCCCCTGCTGCTCGGTACGGCAGTGATTCTTATCCTGCTCGCCGTGGGCTGGGCGTCGGCGCGTGCCACGGTCTACAGCATCACCTCGCGACGCGTCGTCATGCGACACGGCATCGCACTGCCGCTGTCGCTCAACCTGCCCTTCAGACGTATCGACAGCGCGGCACTGCTAAGGCGCCGCGATGGCAGCGGTGACCTGACGCTGCGCCTGCGCAAGACACAACGAATCGGCTACCTGCTCAACTGGCCGCATGTGCGGGCGGGACACTATCTGCATCCGCAGGCTTGTCTGCGCGCGTTGCCCGACGCGCCGCGCGCGGCGCAACTACTGGCCGCAGCACTGCACGCCTCGGTGCGCGAGGTTGAGGTCGCCCAAGCGATAGCCCCACTCGCCGTGACAAACGTCGTGCCGGCTGCTGCCGCGCCAGCGCGCGCATCGGTCGCCGCCTAGTCTCCACATGAGTGCCTCGGTCAGAGCAGACGCCCTGCCATCCGGTATCCTCATTGGCGCCGCCCTGCTGGTGGGCTTCTCGCTGATTGCCGCCACAACGGCCCGGCTATTGCATCTGCACGCCGCCACCGCGGTGCTCGTGGCGCCGGTTCAGGTGATGCATTTGAGGTTTGTCGATCGCAGCGATGGTGCTGTGGAAGTGCGCGACGCGGACCGTGATGATGCCACCGTTCACATCGTTCCCGCGGCCAGTAACGGTTTTCTGCGTGGCGTGCTGCGCGGCTTGGCGCGTGCACGGCGCAACGAACACGTCGGCCAGCAGCCGCCCTTCACCTTGACGCGCTGGGCGGATGGCCAATTGACCATAGCCGATCCACAGACCGGACAACGCCTCTCCCTCGAGGTCTTTGGCCCGGCAAACTCTCGGCCTTTCGCCGAATTAATGACCGAGAACCAGGAGATAGCGCCATGAGTGCCGCGCAAACTGTCAACGCGCCGCCGGACCCCACCGCGCGCGCGGCCGAGAACGCGCTGTTCAAGCCGCGTTTCTACCGCACCGACTACGCGGCCATGAATGCGCTGGATGTCACGCCGTTGCGCGATGAGTGGCAGAAACTGATGCAGGAGTTTCGCGCCGATGTCAACCGTAATCACTTCGAACGCGACGCGGCTTTCGAGGTCGAGCGGCAGGCACTGCCTGCCGAGCTGTACCAGGAGTTCATCGACTTCCTGATCAGCTCGGTGACCGCCGAGTTCTCCGGGTGCTTTCTCTACAGCGAAATCAAGCGCCATGTCGAGCACCCCGATCTCAAGGAGCTCATGGGATTCATGGCGCGCGATGAAAGCCGGCACGCCGGCTTCATCAACAAGTCGCTCAAGGATTATGGCTTGGGCGTGGACCTGGGGGCGTTGACACGACGCAAGAAGGCGACCTACTTCAGTCCGAAGGCGATCTACTACGCCACTTATCTGTCGGAGAAGATTGGCTACGCGCGCTATATCTGCATTTTTCGCCAGCTCGAGCGCCATCCCGAAAAGCGCTTTCATCCCATCTTTCGCTGGTTCGAACGCTGGTGCAATGATGAATTCAGGCACGGCGAGGCCTTTGCGTTGATCCTGCGACTCAATCCGCAGCTGTTACGGGGCGCAAACCGGCTGTGGATCCGATTCTTTCTGCTGGCGGTGTTCGCCACCATGTATGTGCGCGACCATATGCGACCGGCACTGCACCAGGCCTTCGGCTTCGACCCGACCGAATACGACATGCGAGTACTGCACATAACCTCCGAAATCACGAAGCAGGTATTCTCATTCACGCTTGACCTGGAGCATCCGAAGTTTCGCAGCGGGCTCGATCGCATGGCGCGACTCGCGGCCGCAGCCGATATGGCCAAGCGGCGGGCCGGGGTCCTGGGCGGATTGAAGCGCGCGGCGTTGAGTGTGGCGATGGCGGCGCAGTTTCTGCGCTTGTATCTGTTGCCGACCAAAGCGAACACTCTGCCGCAAGAAGTGCGTCTTGCGCCGAGCTGGTAGACGCGGGTGCTCACGGGCCTGCTGCTGGTGCTGTATGTGATCGGCGTCTGGTGGGGAGCCACCGGGCTCATTCTTTATCTAGGTCGGCGCCAGAGGCGCACATTCGCGCTGACGCTCAGCATTGCCAGCGCCCTGGTGGTACCGGGCGCGCTGCTGCTGCGCTGGAGCACCCATGAAACCTCCATTCTGGGCACCTGTCTGGGTTTTGCGGCGAGCCTGATTCTTTGGGGTTGGTTGGAGTTGAGCTTTCTGCTGGGGGCAGTCACCGGCCCGCGGCGCTCGGCCTGCGCCTCCGGCTGCCGTGGCCTTCGGCACTTCAGACACGCAGTCCAGGCCATCCTCTATCACGAGCTGGCAACTCTGGCTGCGGCCGTGCTGATCATCGCCATCAGCTGGCGCGCCACCAACGCGATCGGCTTATGGACTTTCATGATGCTTTGGGGCATGCGGATCAGCGCCAAACTGAATTTGTTTTTTGGCGTGCGCAATACCGGTGAGGTCATGCTGCCGCCACATCTGAAGTACCTGGTGGCGTTCTTTGGCTGCCGCAGACTGAACCTTCTGTTTCCGGTCTCGGTGACGCTGGCGATGTCCTTAGCGGTGGTGCTGATCGCGGTCGCCTACAGCGCTCCGAGCTGGGACTTCGTCACCTGTGAGGTCGCGTTGCTGGCTGCGCTGGCAGCGCTGGCCTCTCTCGAGCACTGGATGCTGGTCATACCCATGCGCGCCGATGCACCCTGGCGCGTGCTGCGCAGTGGCGAATAGATTCGTCCTGGCGTGAGCCGGCTGCCGTAACGCACGCGCGCCTCAGGCATCCTCCGTTGAGGACGCTGAGGCGTTACTGACGCTGCGCGCTCGGGCCCGCGAGCTCCGGGTAGTCCTTGAGCATGCTGACCCCAAACAGGGGTTTGTAGACTCCCTGATGGCAAGTCTCGCAATTGACCTTGGCGACGTCGCCCAGCGGCCCCTTCCGATCAGACGGGAAGGTTGCGGTCAGAGGCTCGAGGAAATGCGCGTTTACATCGCGCACCATACGAATGCCATACCATGCCGTCGCACGCTGCGGAGTACTGCTATCCCAGGAGGTGAATGAGCGGCTGTTGTGGCAGAACGTACAGTTGACCCCCAAAGCCTCCGACATATGCATCATGAGGCCGTAGGTTTGCTCGGCTTGCTTGATTGGAGCGCCGGGTGCCTGCGGCAGGGGCTCGGTCGCCACCACCCGAATATTGGTGGCCTGATCATCGAGAAATTCGGTAAACGGGTCGTTGGGCAGTGCGGTGAGTCCCACGCTCGGCGCCGGCGCATTCTTGCCGGCGCGGTTACCGGCAAACTCCGACGGGTGAGCCGGTCCGGGATCGTGATACCAGACGTAGCTCGGCACGGCGTTGCCGCGATGACAGGTATAGCAGGTCACACCGGTCGATCCCACGTGCGGCTGCCAATCGCTGTTCATACGCCGCACCATGCGCAGCATCTGCCTGGCTACGACCTTGCGATAGTTGTCATCGCTGGCCATGTTCGCGCCTGTATGACAATAGGCGCAGCTCTGATCCGCCGGCGCCACCCAGGCAGTCATCGCGATCATCAGACGTGCCAGCTCCGCAACACTCAGGTCGTTGAGCACCTGCAGGTTCTGGTACACGCTCGAGGCCGGCGGTCCACCGGAATCGACCATCGGACTTGCCGGCGGCACCGTGTTGACCTTCTGCAGCTGCGCCACGGTGCGAGGGTTGTAGACCTGGTCCATGGCGAGACCACGGTAGCCGCGCTGAATCATATCGGTCGGCGGCCGCTCACACCCGCTCGCGGCCATTCCGACCAAGCCCGCAAGCATCACCGCGCGCACAATCGGTAGGTTCATTTTTGCGCTCCCGGCAGCGTGGCGGGATCGATCACCGCGGGGAACACCTGCGGATACGATGGCGCCACACCGTGTTTGACGGCCCACAGATACCAGTTATCGACCACCGTGCCTGTCAGCAGAATGCCGATGCCCCCGACCAGCGGACACAGCACCGCAAACCACCAGGCCCAGCGGTGAATTGACTCGACCGTGGCGTTGAATCCCATGGTCCAGCGCCAGAACAGCGCCGCGCGCTCGCTGGCAGTGCCGCGGTCGACTATTTGCTCGAGTTCGCGATCGCCGCCGTACCGACTGACAGCGAGGATCGTACCCCCGTGCATCGCAAACAGAAGCGCCGAACCGTACAGAAAAGCGATCGACAGCATATGAAACGGGCAATAAAACAGGTTGCCGTATCGAATCGAAAACGCAGCGGTCCAATCCAGGTGTGGAAAGATGCCGAACGGCACCGCTTCGCCCCAACTGCCCATGAGCAACGGCCGGATGAAGCCCAGTACCAGCATCAACCAGATCGCCGAAGCAAACGCCCAGGCGACGTGCGTCCCCATCCCGAGGGCGCGCGCGCGGCGGTACATGCGCGCCCACCACAGCAGCACCGAGGTCGTCATGAAAAAACCCGCCATGAGCCACCAGCCACCCTGGTTGAGCGGCGGAATATGCAAGCCATTGCTGGGAGCCGGCGGCTCCAGTGCCAGCCAGGGCAATTGACGCAGGAACTGGATCGGACTCCAGTTCACCGAGGCCAACATGTTCAAGCCGATGATCTCGAACGCGATGAAGCCGCACAGAAGCGACGCCAGACCGAGCGTGCCCAGGTAGATGGGACCGATCTGGGCGTCGCCGATGCGTCCGAGCCAATAACTGAACGAGCCTTTGCCCTGGCGCTTCCACACCCCTGCAGACAGCGGCACACCGACGTAGACGGGCGGCCGGACCTGAACGCGGGAGAAGATGTTTTGATATTCAGCCATGAGTGCTCCCCATTACGTGATCAGTGCCACACCGGCAAACTCAACCACCAGTTCCACCACTCCGGCCACCCTCGGGTCCAAAACGGTCCGCTGATGACGATACAGACGGCGCTCCAGAACGCCGCATTGATCGCGAGAAACAATCCCAGGCGGTGGATACCCAGGGAGCCGATCGAGTAGCCGATCGTGTCTCGAAAGAAAGTGTTTTCGTGCTCCGCGGTCTTGACGCTCTCGCCTTTCGGCGGATTGACCGACGACAGAATCACCGAACCATGCAGTGCCAGTGCCAAGGTGGTGGTGAAGAAGAAGCTCACCGCCAGCATGTGCGCCGGGTTGTAGTGAAAATGCAGATATTGGTAGCCGGTATTCGACACCCAATCCAGATGACTGAGAATGCCGTATGGAAAGCCGTTGCCCCAGGCCCCCAGTAGCAGCGGCCGCAGCACCACCAGGGTAAAATAGGCCAAAATCGCAAAGCCGAATGCGATCGGCACGTGATAGCCGATCCCAAGCTTGCGACATATTTCAATTTCGCGCAGCGCCCAGGAGATGAACGCGCCGAGCGCGCAAACCGTGATTACCTGCCACAGGCCGCCCTGAGCCAAGGGCGCGAATCCGAGGCCGTAACTCAGATCCGGTGGGGCAATGCTGATCTGCCACAGATTCCAGGTCGGTCCCATCGCCGCGCCCCAGGCCAGCAACGCGACGCCGAGCAATGAAAAGAAGATCGTCGTCACACCAAAGAAACCGACGTAGAACGGACCCACCCAGAAGTCAAACAGGTCGCCACCGATCAGTGTGCCGCCACGTACCCGGTATTTTCTTTCAAAGCTGAGCATCGCCATAATTGCGTCCCCTGGCCTTGCGGCCGACGCTTCCGGCAGCGGACCCGCCGTGCACCAAGGCTCGGCGGTCCGCTGCCATCAGCATTACCCTTAAACCCAGTACGCGCTGCTACCTCGAACCCGAGGCCACAACGTTCGGCAGACTGGAAGTCTGCGCGGCCGCCGTGCCCGTGTGCGGGCCCTTCAACCAATTGAACCGATCGGTGCTTAGCAGGATGAAGTGAATCACCAGCGCAAGCACAAACAGGAAGATGAACAGTGCTACTAGTGCTCTTCGTGGATCGAATAACATCCAGATTCGCCACATTTCCCTAACTCCTTACGATGAAACTCACAGTGATGCACCGGGCCGTTACAGCCAGGGACGCCACTGCCATACCAGGATGTGGGCGACCACAGCAATCGCCGTGAACAGCAAAAAGCTGGTCATGAAGATCCTGTGAAACTGTCTCGCCTCAGCCTCCGTCAGCCCCGAGAGCGAGCCGCGTCTTTCCTCATTCATACAACCTCCATCAAAGTGGCCTGTGGGCCATTACCGCGCTGACCCACGCGGCCGGGATTGCCATGGCGGCGCCGCCACAGCTGCCGGTTCGGTCGGCGCGCCGACCGAACATCGGGAGCGAGCAGCCGCCGCACACCTGGTGTCGTGCGATGACGGGATGCTCGCTGCCCAATTCTGTTCATGCGCTTTGCAGCTCGTGCGCGAGCGCACTGCGACTGCCGCGCAATCGCTCGACGCTCACCTGTTCCTCGCCGGCCGCACGCGCTGCGCGTTCAGCACCATCGCGCAGCCGCTTGGCCGCCGAGATGCGCACCAATACTGGCTCGGACTCCAGCAGCTGCTCGAGCAGTGCCTGCGCCGACTCGCTCCATGGAAGCTCCTGGTGCAGTCGTGTCGGAGTGGGCTCCACCCGGTCCATGTCGGCGGCCAGCGGCAGGATGTTGAACAGCGCGTCAAATAGCGCGTTGCAGACTTCCTGCAGCAGGTACGCTGCGCCGCTGTATCCCATGAAAGGCGTGCCGACGTGACGGCGGATCACTGCCCCTGGAAATGACGCCGGAATATAGATGCCGCGGGCACCGCACTCGGCCAGATACATGCGCTCGTTGTAGCTGCCAAATACGATAAGAGGACGTCGCTCCTGGATCAGCGCGCGCACCTTGGCGTTGTCGGGCTTGACGCCGGCGCAGCGCGACTGACTGAAGGCGCATGGCAGACCCAGTTCTTGCTCGAGATAATTACGCACGCCACGCGCATAGGTGTCGGTCGCAACGATGGCAAAACTTGCAGTGCCGAAGAAATCCTGCGTGACCGAGCGCCACAGATCCCATAACGGCTTGATCGTGGTGTGCTTTTCGCGCTCGATGAACGGCGCCGGATCGATCTGCAGCAGCTCGCCGAGCGCGTGCAGAAACTTTGTGGTGCTGTGCAGCCCGATCGGTGCCTGCAGATAGGGCCGCTCCAAGGCCTCGCACAACATGCGGCCGAATTCCCGATACATGCAGATATTGACATCGGCGTCCATCAGCTTCGCGACATCCGCCAGATGGCTTCCGAGGGGGAACACCATGTTGACCTCGGCGCCAATGCCCTCCACGAGACGCCGGATCTCCGCCAGGTCCGACGCACAATTGAAGTAGCCATACATCGGCCCGATGATGTTGACCCGTGGCTTGCGGTTCGCGGCTCGTGGTGGACGAGCTGCAATGCGCTTCTTGCCGTATTGGCTCCAGAGCCAGAACAATGCGCGGTCGGCGCTCTGCCATTGATCCTCATCGATAGTGCGCGGCAGGAACCGCTGAATATTGGTTCCCTCCGGCGTGACGCCACCGCCGATCATTTCGGCTATCGAGCCGGTCACCACGACACTCGGCAAACCGGGATCGAGGGTCCGGTGCGCGCGTCGCATGGCACCTTCTGTACCGTGCTGCCCGAGGTGTTCCTCGGACACACCGGTGACAACGATCGGCAACTCGTGCGGCGGCAGCGCGTCGGTGTAGTGCAGCACCGACGTCACCGGCAGGTTTTCGCAGCCCACCGGGCCATCGATGATGACCTGCAGCCCCTTGATCGCGGTAAAGGCGTACACCGCGCCCCAATATCCGCCCGCCCGGTCGTGGTCGAGTACCAGCATCAGATGCCGTCCTGCGCCGTGGAGCGAACGGCTTGCTTGGCGAGCTGACGCTGGTATTGCTCGCGAAATTCCGGCCGATCGATGGGCGTGTGTTCCCAGATACCGGCCGCGTGGCCGGTGCCGACTTGCTCGAAGAACGACTTGAATCGGTCGAAGCGCGCCTTGTTGGCGAGCGCTGCATTGATCACCTGTACCAGCGAACCGGCCCCCGCGGGGCCCATCAGGGGTCGTGCCGAGATCAGGTTGGTGAAATAAAGCGCCGGAATCGCGAGCTCCTTTGCCAGCTGCACCACCGGGGTGGTACCGATCGCGAGGTCCGGATGAAATTCATGGACGGCTGCCTGATCCTGCTGCAGCGAGGCGCGGTACTGCACGCGCACACCACGTCCTTCAAGCCACAGACGATCCGGCTCTGACCAGGGGGTGCGCGGACAAGCAGTTCCGACATAGGGAACCTCGGCGCCCAGCTCCACGAGCAGACGTGCCACCAGCAGTTCCGAACCCTCGTAGCCCGACACGGTGATTCGGCCCTGGATCGGCGCCGCAGTCAGAGCCGCGCGGATCGCGGGTAGAAAGCGATCCTTGGCGGCACCAATCGCGGCCGCATTGACGTTCGCAGCGGCGCCGATACTCTCGAGCCAGGCGGCGGTTCCCTCATAGCCCACCGGCGCAGATCCGACGATAGGCCGCCCGGCCTCCGTGAATTCGCGACAGGCGGCGGTGTAAAAGGGGTGGATCGCAGCCACCAGGCTCGCATCCAGTGCCGCATACAGCTCACGCCACTCGCGCGTCGGCACGCACGGACCCGCCGCCAGTCCCAGCGGCTGCAAAAGCGCGTTGATACCGACTGGATCGGCAGGAAAGATCTCCCCCAGGAGCGCGACCGTCGGTCGATCGGAGCGGCCGCCGCGTGGCGCCTGCACCGGCCCTGCTTCCACTTCGTTGCGGGCGAAGCGCAGCATGGCGCCTGCCAGCACATCCTTGGCTTCCGCGTGCGTGGGCACGCCGAATCCGGGAACGTCGATGCCGATAATTCGCACGCCATTGATCTGCTTCGGCAGCAATTGCAGCGGCACACCGGACGCGGTGGGCACACATAGATTGATGATCACGACCGCGTCGTAGAGCTGCGGATCTGCCAGCGCAAACACCGATTCGCGAATGTCCTCAAAGAGCTTGCCCGTGACCAGTGTTTCGGAATTGAACGGCACGTAACCAACCGTGCGCCGCGCGCCGTAGAAGTGCGAGGTAAAAGTGAGCCCGTAAACACAGCAGGCTGAGCCGCTCAAGACGGTCGCGGTGCGCCGCATGCGCAGGCCGACCCGCAATGCACCGAACGCCGGACACATGCTTTGCGGTTGATCATGGGGGCCGACGGGATAGTCAGCGGCATAGCGCTGCAGCGTCGCACCTTTGCCGGCGTTTTCGGCCGCCTGACGCAGTTGTTGCTTGCCGCTGTGGCAGCCAAGCCCGTCGGGCTGCGTCACGGGCTGGATGACGCTACTGCCTTCAGTGGTGTCCGTACTCATGCCGCGCAACCGATCGCGTCAAACTGCTTCGTAGACGACTTCAAGTGACGGCTTGGTGACGATTTCGCCGCCACACATGTCAGCCAGCGTTGCCGGCTCGAGCACTACATTGCGACCGACCACATCTCCCTTGAACAGGCCGAGCAGGCCATCCTGCGCCAGCGGCTTCGGCCGCACCGGGGGTGCCTCCGCGACTCCCGCGGCGAGCTGCTCGAACAGCGGCGCCCAGGTCTCACCCGGGCGGCCGATGATCTGGTAATTGGCGCTTTTGCGCCGGATCTCTTCGTGCGCCGGAATGGCCGCCAGGACCGGGATTCCTACAGCATTCGCAAAGGCCTGTGCCTCGCCGGTGCCGTCATCCTTGTTGATGACCATGCCGGCTACGCCGACATTGCCGCCCAAATTGCGAAAGTAGTCCACCGCCGAGCAGACGTTGTTCGCGACATACAGCGATTGCAGATCGTTCGAACCGACGACGATGACCTTCTGACACATGTCGCGAGCGATCGGCAGGCCGAAGCCGCCGCACACCACATCACCGAGGAAATCCAGCAATACGTAGTCGAAGCCCCAGTCGTGGAAGCCGAGCTTTTCGAGCAGCTCGAAGCCATGAATGATTCCGCGGCCGCCGCAACCGCGGCCAACCTCCGGGCCACCGAGCTCCATCGCGAACACGCCGTCACGCTTGAAGCAAACGTCACCGATGGCGACCTGTTCGCCCGCCTGTTTCTTGCGTGCGGATGTTTCGATTATTGTGGGACAGGCGCGGCCGCCAAAAAGTAGCGAGGTGGTGTCGCTCTTGGGATCGCAGCCGATCAGCAGCACTTTCTTGCCCTGCTGCGCCATCATGTAGGACAGGTTGGCGAGTGTAAAACTCTTGCCGATGCCGCCCTTGCCGTAGATGGCGATCACCTGTGTGTGCTTGCGCGGCGGAGCCGAGGCGACCGGATCGGGTTCGAACGCCGCTTCGGCACGTAGGCGACGCACGCGCTCGTCGGGCATCGCGATGGCAGCCGCACTGACGGAACAGGTGCTCATGGGCGCTTTCTCCAGTCCAGATGCATTTTCAGACACTCCGGGTCGCTGAACGCGACTCGATAGGCAGACGCCGCGTCGCTTGCCGCCGCGGCGTGGGTGATCAGACCATGCAGCGACAATTCCCCGGACTCGCACAGACGCTGCACTGTTGACAGATCGTGGGGTTGCCATTGCGCTGCGATGCTCAGGCGAGCTTCGCGCCTGAAGGCCTGGGGAAAGTCAAATGCGAGCGGCGTCGCATAAAATCCGGCGAGCACGATCTCACCGCCCGGCACGAGTCGAGCGATCAGCGGGTCGAGCGCGCCGGCGTCGCCGCTGACATCACAGATGCAAGCGTAGTCAGTGCGCGGATCGACGCTGGGATCGATGACCTCATAGCCGAGCGCACCGCTGCGGCGCGCGGCTTGAGTCTCCCACACCACAATGGGTTGCTTGGAGCGCAAAGCGCACAAGCGCGCGATCAAGCGGCCCAGTACGCCGTGGCCCACGATCAATTGCGGGGTTTCGCGGCCGATCTCGATGGCGTGCAGTGCCGTAGCGGCCAGCGCCAGCAGAATCGCCCGTTCGCCTAGCGCTTCGGCAACGGGCCGTACGCGTGCCGCCGGCACTACTACTCTGGAAGCGGCGCTGCCAAATAGCCCGCGCACCTCACCAAAACAGCGCGCACCGGGCACGAAGACTCGCTGCCCGACTGCAAGGCCAGCCTGATCGCCCGACGCACTGACGCGCCCGACGCCCTCATAGCCGGGCACCAGCGGATAGCCCATGCCCGGAAAGGATGGCATGCGACCGGACCACAACAGGCGCTCGGTGCCGGTACTGATGCCTGACCATTCCATGTCCACCACGACATCGGCGGCGCCCGGTTGATCCAGCGCCAACTCGCGCAGCTCCAGGTCCCCGGGCGCCTGAAGCACCACTGCTGTGGCCGTCAAACTCGAGCTTGAAAGCTGGTGCTGCATGTCACTCTGGAGTGCAGGAAGGCTGACCCCGTTATCGTTAGTGTCAAAATACTATTACTGTTGTGAATGTCAAGCGTGATTCACACTTGATCAGGCCTGCGCCGACACGACCGCGCACTGCCAAGGCTGCCGGGTGGCATGCTGACGCGCGTCCACGAAGCCGGCGGCGCCCAGAAACCCGATCAGCTCATCGGCGCTGCGCATCCGCCCCTGTCCCATCGCCAGCAGGTAGAAACCCAGGTAGCGTTCAGCCACCGGCAGGGAGCGCGGTACGCCGCGCATCGGCTCGGCGATGACCACCCGGCCGCCATTCGGCAGGGCACGCCGCACGGACTGCAGCAACTTACGCACCCTCGCGTCCTCATGATCGTGCAGTACACGAACCAGACTGATGACATCGGCTCCCAGGGGCAGCGCCGTGGACGTGAAATCACCGCCGTACACCTGCGCGCGCGACGCCAGGCCGGCGGCGCCCAGACGCGATCGCGCCCGCTCGACGAGGGCCGGAAGATCGAACAGCATCAGTTTCAGCCGGGGCCAGCGCAGCCCGAGCGCACCCAGGAAGGTGCCGTCTCCACCGCCCACATCCAGCACACAATGGTGCTGGCGGAACGGATAGGCATCGAGCAGATCCTCGGCGACCAGTGATTGGGTGGCCGACATGAGGTTGGTATAGCTGTCAACCGCCGCCTCGTCGAGGTGCTGCGGCAGCGCCTTGCGTGCATAGGCCCAATAGCGCGCAAGTTCGCCCGGCGCTGCCCTGCCCTGTAACAGAGCGATGGGATCGCGCAGGTCGTCATACATCAGGGGTTGGTGCTCGATCATGCGCAATACCGCCGCATTGCCGAGCAGGGCAGCGCCCAGCATCCCCAGGCCCCAGCACTCGGCACCACGTGTTTCAGTGAGTTTGAGCGCATCGGTCGCGCCAAGCAGCAAGCGCAACGGAGCCTCCTCCAAGCCGCAGCGCCGCTGCAAATCATCCCGGCGCAATGCCCCCGCGCGCAGCGACTCCAGCAGACCGAGCCGAACGCTGGCATGCAATACCTGGGCATTGACGAAGCCGGCGCATAAGTCAAACAGCGCCGCGGCTTGCCGCCGAGCAATGCCGCGCAGCAGCGGCGTGCGCGCAATGAAGCGCCGGAAGCGCGCTTCGCTGACCAGCCAATTGCGCCACCCGTGCCAACCCGCACCCCAGCGCCGCGCGTCCGCGGCCGAACCGCACGGTGTCGCAATCGAATTCACGGCGTCAATTCGCCTCTAGGCGGCCGGCCGCGCTAACCTGCTACTGAGCAACTGCCGCGTGGCGAATTCGAATTGCGCTTGCAATTCAGCGCGTCCGACACAGGTTGGTATGGCAGCAATGGAAGCGTCCACCAGTTGCTGCAGATGCCGCTGCGCACCGTCCATGCCCAATTGCGACACCGCATTTGGGCGACCGAGCGCCGCATCTCGACCCGTGGGTTTACCGATCAGTTGCGGACTGCTTGAAACATCACAGATGTCATCCGCGACCTGATAAGCCTCACCGATGTACTCGCCGACCTTGCGCCAGGGCGCGCACTCCACCTGTGCCGCCATGGCTCCCGCCGCAGTGGCAGCGACGAACAGCGAACCCGTCTTGGATTTCTGGTAGTCCGCCAAGACCACGTCGGATTCGCATTCCCAAGCCTGTCCGGCGGCGATGCCATGTGGCATTCCAGCGGCCGCGGTCAGCAACTGCAGCACCTGAAGGCGTTGTTCGGCCTCGAGGCGCTGCTCCAGCATGACGGTCTGAAACGCGAGCACGATCAGGGCATCGCCCGCCAGCAGCGCCAGATTCTCGCCATAAATGCGATGCACCGTAGGTCGGCCACGGCGCGTAGCGGCGTTATCAAAGCAAGGCAGATCATCGTGCACGAGCGATGCGCAATGCAGCAGTTCGATCGCGGCGGCGGCAACCATCGCCGCGGGCGCGTATTCCGCGGCACACGCTCTCGCCACCGCCAGGCACAATCTTGGTCGTATGCGCCCGCCGCCGGGAAACACCGCGTGACGGATCGCCGCGCCCAACCTCGGTGGGCCCTCCGCAGCGGCTGAGCGTAACGTTCTGGCCAGTAATCGCTCGAGCAGGGCTGCACTGTTCACAGGAATCTCCGAGCTTGTGTAAAGTTTTATTGTCACATACTGTGTAAGTAACTATAGACACAGTGCGATGAGTAGGTCAATTGGCAGATGCGCGTTCAGGCATGAGTCCCGGTGGCCCCGCGCGCCGGGCGCCAGCGGTGGTGGTCGTGGGCGCCGGCATCGCCGGTCTATGCGCGGCGCTGCGACTGGTCAACCAGGGTTGCGCGGTCACGGTGCTTGAGCGCAGCAGCCACGTGGGTGGAAAGATTCGTCAGAACGCGGCAGGAGCGCACGCCATCGATGCCGGCCCGACCGTCTTCACGCTGTGCGAGTTGTTCGAGCAGGTCTTTCAGGACGCCGGCACCCGGCTGGGCGACCATTTGCAGCTGCGGCCGCTGAACACTCTGGCGCGCCACGCGTGGGCTGCCGGCCAGACGCTCGACCTGTACGCCGACATCGCACGCTCCGCGGCTGCAATTCGCGATTTTGCGGGAGCCGCCGATGAAGACGGCTATGTGCGCTTCTGCGCCGACGCCCGCCGCGTCTATGAGACTTTGGATCGCAGCTTTCTGCGTGCCGCAGCGCCGAGCCTGCCTGGCCTGGTTGCCGGCGCAGGTCTGCGCGGCCTGCCCAATTTATGGCGCTTGCGGGCATTTCGATCCTTGTGGGGCGCACTCGGGGATTACTTCACCGACCCGCGCCTGCGACAATTGTTTGGGCGCTATGCCACCTATTGCGGTTCCTCGCCATTCAGGGCGCCAGCCACGCTGATGTTGGTGGCACACGTCGAGCAGTCGGGGGTCTGGCAGATCGACGGCGGCATGCATGCGCTGGTCTCGGCGCTGCACGGTCTGCTCCTGGCGCGGGGGGGCCTGGTGCGCTGCGGCGCCGAGGTGCGCCGCGTACACGTCCGATCCAGACGCGTGAGCGCCGTTGAACTGGACGATGGTGAGGCAGTGCGCGCGGATGCGGCGATAATGACCTGCGATGCCACGGCCATCGGCTGCGGCTTGTTCGGACCCGAATTGGCCAAGGTCACCGCAGCCGTCACACCCGCGATGCGCTCACTCTCCGCGCTCACCTGGACTGCGCGCGCACCGAGCGCCGGCTTTGCACTGCTGCGACACAACGTTTTCTTTTCGGACGACTACGACGCGGAGTTCGACAGCATCCTGTCGCAACGGCAGCTGCCGCGCCGCCCGACGGTCTATGTCTGCGCGCAGGACCGCGAGGCAGCCACGGCGCCGGCAGACGGTCAGCCCGAGCGTTTGATGTGCCTGGTGAACGCGCCCGCGATTGGTGATTCACACGATTATGGTATTCAGGAGGTGGCACAGTGTCTGACGCACACCCTGGCAACTCTGCGACGCTGCGGCCTGCGCCTGCCAACGGCGCCCGAACACTGGCTGCCGACGACCCCGAGCGACTTCCATCGTCGGTTTCCGGGCAGCGGCGGCGCCTTGTATGGCCAAGCGACTCACGGCTGGCGCGCGTCGTTTCGCCGACCGGGAGCGCGAACGCGGATTGCGGGACTGTATCTGGCGGGGGGCAGCACGCATCCGGGACCGGGTTTGCCAATGGCCGCCCTATCGGGCCGGCAGGCCGCACGCTGTCTGCTGCAGGACCAGGGTTTCATAGCCCAATAGGTTCGGGCGGCTACGCCTGGTGGTACCTGGATGCGATCAGCGATGATGCTCGATGCGGACTGTGCATCATCGCTTTCCTGGGTAGCGTGTTCTCGCCGTATTACGCCCTCGCCCGCCGGCGCCGAGCGGCTCAGCCATTGAACCACTGCGCCTTCAACGTCGTGTTGACCGGTCCCGCCAGCCGCTGGTGCATGACCGAGCGCCCGCTCAGCCGGGTGCGGATTACGCCTGAGCTGTTGCGCATCGGACCGAGCTCCCTATCGTGGGATGGTCACGAGTTCGTGTTTGAACTGAATGAACGCTGCGCACCGCTGCCGTTGGTGGTGCGAGGCACGGTGCGCGTCCGGCCGCTGCCGCAAGCCCAGATGCAGTACGCATTGGACAGCGAGGCGCAGCATGTCTGGTTGCCTCTGGCGCCGCGGGCGCGCATCGAGGTGCGTCTGCACGAACCCGCATTGCACTGGTGCGGAGATGGCTATCTCGACAGCAACCGTGGTGAACGCGCGCTGGAGCGCGACTTTCACGGTTGGCATTGGTCGAGGACCGCGACCCGCGATGCCACCACCGTATTCTATGAAACGCTTGCGCGTCAGGAGGCGTCAGCGCCGCTGGCAGTCCGCTTCTCGAGCAACGGTGAATCGCGCAGCGTTCCGGTCCCGCAACGGGTCGCTCTGCCGCGCAGCGCCTGGGGCATTGCTCGAGTGGCGCGATCGGACGACCCCGCTGCGACGCAGGTCATCAACACCCTGGTGGACGCGCCGTTCTACGCCCGCTCGTTGTTGCGTACGCAGCTCGACTCCGAATCGGTGTTGACCATGCACGAGAGCCTGGATCTGGACCGATTCAGCAGCGCCTGGGTGCGCTGCTTGTTACCGTTTCGAATGCCGCGCTGGCGCGGGCGTCAATGCGCCGACCCGTCGCCCAGAGACGCCAACTGATCGCGTCGCTGCAGGCGCACGAACAATTCCAGCAGCCATTCAGCCTGACTCTGTTGAGTCTCGCGAGCATCCCTGCCGGCAGCGGCATCTGCTGGCGGCAGCGGTCCGATAGTGTCGAGCAACATCCGTGTCTCGTTCAGAGGCGCATACGAACTTCCACTCGCCGGGCGAGTGGCCGCGCAGAGCGCCCGGCACAGCACTCCTGCCTTGCGAAGTGCGCCGACGTGGGCCCGATGCCTGACGGCATCCAGCCCGCCGCGCCGCAACTGTTGGCCAATCTCAGCGTACAGTAGACGTGCCGCGTGAATGCCCGGGCGGCAAGCCGCCGGCAAGCCGGCAATGCCATCCGCCGCACGCGCGTACAGCGCATCAGCCGCCGACAGCAGACGCTCGATGACGATAGCCAGTGCTGGCGTAAAGACCGGCTGTTCCAGCCAGCGTTGGGCATCGATATTGACCTCATGCAGCCAATCGAGCGGGAGATAGAGCCGGCCGGCACGGGCATCCTCCCCCACATCGCGCGCAATATTGGTCAGCTGCATCGCTATCCCGAGGTCGCACGCGCGCGCCAACACCTCCGGAACGCGCACTTCCATCAGCAGGCTCATCAGAGCACCCACGCTGCCGGCGACGCGAGCGGCGTATTCATTCAGCGCGGCCGCAGTGGCGTATTGGCGCCCCTGCGCATCCCACTCGAAACCCTCCAGCAGCGCTGCCAGTAGCGAGCGCGGAATGGCGTAGCGTTGCGTCACGTCGGTCAGCTGTCGTTCCATCGGCAGCGCCAGCGGCCGTCCGGAATACACGCGATCCAATTGCGCGTGCAACCCTTGCAGGTTCGCCTCAGCCGCCGCACGATCACAATCGATGGCATCGTCCGCTAGCCGGCAAAATGCGTATAGAACCGTCGCCGCAGTACGGACCCGCGCAGGCAGCAGATGTGATGCCAGATGGAAGGTGTGCGAGCCGGCGCGCAGCAAGGCGCGACAGGCTGCCCGATCCGAACGCCGTAGTAGGGCGCTGTCAGACCCGCGAACCATGTGGCACCACTCGATCGAGAACCCGCGCCGAACTGAGCACGCCTGGCAATCCGGCACCAGGATGCGTACCGGCGCCGACAAGGTAGAAGCGCTCGAAATCCTCCGCCCGATTGTGTGGCCGAAACCAGGCGCTCTGACGCAGCAGTGGCTGCATGCCGAAGGCCGCGCCCTGCCAAGCCAGCAGCCGTTGACGGAAATCCAAAGGCGTCATGACGCGTGAGGTTATAACATTCTGCGACAGATTGGGAAGCAGCGTCGACTGCAGAGCGCACTCGATGCGTTCGCGATAGCCCTCGGCGCATGCCCTCCAATCGATGTCCGCTGCGAGGTTCGGCACCGGCGAGAGCACATAAAAAGTATCACAGCCTGAAGGTGCCAGCGATGGATCGGTCGCCGTCGGCCGATGCAGGTATAGACTGAAATCGTCAGCCAGCACCTTGCGATCAAAGATGTCCCGCAACAGCTCCCGATATCGCGGGCCGACCAGAATCGTATGATGGGCAACCTCGGGGTAGCGGCAGCGCGTGCCAAAATACCAAACGAATAGTCCCATCGAGTATTGCGCCCGTTGCAATTTGCGATCAGACCAATGGCGGCGTGTGGCGGATCGCAGCAACTGGTGGTAAGTCGAGGCGCTATCGGCATTCGACACCACGATATCCGCCGGCACGTCTTCGCCCGAGGTGAGGCGCACACCCACTGCCGTCCGCTGCCGCAATGTCACCGAATCGACCTCCGCATCGCAGCGTACCGACCCTCCCTGCGATTCGATCAGGCCTACCAGAGCGCGCACCAATGAGCCGGTGCCACCCATGGCAAAGTGCACCCCACGAGAGCGCTCCAAATGCAGGATCAGCCCATACAGTGAACTGGTCGTGAATGGATTGCCACCGACAAACAGCGGATGAAAGCTCAAAAGAAATCGCAGCCGCGCGTCGCTTACCTGGGCAGCCACCATCGAATACAGCGAGCGGTGCGCCTGCAGCCGCAGAAACGTCGGCAGCAGGCGTAGCATATCGGCCCAGGAGTCGAACGGGACGTGACCAAGCTGCTCAAAAGCCACGCGGTAAATGCGCTCGCTCTGGGCCATGATGCGCTCGTAGCCGGCGAGGTCCCGCGGGGAGAGCCCGATGACGAGTGCGCGCATCTGGGCTGCATCGCCCGACCAGTCGACGGACGACCCGTCGGCAAAGCGAACCTGATAGAACGGAGAGAGCGCACGCAATTGCACCTCATCAGCCATCTTGCGACCGCACAAAGTCCAGAGTTCTTCGAACAGATGCGGTGCGGTGATGATGGTCGGCCCGGCATCAAAGGTAAACCCATCCTGTTGAAAGACAGCCGCGCGCCCGCCCGGCATTTCGAGGCGCTCGAGCACTGTGACCACATAGCCTCGCGCGCCCAGGCGCACCGCCGCGGCAAGTCCGCCGAAGCCGCTGCCGATAACGACGGCGCGCGCCCTGCTGCTACGGATTGGCTCAGACATGCCAGACATCAGCGGCCTCAAACACCGCATTGGCCACGCTATCGGCGCGCTCCTCGTGCGCCAAGTGTCCCAAATCAGGC
Source organism: Steroidobacteraceae bacterium (assembly GCA_049508555.1). Classification (GTDB taxonomy): domain Bacteria; phylum Pseudomonadota; class Gammaproteobacteria; order Steroidobacterales; family Steroidobacteraceae; genus FEN-1191. The sequence continues at coordinate 29,197 of JBELAR010000009.1, forward strand.
AACGAGACAATCGATGCCGTGGGCAGCAGTTCGCGCACGCGCCGCGCGGCCGAAGGCGGCATCGTGCGGTCCTGCGCACCGATCAGCTGCAGCAGCGGTATCGGCAATCGCGACAACTGCTGCATGAGCTGATCCAGCCTCCACTGCGCCATCATTTGCAACACGCCCGCGACATGCTGAGGACTACGCAGCAGCCGCCAATAAAGATCAATGCCGGTTTGATCGAGGTGCGAGCCTGTGCTCGCGATGAGATGCTCGACCGCATCTCGATCGCGCGCCTTCCAGGCGATCAAGTTTGCAGCGATGCTGTTCGACGACAGCAGCTTTGCGAGTGGCGAGAACAGCAGATGGTATCGACTATCGAAGCGCAACAAGGCACCATTGAGACTGACGATCGCGCGCGGATCACACTGCCGGTCAAATACCATGCGCGCGGCGATGGCTGCGCCGGCGGAATGGCCAATGAGCAGCACCGGTTGCAGATTCATTTGACGCATCAACGCCCCGGCAGCATCGCTCATTCCTTCGAGCGACAATCCCAGCGGCGGCATTCCACGCGTAAAGCCGTGTCCGGGTAGATCAACGGCAAAGACGGTCCAGCGCGTGGCGAGTAATGGCGCCAGTTGTCGCCAGGAATGGGTCGAGGCGCCAGTGCCATGAAGCAACAGCAGCGACGGACCGTGGCCGAGCCGCTGGACATGCCAGCGAACGGCTCCAGAATCAACGAAGCGACTGGTCTCATGGAGCGGCCAGCTGCCGCCGTCGCGCTGCCAGTCCAGATCCATGGCGGCCACGGAACGTGAATCAGGACTTGGACTGCACGGCGCTCAATAGCGTGCGTGCGTCCGCATAGGGCAACGGCAGATAGCGCGCTTGCATCGCCTCGGCCAGCGAACGCGCCAGGGGCTGTGGTCGTCGTGCAGTATCGATCAGCAATGCCTTGAAGCCCGCATAGTGCAGTAGCCGTGCCGCAAGCAACGCGTCCGCTTCCGCCTGTTGTCGTCCACCGCTGCCGTCGCGTGCAATATTGGCGTGGCCGTCGGTCAGTACGACCACCGTGGGCGCGAGGCCGCGCCGGCGCAGCTGCTCGGCCAGCTGTCGGGCGAGATCCAACCCAGACGCCAGAGGCGTGGCACCGCCGCCGGGCAATTGAGCCAAACTGCGCTTGGCGCGCACCAAAGATCGTGTAGGTGGCAGCAACAGCTGCGCGCCGCGGCCCCTGAAGGCCAGTACCGCGACTTGATCACGCCGCACGTAACATTGCGCCAACAGCAACTCGATGGCGCCCTTGACTTCAGCCAGTCGACTCATCGCACTGGAGCCCGATGCGTCGAGCACGAACAGCGTCGCCGTTTCACTGCGCTGCGTGAACTGGGTGACCCTGAAATCCTCTACATGTACCAGCACCCCGCTGCGCGGCACCGAACTGTGCGCGCGCCGCTGGCGTTGCCAAGGTGCCGCGCAACGCAGGGTGGCCATAAGATTCAGCCGCGATCCTGCGCGCGGCCGACCCACGCGCACGCCGGCCGGCCGGCCGCGACGGCCGGTTTGCAGCGTTGCCCCGGATCGGCCGCTGCTGGCGCTGCGCCGCATGCGCGGCGCCATGATCGCGCCGCCATCCAGCAAGTGAGCAGGAATAGACGCGCGCGCTGCCGCCAGCAACAGATCCTGGCTGGCCTCGGGCGTGATTCGCTCCGGGTCTGGTGCGGGCTCGGCTTGTTCCGTCTCCGGGTTCTGCGGTGGCGGTGACCCGGCAGACGCACCCTCTGAGTCCTGTGCCTGCGGATTCACGCGAGCGCGTGGTCCGAGCACCAGCCTTGCTGCCAGCTGCAAATCCTCTGCGGTCAGTGCCTCACGGTCTTGCAGCGCCGCATTGGCGCGTGCAACGCGCAGCGCCCACAGCGGCGCGCGCAATGAATCGATGCCGCAGGCGCTAGCCGTGGAGCATAGCGCCGACACGTCCTCAGATCGAAATGAGACGCTGGCAACACGGCAACGTGCTTGCTCCAGCGGCACTCGTTCGAGCTCAGACGTGGCAAGATCCTGAGGATCGACTTTCCGCAGGTCAATCTGCATGGCCAAGCGCTCCGTCAGCGTGGCGCTACAGCGTTCTTCGTCACCTTGCCCGCTGTCCAGGGCGATGAGTCCAAATCGCGCACTGTGTGCGAGCTGCGCGCCGACGCCCGCACCCGCAACGCAATGACTATCAAGCGCTGCCGCCACCAGTGCGGCCAAATGGCGGCTCACCCGCTCCGCCATGCTCATGACCAGGACGCCGCCGTCGGCTTCGGCCAACAGGCCGCGCGTATACACGGAACGTCCGGCGCGCAAACTGGCCGTCAGATCGATACCACCGAGCAGGCGCTCGTCATCGATATGCGGTGGCAGGCAACGCAAAGTTGTGGATTGGCCCAGCAGCGCTGCGACTTGCTGCAACCACAGCTCGCAGGTCGGACCGCGATCGGTACGGACCACTATTCCGCCCACCGCGGATGGATCGAGCGCGAAGCAGTTGGCTGCGAACAGCGCGTCGGCTGCCCGGCTCGAAGCGTTTTCAGGCGTTACGTCAAGCAAGCGAAGTCCCCTGCTCGCTGATGGCGCGCTCAATGCGTAAACTCGAACCCGTTTCGTCGAGCGGATCACGTCGTAGCCGGTGTCGCAGCGCGACCGCAGCCACCCGCGCGAGTTCAGCCGCGCCAACTGATCCGTTTCCGCTCAGTGCCGCCAATGCTCGTGCTGCACGAATCATGGTCAGCTCGCCACGCAACCCGTCGGTGCCCACACGCATGCACAGCCGCGTCGCCCAGCGTAGCGCGTCGTGACCGACCTCAACCTTCGCTAATCGTTCGCGAGCCTTTATGACGGCGTTTTGCAGCTTCTGCTGCTCGCCCCGCCACGCCTTCAGGAATGCTTCGGGATCGCGTTCGAACTGATCCCGCCGGCGCACGATCTCGACTCGCAAGTCGATCTCCTGCGGTGTTCTTATTTCAACGGACAAACCAAAGCGGTCCAGCAACTGCGGCCGCAGCTCGCCTTCTTCGGGATTGCCGCTGCCGACCAGCACGAAACGAGCCGGATGACGCACGCTCAGCCCCTCTCGCTCGACTACGTTTTGCCCTGACGCGGCGACGTCGATCAGCAGATCGACCAGGTGATCTTCGAGCAGATTGACCTCATCGATATACAAAAAGCCGCGGTTCGCCTGCGCCAACAAGCCGGGTTCGAAACTACGCACGCCGGAGCTCAGCGCCTGCTCCAGATTCAACGCGCCGACGACGCGATCCTCGGTGGCACCCAACGGCATGTCCACAACCGGCACCGCCACCGTGCGCACCGCAGGGCGCCGGCGCGCCGGTCGCGCCTGACACTCCGAGCACCAGCTCGCCGGCTGCGCCGGATCGCAGCCGTATCGGCACCCGGCAAGCACTTTCATTGAAGGCAGTAACGCCGACAGCGCGCGCACGGCTGTTGACTTCCCCGTGCCTCGATCGCCAAAGATCAACACCCCGCCGATGCTGGGATCGATTGCGACCGCAAGCAGCGCCAGCTTCAGCTCGTCTTGACCAACGATAGCGGCAAAAGGAAATGGTGCGCCCATGCATCGAAATATATCAGCACTACAGACGTTGACTGCTGCTTTTGTTTTCGCGCTGATCGCTGCCAAGCGCATTGTCTTTGAGGCATTTGCGGCATCGGCAACCCAGCCCGCAAACGCCGCCCGCCCGCGCGATGACATACTCGTGACAATTCGATCCGGAAGGCCCATTAGCTTTGCGGTCGTGGAGCTTCGGCATCTCACTGTTTTGCACTGGCGGGGCGAGCACGTGCC
>JBELAR010000090.1:0-9425 GCA_049508555.1 Steroidobacteraceae bacterium
GCCGTGGCGATACTGGGCATCGACGGCATGCGTTCGATGATCGCCGCCGCAGTGTTGCAGCCGATATTCCGCGTCGCCGGCGGTGCATTCGCTGCGTTCGGCGAGATCAACTGGGAGCACGCGCTCAGCGCCGGCTCGGCCGCTGAAGCGCACGCGGCCATCGTCGAGAATTCCGATCCGTTTGCGGCGCAATTGCTGGCGCTGCTCATGGGGCTCGCGATCGTGGTGGTGTTTCGCGTGGCACAGGATGAGTACCTGGCGCAGCAACGTGACGCACCAGCCGCGGCGCTCGCGGCCCTGATCGATGCACAATGGGTCCCGGTCGCGCGGCAGATCGCCGCGCACTGGACGCTCTCCGAACGCATCGATCTGGCACTCGCGCAGCAGCTCCCGCCGCCCTGGGAGCCCGCGAGCGCGCTGGGCCGCTCGCTTCAGTTCGGCCGGTATTTGGGTGCGCTCGCGGTGTTGCGCCGCCACGGCATCATCGACGATGCGGCGGTGCAGCTCGCGCTGCGTCCCCCGCCAGGCGCGGCGAGCGGCGAATCGGCCATCAATCCCTACGAGCGCATCTGGCAGCGCCTGCTCTCCAATCCGCGCTGAGTTCAGCTCGGTGCCGCCTCCACGGTGGGTTCACGCTGTGCATCACCTTTCACGTCGCGCGAGAGCTGCGAGAATATCCAGGCGGCCGCGATCGTGATGAGTCCGACGCTTACGAACGTCGCATGGAACGCCTGCATGAGATGCGCCGCTCGGGCCCCCGAGGCTTCGCCGGCATCGAAGCTCAGGGTGAACCCGGTCAACAATGCCGCCGCCGTGGCGACTCCGAAGCTCATCGCGACCATCTGCACCATTGAGAGCAGACTGTTGCCGCTGCTCGCGTTCGCCGGGCCGAGGTCCTTGAGCGTGAGGGTGTTCATCGAGGCGAACTGCAGCGAATTGACCGCGCCGAAGAGCGCGAACTGCGCGATCCGCAGCCACAGGGGCTGGCCGGCACTGATCAAGGCGAAGCCCGCGATACAGCCGCCCACGAGCACGGTGTTGGCCATGAGCACGCGCCGATAGCCGAATCTCATGATCAGGGGTACGACGCCCCGTCTGGTCACGATCGCTGCAACCGCGGTCGGGATCATCATCATCCCGGCCTGCGCCGGCGAGTAACCGAGGCCGACCTGCAGCGTCAGGGGCAATAGAAAGGGCACGCTGCCGCTGCCGATGCGGGCGAATAAATTGCCGATCAAGCCGATGCTGAAGGTGGGGATACCGAACAATTGCGGTGAGAACAGGGGCTCGGGCCGCTGTGCGGCGTGCAGCCAGTAGCCGCTGAGCGCCGCGAGACCGAACACCAGCAGGATCACGACGGCGGCATGGCGCAGATGCAATTCCGAGAGCCCGTCGAGGCCGAGCGAAATCGCCACCATGGCCGCGGCGATCATGAGGTAGCCCGCAAGGTCAAAGCCCTCGGTGTGCGTCTGGCGCAATTGCGGCATGATCCGCAGCGTCGCGATGGCGCCGATCGTGCCGACCGGCACGTTGATCAGGAATATCCAGTGCCAGCTCGAATATTCCGACAGCCAGCCGCCGAGCGTGGGCCCGATCAGCGGCCCGACCAGTCCCGGAACCGTCACAAAGCTCATGGCCTGCAGGAACCGCTCGCGCGGCACGCTGCGGATGACCGCCAGCCGCCCGACCGGCAGCAGCATCGAACCCCCGGCACCCTGCAGCACGCGCGCGACGCCGAGTTCGTGCAGGCTCGAGGAGGCCGAGCACAGCAGCGAGCCCGCCACGAACAATACAATGGCGCAAAATAGCACCGTCCGCGTGCCGAAGCGGTCGGCCAGCCAGCCGGAAGCCGGGATCAGCATCGCCATCGTGAGCGAATAGGCGATGATCACCGATTCCATGCGCAGCGGACTCTCGTGCAGGCTGCGAGCCATGGCCGGTAAGGCCGTATTGACGATGGTCGAATCCAGCGTCTGCATGAAGAAGCCGGCGGCCACGAGCCACAGCAGGCTGCGTTGCGATTCTTTCGGCGGTGATGGCAAGCGGCGGCTCGGCGATTGCGTTGGGTCATGATAAGCGAGGAACTGTCTTATGGAAGGGCGATAATCCGCCTCATGCAGGACCCCGCGGCGCACCCACACGCCATTCGCTCGTACGTGCTGCGTGCGGGCCGCATCACGGCCGCGCAGCAGCGTGCCCTGGCCGAACTATGGCCGCGCTATGGCATCGAATTCGAACGCGGCTGGCTCGATCTGGACCGCCTCTACGGACGCCAGGCGCCGCGTACGCTCGAGATCGGCTTTGGCAACGGTGAGCATCTGCTCGAGCGCGCGCTCAGCGCGCCCGAACGCGATTTCCTGGGCGTTGAAGTGCATCGTCCAGGCGTCGGACATCTATTGCTCGCCGCGGCCAGATCCAGCGTGCCCAATCTGCGTGTGATCGCCCACGACGCCGTCGACGTGTTGCACTGGCAGATCCCACCCGCGAGCCTCGATGAGCTGCAATTATTGTTTCCCGACCCCTGGCCCAAGGAGCGCCATCACAAGCGCCGCATCGTGCAGCCCGCGTTCGCCGAGCTCGTGGCCTCGCGCCTCAAGCCCGGCGGCCGCTGGCACCTGGCCACCGACTGGGAGCCCTACGCCGTGCACATGTTGCAGGTCCTGAGCGCATGCGAGGCGCTGCACAACTGCGCCGCTGAGGGGGGTTACATCGAGACGGTCATGGCGCGCAGCGCCACGCGCTTCGAGCGCCGCGGCGAGCGGCTGGGTCATCGGGTGCGAGAACTGCTGTATGCGCGCGCCGCCTAGCTGCCGAAGCTGCCGCGCAGGCCGTCGACCACGAACTGCACGGCCAGCGCGCCGAGCACCACTCCGAACAAGCGGTTGATCACGTTGGTCCCGGTGACACCGAGCACTTTCATCGCCGGAGTCGCGAGGTAGAGCACGCACAGCGTGATCCCGAGCACCAGAAACACGGTCAGCAACAATCCGAGGAACAGGAACGGATTACCCGTCGCGGGACCGAAGGCGAGCAGTATCGTGGCCAGCGCGCCGGGTCCGGCGATGAAGGGGAAAGCCAGCGGAAATACCGAGATATCCGGCTTCTGCCGGCACTCGACCGCCTCGGGCGTGGAGGTACGCGTGCCCGACTGGCGTCCGAACACCATCTCGAGGGCCATCAGGAACAGCAGCAGTCCGCCGAAAATGCGAAATGACTGCAGACTGATGCTCATCATGCGCAGGAACGGACCGCCGCCCACCGCGAACAGCGTCAAAATGATCGCCGAGATTGCGATCGCCCGGCGTGCCATCTGCCGGCGTTGCGGCTCGGCGTCGTCCTCAGTCAGTCCTACAAATAGCGGGATCAACGAGATCGGTTCCACGACGACGAGAAACACCAGGAAGAATCGGAACAGCTCTTGCAACATGACGCCCTGCAAAATCAAATTAATCTTGTAATGCCTCCCGCGCCGGGCGCAACATCAAGGCGAACCAGGAACAGGATTCAGGACTTGACGGGTCGCAGACGCAGCGTAAAGCATACCGCTGCCGATGCATACGGGAGCCTTCAGAGCAATGAACGCCCAGCCGGAGATCGGTGCATGGTATCGCGTCCGCGGCGGCGAGAGCTTCGAGGTGGTCGCCGTCGATGAGGACGACGGCACGATCGAGGTGCAGTACTTCGACGGTACGGTCGAAGAAATGGAGCGCGAGGACTGGGACGCCCAGCACTCGAGCGGTGAGATCAGCGAGGCCGAAGCGCCCGAGGACTGGAGCGGCTCGGTCGACGTCGACGGCGAGGACGACGCGCCCAGTCCCAACAGCGGGCTCGAAGGGGACCCGCAATTGGCGGGCGGCCTGGATGGCCTGGACCTGTTCGAGCCGCTGGAACCGCTCCGATAGCGCTCGTGCCGCGGCGCCTTGAGGCCGCTCACCGGCGCGGCTCAGAGCGATGGCGCGGGCTTGGCGAGCTCGAAACCTCTGCGGCGCGAGAGCAAATACAGCAGTAGCAACGGCGGCAGGCTCAGCGCCGCGGTGTAGAGGTAGAACGGCGGATAGCCGATCGCATCGACCACGAAGCCGGAAGTGCCCATCAGCAATTTTGGCGGCAGCGAGTAGAGCGAGGACAGCACCGCGTATTGCGTCGCCGTGTACGAGGCGCTCGTGAGCGAGGACATGAACGCGATCAGCGCCGTGCCATGCACCGCCTGCGCGAAGTTATCCATGCTGATCGCCGCACCGAGTCCGATCACGCTCGGCTCCCCGTGCGCGGCCAGTACGGCATAGGCGAGATTTGAGGCGATGACCAGCACGCTGCCGAGCAGCAGCGAGCGCGTGCGACCGAGCCGCGCGACCGCGTAGCCGCCCACCAGGATCCCGGCCAGGGTCAGGATCGTGCCGTAGATCTTGACCACCGCGGCGACCTGCTTGAGCGTGAAGCCCAGATCCAGATAGAACGCATTGGCCATCACACCCATCGTAAAATCGGTCAGCCGATAGGTGCCGATGAAGGCAAACAACAATAATCCGAGCGCCAGGCCGTGGCGGGCGAAGAAATCGAGCACCGGACAAAGCACGGCGCCGAGCAACCAGGAGCCGGCTTGCTGCACCGCTGCGGGCCAGTGCGTGTGCCGCGCGAGCCAATCCACCACTCGCCGCTCGGCAAGCACCGAGGTCTGCGGCACGAGGCGCTGCGGCTCGCGCACCACCAGCGTCGTGAGCACACCAATGCCGATCAGCGCCGCCATGGTCGCATAGCTGCGCGCCCAGCCCAGGTCCGCCGCGAGCCAGAGCGCGCCAGCCGTGCCGGTCAGGATCGCGAGCCGATAGCCGTACTGATAGGCCGCCGCCATCTCGCCCTGCGCCCGCACCGGAGCGGATTCGATACGCCAGGCGTCGATCGCGACATCCTGGGTCGCGGCCGAGAACGCGAGCCACAGCGCCATCGCCGCGACATGCAGCACGTCGCGCGCGGGATCGCTGTGCGAGATGGCGAGCAACGCGAGCACGATCGAGACTTGCGAGAGGAGCATCCAGCTACGCCGCTGGCCCAGCGCGCGGCCGAGCACGGGCAGGCGCAGCCGATCGACGATGGGTGCCCAGAGGAATTTGAACGAGTAGGCGAGCCCGGCCCAGGAGAGCATGCCGATGGTCGAGCGCTCGATGCCGCTCTGGCGCAGCCACGCCGAGAGCGTGTTGTAGATCAGCATGAACGGCAGCCCGCTCGAGAAGCCCAGCGCCAGCATCGAGAGCATGCGTGGCTGGCCATAAACCCGCAGCGCGTCGCGCCAGCCGGGCGCCTCCGGTGCGCTCAAAGGCTAGAATCCATCGTAGTCCATGATCAGCGGCGCATGATCCGAAAAGCGCTGCTCTTTGTATATGTGTGCCTGCCGCACCGTGCCGGCCAGCCCCGGACTGAGTATCTGATAATCGATCCGCCAGCCGACATTCTTCGCCCAGGCTTGGCCGCGGTTGGACCACCAGGTGTAGTGATCCGGCTCGCTCACGAGGCTTCTGAAGCCATCGATATAGCCGAGAGGTCCGAGCAATTGATCCAGCCAGGCGCGCTCCTCGGGCAGAAAACCGGAGTTCTTCTGATTGGACTTCCAGTTCTTCAGATCGATCTGCCGGTGAGCGATGTTCCAGTCGCCGCACAGTATGTATTCGCGGCGCGCGCGCTTGAGCTGCTTCAGATGCGGCGTGAACGCCTCGAGAAAGCGGAATTTCGAGGCCTGGCGGTGCTCGCCGGAGGAGCCGGAAGGCAGATACAGCGAGACCACCGAGTATCGATCGAACTGCAGCTCGAGGTAACGGCCCTCGCCATCGAACTCCGGCACGCCGAAGCCGCGCCGCACGCGCCGGGGCTCAAGGCGTGAATACACGGCGACCCCCGCATAGCCGGGACGCTCCGCGGCATAATAATGATGCAGATAGCCCGGCAGTACGCATTCGAGCTCGGCGAGTTGCTGTTCCGAGGCGCGCACTTCCTGCAGGCACACCACGTCCGCCTGCTGCTGCGCGAGCCAGGGAAACAGCCCGCGCCGCGTGGCCGAGCGCAGCCCATTGACGTTCAGCGTGATGACCCGCATGCGGCAATGATACCCTGCCATTTTGCTGCAGAGGGCCTTAAGGGGTGCGGGACTACCAGCGTCGGTTCATCGAACTCGCTCTGGCGCGCCAGGCGCTGCGCTTTGGCGAATTCACGCTCAAGTCCGGGCGTGTGAGCCCCTATTTCTTCAACGCCGGGCTGTTTTGCGACGGTGCCTCGATCGCGGCCCTGGGCGGCTGCTACGCCGAGGCTCTGCTGCACTCGGAGCTCGAGTTCGAGATGTTGTTCGGACCTGCCTACAAGGGTATCCCGCTGGTCGCGGCGGTTGCGATCGCCCTGGCCGAGCGCCACCAGCGCAATGTGCCCTGGGCCTACAACCGCAAGGAGCCCAAGGATCACGGCGAGTCCGGAGTGCTGGTCGGCAGCCCCCTGAAGGGCCGGGTCGTGATCATCGATGACGTGATCACCGCGGGCACCGCGATCCGCGAGTCCATCGAACTGATCCGCCGCGCCGGCGCCGAGCCGGTCGCGGTCGCACTGGCGCTCGATCGTCAGGAGCGGGGCCAGTCCGAGCGCTCCGCGGTACAGGAGATGGAGGCCCAATACGGCGTGCGCTGCCTGACGATTATTTCCCTGAGCGAGCTCATCGAGGCGTTGGCCGCGCCAGCCGTGGCCGCCGCCGCACTGGCGCCCAGCGCCGAGCAGCTTGCGGCCTTACGTGCCTACCGTCTCAAATACGGCGTCGAATCCGGCCGGAGCCTCGCCTGACTCTTGCGGCCTCGCGCCGGTCGTGGACAATGTGCAGCGAGAGCGGGGGCACGGCCATGATCATTTCTGCGGCGCATCGTCAGCGCAATCACGACGCTTCGACGGCGGGGCTTTGGCTGCGCGTCGCGGCCGTGGGCCTCCTGGCGTCGGCCGCCATGCCATTGGCCCGGGCGGCGCAGAACGGCACGAGCGGCGGCAGCGCGGCGCCGGTTTTCCGCTGGGTGGATGACAAGGGCGTCGTTCATTACGGCGACAGCGTCCCGACTGAGTACTCGCAGAACGAACGCTCGGTGCTCAACGGTCAGGGCGTCGAGGTCGGTCACGTCGAGGGCGGCAAGAGCCCGGCGGAGCAAGCCGCGCGTGCCCAGGCTGATGAAATCGCGCGCCAGCACGCCCAGCACGACCAGTTCCTGCTCGCAACCTACGTCTCGACCCGGGACATCGAGCAATTGCGCGACGAGCGGCTCGCGCAGATGGACGCCCAGATCAGGGCTGCCACGTCCTACATCGACAACCTCGGGGGGCGTTTGTCTGCGCTCGCGGAGCGCGCGATGCTTTTCAAACCCTATAGCAGCGAGCCGTCGGCGCGGCGCATGCCCGACGATCTGGCCGAGGACCTCGTGCACACCGCCAACGACGTGCGCAACCAGCGCTTGGCGCTGGAGGCCAAGCGGCGCGAGCAATTGGACACGCGAGCGCAATTCGAAGGGGACATCCAGCGCTACCGCGAGCTCACCACGCGACCACGCAGCTAGGCGCCCGCTCTGCCGGCCTAGTGCCGGCCGCTGTGGCCAAAGCCCGCGCCGCCGCGCTCGCTGACATCGAAGTCCGCGACCACCTCGAGCGCCACCTGCACCACGGGCACGATGACGAGCTGCGCGATGCGCTCACCCGGGGCGATCTCATAGTCCGAGCTGCTCCGATTCCAGCAGGAGACCATGAGCTGCCCCTGGTAGTCCGAGTCGATGAGCCCCACCAGATTGCCGAGCACGACACCGTGCTTATGACCGAGGCCCGAGCGCGGCAGCATCACCGCCGCAAGTCCCGGATCCTCCAGATGGATCGCGAGGCCCGTGGGTATGAGCTCGGCGCGGCCCGGCGCGAGCCGTAGCGGCGCATCGATGCAGGCGCGCAGGTCCAGTCCGGCACTGCCCGCTGTGGCGTACTGCGGCAGCGGGAAATCCCGCCCGACGCGTGCATCGAGTATCCGGACCTTGAGCCGTCGGCTCACTAGGATCCGATCTGTGTCGTGCGCAGCGGCGCCGCGGCGAGCGCACCGGGTGAGCGTGCGCGTTCGAGCTCGAGCTGCTCGCCGTAGCGCTCGACGATCAAGCGGGTCAGCGACGCGGCGAGCTCGTGTTTACTGGCAGAGGGCAGTTCGATGCGGCCAGAGCGCCAGAGTACCAGCAATGCGTTTTCGTCGAGGTCGAAGGCCTTTGAATGTCCGACCTCATTGGCGGCGATCATATCGAGATTCTTGGCGAGCAATTTCGCGCGGGCATATTGCTCGACGGCATGGGTCTCGGCAGCGAAGCCGACCACGAACGGCCGCGGCGTGCTGGCACTGACGGTCGCGAGAATATCGACCGTACGCGTGAGCTCGAGCTCGATGGTCTCGCCGCTCTTCTTGATCTTCTGCTCCGCGCAGCAGGTGGGCCGGTAATCGGCAACGGCTGCGGTGCCGACGAATATCGCGGTACCGGGCAGTTCCCGCTGCACGGCGTCGAACATCTGCTCGCAGCTCTCGACATCGATGCGCCGCACCCCCAGCGGCGTGCCGAGCGAGACCGGACCGCTCACGAGCACGACCTCGGCGCCGGACTGCTGCATCGCCTGCGCGATGGCGAACCCCATCTTGCCCGAGCTGCGATTGCTCACGAAGCGAACCGGATCGATACACTCGCGCGTTGGACCCGCGGTCACGAGTACCCGACGGCCCTTGAGGATCCCCTCCGGGCGCACCAGGGGCGCGATCAGCGAGAGCAGCTCGAGCGGCTCGAGCATTCGCCCCGGGCCATTGTCGCCACAGGCCTGATCGCCCACGCCCGGTCCGAGCACATGCACCCCGCGCTGCTGCAGGAGCGCGACGTTGGCTTGGGTCGCGGCGTGGCGCCACATCTGCTGATTCATGGCCGGCGCGACCGCGACCGGCGCCGCGCTCGCCAGCACCAGGGTGCTGAGCAGATCATCCGCCAGACCGTGGGCGAGCCGCGCGATGAAGTCGGCGCTCGCTGGGGCGATCAGCACGAGCTCGGCCCAGCGTGCCAGCTCGATGTGCCCCATCGCCGCCTCATGCACCGGATCCCACAGATCGGTCCGCACCGTGCGGCCCGAGAGGGCCTGGAACGTCGTCGGCGTGACAAATTCGCGCGCCGCCGCCGTCATCACCACCTGCACCTGCGCGCCATGCTCGATCAGGCGCCGCACCAGATCCGCACTCTTGTAAGCGGCGATGCCACCGGTAACCCCGAGCAGGATGCGTCGGTCTTTCATCCTGCAATTATCGGACTTTCAATCGATGTGCGCACGATATGAGGATCGCACGAAGCGGCCATGTCGCGGCAGACTTGGCGCACGTTTTTCGCCTCCAGGGGCCATCGATGAGCATC
>JBELAR010000091.1:0-9351 GCA_049508555.1 Steroidobacteraceae bacterium
CACTGCGATGGCATCGTGTTCGACCTCGGGCTCTCCTCGCCGCAGCTGGACGAAGCAGCGCGCGGCTTCAGTTTCAACAAAGACGGCCCGCTCGATATGCGCATGGACCCGACGCGCGGCGAACCAGTTTCCGCATGGCTCGCGCGGGCGGGCCGCGATGAGATGCGTCACGTGATCGCCACCTACGGCGAGGAGCGCTTTGCCGGCGGCATCGCCCGGGAGATCGAGCGCGTGCGCGCCGCGCAGCCGCTCACGCGCACCAGTGCGCTCGCCGCACTGGTGGCGCGCGTGGTGCGCACCCGCGAGCCCGGCAAACATCCGGCAACCCGCACGTTCCAGGCGCTGCGCATCTGGGTCAACGATGAGCTCGGGCAGATCGAGCGGGGGCTGGAGCAGGCCCTCGAGCTGCTGGCCCCTTCCGGCCGGCTGGCAGTCATCAGTTTTCATTCGCTCGAGGATCGGTTGGTCAAGACTTTCATCAGCGGGCACTCCGAGCCCGACCCGCTGTTCGCAGGCTTGCCGCAGCTGCCGGAGCAGGCGCAGCCACCTCTGCGGCGCATCGGGCGCAAGCAGCGTGCATCGCTCGATGAGATCCGGGCCAACCCGCGCGCCCGCAGCGCACTGCTGCGAGTCGCCGAGCGGATCGCTGCGGAGCGTCGGCCTTGAAGCTGCCACGCGCGCTCCTGGCTACGCTGGTGGGACTGCTGTGGTGGGCCGTGCTCGGCTCGGCCGCCGGCGCGATCTACGCCAAGTACCGCGCGCGCGAGCTGTTCGTCGAGCTCGAGCGGCTGAACAGCAGCCGTGACGAGCTCGATGCCGAATGGGGCCGGCTGCAGCTCGAGCAGAGCGCCTGGTCGACCTACGCATTCGTCGAGCGGGTCGCGAGCGAGCGCCTGCACATGAATATCCCGGAATCGCGCGACATCGAGATCGTTTCGCCATGAGGCGGCCGCGCCTATGAAGCTCTGGGCAAGCCTGCGCGGCCGCCCCGGTGCGCGGCGCAGCGCTCGCGCGCTGCGCGATCGTCCCGCCACCCTGCGCGGCGGGGCTCGGGCCGCCTCGGATTCGTTTCGGGCACGCCTGCTGTTGTTGTTCTTCATATTGATCGCCGCGGCGGCGGCCCTGACCGGCCGTGCGGTGGACCTGCAGCTGGTCGCTCATGGCTTCCTCGCGCAGCAGGGCGATGCGCGCTTCGCGCGCCTGGCTGCCATCGTGGCTCATCGGGGCAACATCACCGATCGCAACAGCGAGCCCCTCGCCGTGAGCACGCCGGTCGATTCCGTGTGGGTCAATCCGCGCGAGCTGGGCGGCAGCCTCGAGCAGTTGCCGCGATTGGCCGGTGCACTCGGCGGCGACCGGCAGGCGCTGCTGCGTCATGTCAGCAGCAACATGGATCGCGAATTCCTCTATGTGGCGCGCGGACTGCAGCCGGCGGAGGCGAGCCGCGTGAAGGCATTGAACCTGCCCGGCGTGAATCTCACCCGCGAATATCGCCGTTACTACCCGGCAGGTGAGGTGGCCGGCCATGTCCTGGGCTTCACCAGCATCGACGATGTGGGACAGGAGGGCGCCGAGCTTGCCTTCGACAACTGGCTTGCGGGCGAAGATGGCGCCAAGCGTGTGATCCAGGACAGCAAAGGCCGCAAGGTCGAGGACATCGAAAGCATCCGGCCGGTGCGCCCGGGTCGCGACCTGCGCTTGAGCCTGGATCTGCGTATCCAGTACCTGGCCTATCGGGAGCTCAAGAGCGCCATCCTCGAGAATCGGGCGCTCGCCGGCTCGGTGGTCGTGATCGACATCGATTCGGGCGAGGTGCTGGCGATGGTCAATCAGCCGGCCTACAACCCCAATGACCGCAGCCAGCTCATGGCGGCGGCCATTCGCAATCGCGCCGTCACCGATCTGTTCGAGCCCGGCTCGAGCATCAAGCCATTCATCGTCGCGGCCGCGCTCGCCTCGGGAAAATTCACGGCCAACAGCATCATCGACACCAGTCCGGGATTCATCCAGGTCGGTGCGACCACCTTCGAGGACGAGCACAATCTCGGCACCGTCGGCCTGTCCACGGTGCTCGCAAAATCCTCGAACGTCGGCATGATCAAACTGGCCCTGCAGCTCGAGCCACAGCAGATCTGGAGCACGCTCAATCGCTTCGGCTTCGGCCAGGTCACCAATAGCGGCTTTCCGGGCGAGTCGGCCGGCGTCTTTTCCAACTACTCGCACTGGCGCGCGATCAGCATCGCCACGCTCTCTCATGGCTACGGCATTTCCGTGACGCCGCTGCAGCTGGCGCAGGCGTACGCGACGATCGGGGCGCTCGGCATACGCCGGCCCGTCTCGATGCTGCGGGTCGATGCGCCTCCGACCGGCGAGCGCGTGCTCGATCCGGCCGTGTGCCGCGCGATGCTCGGGCTGCTCGAAGCGGTCACCACACAGGAAGGTGCCACGGGCGTGCGCGCCAGGATCCCGGGCTATCGCGTCGCGGGTAAGACCGGTACCGCGTGGAAGTCGAGCAATGGTACGTATTCCAGGGATCGCTACACCTCGGTCTTCGCCGGCGTGGCGCCGGCTTCCAATCCGCGCCTCGCCACCGTGATCGTGATCGATGAGCCGACGGCCGGAAAATACATGGGCGGCGACGTGTCGGCGCCGGTGTTCGCCGCGGTGGTCGGCGGCGCACTGCGACTGCTGGCCGTGGCACCCGACGACATGAGCGCGCCGGTCGAGCCATTGAGCCCCGGTCAGAAAGTGGCGCGGCGATGAGCGGGGCCGGCGCGCAGGTCTGGAGGCCGCTCAAGGCCGCGCTTGGCGGCCTGGTGGACGTGCCTGCCGATCTCGAGGTCTGCGATCTGACCCAGGACAGCCGCAGCGTGACGCGCGGCGCAGCCTTCATGGCCTGTCGCGGCCGCACCCATCACGGCCTCGAGTTCGCCGGCGCGGCGGCTGCGGCCGGGGCGAGCGTCATCCTCTGGGAGCCCGCCCCCGGCGTGACGGCACCGAGCCTGGATCCCTCGATTCTGGTGCGTGCCGTACCGAACCTGCACGCCCAGCTCGGCTACATCGCCGATCGCTTCTTTGATGCGCCCTCGGCCAGTCTCACGGTGGCCGGCATCACGGGCACGAACGGCAAAACGACCTGCGCGTGGTTGCTGGCCCAGGCCCTCGGACGCAGCGGCCGGCGTGCGGCCTACCTCGGCACGCTCGGCGCCGGGGGCCTCGGCGCCCTGCAGGCGCTGGGCCTCACGACGCCCGATGCCGTGACGCTGCACCGGCTGCTCGCGCGCTGGCGCGAAGCGGGCTTCGAAGCCGTGGCCATGGAGGTGTCCTCCCACGCGCTCGATCAGGATCGCTGTGCGGGAGTGCGCTTCCACACGGCGGTGTTCACCAATCTCACGCGCGATCACCTCGATTATCACGCGGACATGGCGGCCTATGCGGCGGCGAAAGCCAGGCTGTTCGATTGGCCGACGCTCACCGCGCGGGTCATCAACGTCGATGATCCCTTCGGCCTGGAGCTCGCACAGCAGAGCATGCGCGGCGCCCGTACCGCGCAATTAATGCGGACCTCGAGACATTCGCTCTCAGCGGCCGCGGGCGCAACCGATTGGGTCTGCGCCGCTGCAGTGCGTGCCCATAGCCAGGGGCTCGAGATCGAGGTCCAGAGCAGTCGCGGTGCCGCGCGGCTGTCGAGCCCGCTGATCGGGATTTTCAACGTCGACAATCTGCTGAGCGTGCTGGGCGTACTGCTGAGCTGGGATGTGCCGCTCGCCGACGCCTGCGTCGCTCTGTCTCACTGCGAGGCGCCGCCCGGACGCATGCAGAGCGAGGGCGGTGGCGCCGCGCCGTTGGTGCTGATTGATTACGCCCACACTCCCGATGCGCTGGCGAAGGCGCTGCTGGCCGCGCGCGAGCATTGCCGCGGGCGCTTGCGCGTGGTTTTTGGCTGTGGTGGCGAGCGCGACGTCGGCAAGCGCAGCGCGATGGGGCGGCTCGCGGCCGAGCTCGCCGACGAGCTGTTCGTGACGGATGACAATCCGCGCCGCGAGGACCCCGAGCTGATCACCGCGGCCATCATGCAGGGTGTGGTCGCTGCGGGCGGGGCGGCGCGCGCGCGGCTGATTCACGATCGCGCCGAGGCCATCCATCGCGCACTCGAGGCCTCGCGCGCGCAGGACGTGGTGCTCGTCGCCGGCAAGGGCCACGAGGACTACCAGATCGTCGGGGTCGAGCGTCGGGCGTTCGATGATGCGGGCGTGGCCCGGGCGGCGCTGCGCAATTGGGCCGTGGCCGGGAGCTCGGCATGATACGCACGCTCGCGCAATTCGCCGCCGCGTGCCACGGGCGCCTCATCGGCGATGATCGTGAATTCCACGAAATCGCAATCGATACGCGCAAGCTCCAGTCCGGCAATCTGTTCGCGGCGCTGCAAGGTGCGCAGATCGATGGCCACAGCTTCGTGCCGGCGGCCGCCGCGGGGGGAGCGGCCGGGGCAATCGTGCTGCGCCCGAGCGCGGCGCCGCTCCCGCAAATAGTCGTGTCCAATGTCGAGATGGCGTTGGCGCAGGCGGCGCAGGCGGCGCGCGCTCAGTTCCGCGGCCCCGTGATCGGCATCGCCGGCAGCAACGGCAAGACGACGGTCAAGGAAATGCTCGCGGCCATTCTCTCGCAGCGCGGTCCTTGCCTCGCGACTCGCGGCAATCTCAACAACCATCTCGGCGTGCCCATGACGCTGCTGCGCCTCGATGCGAGCCACCGCAGCGCCGTGATCGAGATGGGCGCCAACCGCCGCGGTGACGTCGAACAACTGGTGCAGATCGCGCGCCCGGACATCGGCCTCATTACCAACGCCGGCGCCGAGCACCTGGAGGGCTTCGGCTCGCTCGAGGGCGCCGCGCGCGCGGAAGGGGAGATGGTGAGCGGACTGCCCGCGAGTGCGGTTGCGGTGATCAACGCCGACGATGCCTACGCTGCGCTCTGGCGCGCGAGCACGCGGGCGCGCGTCTGCAGCTTCGGTCTGCGAGCCGAGGCGGATTTCCGGGCCGAGGCGCTGCAGTTCGAGGCCGGCGAGCTGGGCTTCTCCAGCCGCTTCCGACTGCGCCACGGCGACGCCCAGGTCG
Organism: Steroidobacteraceae bacterium; assembly: GCA_049508555.1. Taxonomy (GTDB): domain Bacteria; phylum Pseudomonadota; class Gammaproteobacteria; order Steroidobacterales; family Steroidobacteraceae; genus FEN-1191. Next base: position 5,118 of record JBELAR010000091.1, read on the forward strand.
CCGTGACGCTGGCGCTGGCCGGGCGCCACAATGTGCAGAACGCTCTGGCCGCGGCGGCCGCGGCCGTCAGCGCCGGGGCGAGCCTCGAGCAGGTTGCAGTGGGCTTGGCCGCGATGCATGCGGTCAGGGGGCGGCTGCAGTTTCGCCGCACGCATCATGGCGCGTGGCTCATCGATGACACCTACAACGCCAATCCGAGCTCCGCACGCGCCGCGCTCGAAGTGCTGGGCGAGCTGCCTGGGCGACGCTGGCTCGCGCTCGGGGACATGGCCGAGCTCGGTGAATATGCCCAGGCGAGCCATCGCGAGATCGGCGAGCTGGCGCGCTCCCAGGGCGTGGAGCGGCTCTACAGCGTCGGGGCGCTCGCGGCACTCGCTGCGGAGCGCTTTGGCGCCGGCGGCGCGCACTACCGCGATACGGTGGAGCTCGCGCGCGCGCTCGATGAGGATCTGCGCGCTGATGTGCGGCTGCTGATCAAAGGCTCGCGGGTCAATCGTCTCGAGCGCGTGGTCGACGCGCTCGTGTCGATCCCCGATGCGCGTCAGGCGGGCTGAGCGATGCTGTACTGGATCGCGAAGCAGGCGGCCTTGCACTACTCGGTGTTCCACGTGTTCTCCTATCTCACGCTGCGGGCGATTCTCGCCGTGATGTCGGCACTGAGCCTCTCGCTCGTGGTCGGACCGAAGATGATCTCGCGCCTCTCGCGCTACCAGATCGGCCAGGTCGTGCGCAACGACGGCCCGCGGTCGCATCTGCCCAAGGCCGGCACGCCGACCATGGGCGGTGCCCTGATCATCGTCGCCATCGCGATCAGCACATTGCTGTGGGCGGACCTGCGCAATCGCTTCGTCTGGATCACACTCGGCGTCACGCTGGGCTTCGGTGTCATCGGCTTCTGCGACGACTACCTCAAACTTGTGGTCGGCAGCTCGCGCGGGCTGACTCCGCGCTGGAAATACCTCTGGCAATCCCTGCTCGGCCTCGGCGCCGCGCTGCTGCTGTTCCACACGGCGGCCGTGCCCGCCGAAACCGACTTCTTCGTGCCGTTCGTCAAGTCCGTGAGCGTGCCGCTCGGGGCCTACGGTTTCATCGCGCTGAGCTACTTCATGATCGTGGGCATGAGCAATGCCGTGAATCTGACGGATGGGCTCGATGGCCTGGCGATCATGCCGGCTGCCATGGTGTCCGGTGCGCTCGGCATTTTCGCTTACGCGAGCGGTAACGTGATCTTCGCCAATTACCTGTCCATTCCGGCCATACCGCAGGCGGGGGAGCTGCTGATATTCTGCGGCGCGCTCTCGGGCGCGGGCCTGGGATTTCTGTGGTTCAACTCCTATCCCGCGCAGGTATTCATGGGCGACATCGGCGCGCTCGCGCTGGGGGCGGGGCTCGGAGTGGTGGCCATCATCGTGCGCCAGGAGATCGTCGCGCTGGTGATGGGGGGGATCTTCGTGCTCGAGACCGCATCGGTGATCCTGCAGGTTGCATCCTACAAGCTCACCGGCCGGCGCATCTTTCGCATGGCGCCGATTCATCATCATTTCGAGCTCAAGGGTTGGGCCGAACCGAAGGTGATCGTGCGTTTCTGGATCATCAGTTTCCTGCTCGTGCTGGCAGGCCTCTCGACGCTCAAGCTGCGATGAGTACGCCAGGCAATCGCACGCGGGGCCTCAACGCGCACGCCGTGGTCGTGGGGCTCGGCAAGAGCGGATTTTCGGCCGCGCGCTATTTGCTCGAGCGCGGCTTGCAGGTCGCGGTGACCGACAGTCGCCCCGAGCCGCCGGAGTGGCCGCGCCTGCAGGCGCTTGGCAGTGAACTCGGCCGTGAGATCACAGTGCGTCGCGGCGGCTTCGACGCCTCGCTGCTCGACGGCGCAGCGCTGCTGGTGGTCTCGCCCGGTGTCGCCCGCAGCGGAAGCTTCTTCGAGCTCGCGCGCGCCAAGGGTCTGACGGCTATCGGTGATATCGAATTGTTCGCGCGCGCCGCGCGGGCGCCGGTCGCCGGCATCACCGGCACCAATGGCAAGAGCACCGTGACCACGCTGCTCGCCCAGATGGCCGCGCGGGCCGGCCTGCGAGTGCGCGCTGGGGGTAATCTCGGTCCCCCGGCCCTCGATCTGCTCGACGAGCGCGCCGAGCTGTATGTGCTCGAGCTCTCGAGCTATCAGCTCGAGACCACGCAGTCGCTGTCGCTGGCAGCCGCGACGGTGCTCAACGTCAGCAGCGATCACCTGGATCGATATGCCGACGTGGAGACTTACGCCGCTGCCAAGGCGCGCATCTACGCGCACTGCGAGGTCGCGGTCATCAATCTCGACGACGCGCGAGTCGCCGCGATGCTCGACCCGGCGCGCCGCCGCCTGAGTTTCTCGCTGCGCCCGGATTGCGGCGCCGACTATGTGCTGGCGCAGGATGAGCGCGGGCAGCAATGGCTGATGCGTCACGGCGAGGCGTTGCTGCCGCTGCGCGATCTGAAACTCACGGGTGCTCACAACGCGGCCAACGCGCTCGCCGCGCTGGCGCTGGGTGAGGCACTGCTGGTGCCGCGCGCGGCGATGCTGGCGGAGCTGCGGGCCTTCACCGGACTGGCGCATCGCACGCAGTGGATCGCCGACGTGCGCGGCGTGCGCTACATCAACGACTCGAAAGGCACCAACGTCGGCGCCACGCTGGCTGCGGTGAACGGACTGACCGGTCCGCTGCTCGTGATCCTCGGCGGTGAGGGCAAAGGACAGGATTTCACGCCGCTGCGCGCGGCCTTCGTCGGCAAGGTACGCGCTGCGCTGCTGATCGGCCGTGCTGCGCGCGCACTGGCCGCTGTGCTCCAGGGGGCCTGCGAGCACCGCTACGCGGAGAGCCTGGAGGCGGCGGTCGCCGCTGCCGCCGCGCTGGCTCACGCCGGTGACACCGTGTTGCTCTCTCCGGCCTGCGCGAGCCTCGACATGTTTCGCGACTACGCCGAGCGCGGTGACGTGTTTGCCGCGGCGGTGCGCAGGCTGGCCGCATGAGCAGCGCGACGCTCGGGGCCATCGAGGCCAGAACGCGCAGCCACGGTCCGGCCCTGGACGGCATCACGATCATGCTGGTGACGTCCATCGTGCTGCTGGGCCTGATCATGGTGACCTCCGCATCGATCACCGTGGCGGGCCGGGACGGGGATCCGTTCTTCTACCTGGAGCGCCAGCTCCTGCTGCTGCTGGTCGGTGTCGTGCTCGCGGCCGTGACGTTTTCCATTCCGAGCCAACGACTCGAGCAGTGCGCGCTGCCGCTGCTGCTGATCGCCGGGTTCATGCTGTTCGTGGTACTGGTGCCGGGCCTCGGTCATCTGGTCAACGGCAGCCGGCGCTGGTTGCGCCTGGCCGGCCTGAGCTTTCAGGTCTCGGAGGCCGCGCGCGTGCTGACGCTGATCTACATCGCCAGCTACGCGGTGCGCTATGAGGCGGCTCTGCGCTCAGGGCTGCCCGGTCTCGCGCGCGCGCTGGGATTGTTGGCGCTCATCGCACTGCTGCTGCTGCTCGAGCCGGATTTCGGCGCCGCCACCGTGCTGTTCATCACCGGCTTTGGGGTGCTGTTTCTGGCCGGGGCCCGGCTGCGTTACGTGCTCGCGATGCTGCTCGCCGCAGGCGGCTCGATGACGCTGCTGGTGATCTTCTCGAGCTATCGCATGCGCCGGCTCACCGCGTTTCTCGATCCCTGGGCAGATCCCTTCAACAGCGGCTTCCAGCTCACCCAGTCGCTCATTGCGATCGGCCGCGGCCAGTGGTTTGGCGTCGGGCTCGGCGCGAGCGTGCAGAAGCTGTTCTATCTGCCCGAGGCGCATACGGACTTTCTCTTTGCCGTGCTGGCGGAGGAATTGGGTCTGCTCGGTGTTTTGCTGACGCTCGGCCTGTTTCTCGCGCTGACCTGGCGCGCGTTCCTGATCTCGCGCCGCGCCTGCGAGGCGGGCCTGAAATTTCCGGCCTATCTCGCCGCGGGCTTCGGTCTGTGGCTCGGCGTGCAGGTCTGCATCAACGTCGGCGTGAACATGGGCGTGCTGCCGACCAAGGGTCTGACGCTGCCGCTCATGAGCTATGGCCGCAGCAGCTTGATCGTGACGCTGGCCTGGCTCGGCATCGTGCTGCGTGTGCACCATGAGACCGTACGCGGGTCCCGACGCGTGGCTCGGGAGCTGCGCGCATGAGCGCACCGGCGCCCATGCCGTTGGCGTTGATCATGGCCGGCGGCACCGGCGGGCA
>JBELAR010000092.1:0-9341 GCA_049508555.1 Steroidobacteraceae bacterium
CTCGCACTGGAGCAGGCTGGAGTCATGCCGCAGGTGGCGCCGGCCCTGATCGCGATGCCCGGGCGCATGCTGCACGATACCGACGGTGCACAGCGCTTCCTGCGCTACGGCCAGAACGAGCGCGAGGTCATCTACGCCGTGAGCCGCGAGCGGCTCAATCGCCTGCTGCTCGAAGCGGCCGAGAGCAGCCCGTACATCGAGCTGCAGTTCGATACCCGCTGCCTCGACGTCGACCCGCAGGCGTGCAGCCTCACACTGCGCGATGAGCGCAGCGGACAATCCACGAGCGAGCGTTTCGAAGTGTTGCTGGGCGTCGATGGCGCCGGCTCGGCGGTGCGCACCGCGCTCGTCAGCCGCGGCTACACGCGCGCGCATGAGGCGCCGCTCGAGCACGACTACAAGGAGCTGTGGGTCGCCCCGGACGCGGCGCGGGCGCAACGCTACGCGTTCGAACCGCAGGCCCTGCATATCTGGCCGCGCGGTGGCCATATGCTGATCGCGCTGCCCAATACGGACGGCAGTTTCACCGCCACCCTGTTCCTGCCGCGCCACGGCGAGCCTGGCTTCGATCATCTGCACAGCGGCGAGGCCGTGGAGCAGCTGTTCCAGACGCAGTTCGCCGACGCCGCCAGGGCTATTCCAGACCTGGCCGAACAGTTCGCCGCACACCCGCAAGGCCGGCTCGGCACGCTGTACTGTCAGGGCTGGCACGTCGAGGGGCGCGTGCTGCTGCTCGGCGACGCGGCCCATGCGATCGTGCCATTTCACGGACAGGGACTGAACTGCGGCTTCGAGGATTGCCGCCTGCTCGATCAATGGCTCGGCGAGGACGGTGGTCGCGACCCGGCGGCGCGCGCGCTGAGCTTCCAGCGCTTCGAGCGCGAACGCTCCCCCGACGTCGCCGCCATCGCCGCGATGGCGCTGGAGAACTACATCGAGATGCGCGAGCGGGTCCGCGAGCCGCAGTTTGCGCGCCGGCAGGAGCTCGCCGCAGCGCTGGAGCGCCGCTACCCACAGCGATTCATTCCGCGCTATTCGATGGTGATGTTCCACGCGGAGATTCCCTACGCCGAAGCACAGCGGCGCGGCGCGGCACAGCAGCAGGTGCTCGATGCACTCATGGCCGAGGCGGATGTGGGGGCGCTCGAGGCGGCCGAACGGCCCGCGGTTGCAGCGCTGCTGGATCAGGCGGCCCTGTAGAGGCAATTCGGCCAGCACACAGAAGTGCCATCAAGCATCGCGAAATGCTTAAGAGACATGTCGCAAGCTAAGGCTGTTAGATACCATGAGCTGGCTTACGTTAATGTAAGCCAGCTCATGGTATCTAACAGCCTTAGTTAGCAACTGATCTCTCACGATTTACGATGCCTTGCTCAACACCGGGAGATGAGATGAGTTCCACGGCCACACCGCTGCCCGATACTGATTCCCTGTGGATGCCCTTCACGGCCAATCGGCAGTACAAGGCAGCCCCGCGACTGCTGGTCGGCGCGAGCGGCATGTACTACCGCAGCCAGGACGGTCAGCGCGTGCTCGACGGCACGGCCGGCCTGTGGTGCGTCAATGCAGGCCACTGCCGCGCCGAGATTGCCGCGGCGATCGCGCGCCAGAGCCGCGAGCTGGATTTCGCGCCGGCCTTCCAGATGGGACACCCGCTCGCCTTCGAGGCCGCCGCGCGCGTTGCGCACCTCATGCCCGCAGGCTTGGACCGCATCTTCTTTACCAACTCCGGCTCCGAGTCCATCGACACGGCGCTCAAGATCGCGCTCGCCTATCACCGCGCCCGCGGCGAATCGCAGCGATTTCGCTTCATCGGCCGCGAGCGCAGCTACCACGGCGTGGGCTTCGGCGGCATCTCGGTCGGCGGTATCGCTGCCAACCGCAAAGCCTTTGCCGCCAATCTCATGCCGGGCGTCGACCATTTGCCGCACACCCTCAATCTCGCGGAGGCGGCCTTCTCGCGCGGCCAGCCGGCCTGGGGCGCGCACCTGGCCGATGAGCTCGAGCGGCTGCTCGCGCTGCACGATCCCTCGACCATAGCGGGGGTTATCGTCGAGCCGCTGGCCGGTTCCACTGGCGTGCTGGTGCCCCCGCGCGGGTATCTGGAGCGGCTGCATGCCATCTGCGCGCGTCACGGCCTGCTGCTCATCTTCGACGAGGTCATCACGGCATTTGGCCGCCTCGGGGCCGCCACGGCCAGCGAGTATTTCGGCATCACGCCCGACATCATCACTCTGGCCAAGGGCATCAATAACGCCTCCATTCCCCTCGGCGCGGTGGCGGTCAGGCGCGCGCTCTACGACACCGTCACCGGCGCGGCCAGCCCGAGCACGATCGAGCTGTTTCATGGCTACACCTATTCGGCGCATCCCGTGGCTGCCGCCGCGACCATCGCCGCGCTCGAGCTCTACGAGCGCGAGCAGCTCTTTGCGCGCGCCCGATCGCTCTCGCAGCGCTTCGAGGATGCCGCACACGCGTTGCGTGGCGCGCCGCACGTGCGCGACATCCGCAACCTCGGCCTCGTGGCCGGCATCGAGCTCGAGCCGCGCGCCGCACAACCCGGCGCGCGCGCCTACGAGGTGTTCCTGCGCTGTCTGGAGCGCGGCGTATTGATTCGCTATACCGCCGATACGCTGGCTTTCTCGCCGCCGCTGATCGTCGAACCGGCGCAGATCGAGCAAATCTTCGCCGCGGTGGCCGAGGCGCTCCAGGGTCTGCCGTAGCGGGAGCAATCCATCCATGTTGCTGCTGCTGCAGCTCAAAACGCTGCTGAGGGACCTGGTGCTGCCGCCCGCAGGCCTGCTGCTGCTGGGCTTCCTCGGGCTGTGGCTGCTCTCGCGGCGTCCGCGGCTCGCGCGCAGCCTGATAGCCCTGAGCCTCGGCCTGCTCTGGCTGCTCGCGACGCCGCTCGTGGCCGATGCCATCACCCGGATGAGCGAGCGCTATGCGCCCCTGGAATGGAACCGCGCCGCTGCCGCTCAGGCGATCGTGATCCTCGGCGGTGGCGAACATCGCGATTGGGCGCCTGAGTACGGCGGTCCGGCCGGCGACGCGGTGCTGCTCGATCGACTCGCCTACGGCGTCTATGTGGCGCGCCGCATGTCTCTGCCGATTCTCGTGACCGGCTATCGGATGGAGGCCATCGCCATGCGCGACTCGCTGCGGCGTACCTTCGGAGTCGATCCGCGCTGGGTGGATGATCAGTCCTATGACACATTCGAAAATGCTCGGCACGCCGTGCGCATGCTCCGGGCAGACGGTATTCGCCGGCTCATCCTGGTCACGAGCGGCACGCACATGCGCCGCGCATTGCGTGAATTCACCGCCGCCGGGGCCGAAGTGGTGCCGGCACCGCACGGCATGCTCGGACCAACCATGATCACATTCAATGCCTGGGTTCCGCGCCCCGATGCCCTGCAGCGCTCGTACACGGCGCTCTACGAGCAGTTCGGCGCAGCGGTGCAATGGATTCTCGACACGACGCACCTGCGCCGCCAGTGAATGCGGCGCGGGCAACCGGGGGCCGCGGGTCAGCCGTCCGTAGAGGTGTCCGAGGACGGCTCGGGCGCTTGCTGCGGCTGATAGATCTGCGGCTCGTGACGCTCCATGAGGACCTGCGGGTTCCTCGGCGGCGCAAAGCCGAACTGCCGGTACAGCGCGTGCGCATCGCGCGTCGCCAGCATGAAGCGCCGAACCCCGCGCAAGTCCGGATGCGCCATGACGGCCGCCATCAGGCGCTTGGCCAGACCCCTGCGCCGATGCGATGGGACGATGAACACATCCGCGAGATAGGCAAACGTCGCGGCATCGGTCACCACGCGGGCGAAGCCAATCTGCCGCTGCGCCTCGTACAAACCGAAGCACAGCGATTGCGCGATCGAGCGCTGCACGACGCCGAGCGGGATGTTCTGCGCCCAGTAGGAATCGCGCGACAGGAAGCGATGGATCAGCTCGATATCGAGCAGCGCCGGGTCGGTCGAGATTCGGTAGTCGTCAGCGGCGCTCACTGCGCTAATGTAGCGCGGCCGGAGCTGCACGGCGAGACCTGAGCGAGACCTCAAGATGAGCCCCGAGAATCCGTTCGCACAGCCGAGCAGCCTGCCCTATGAGCTCCCGCCCTTCGATCGCATCGCCCAGAGCGATTATCGGCCCGCGTTCATCGAGGGCATGCGCGCGCAGCTGTCCGAAACGGCAGCCATTGCGCACAATCCGCAACCGGCCAGCTTCGACAACACCGTCGTCGCCCTGGAGCGCTCGGGCCGGCTGCTCGATCGAGTCGGCTCGGTATTCTTCAATCTGACCAGCGCGCACAGCGACGCATCGATCCTGCAGCTCGAGACCGAGATGGCGCCGCTGCTCTCGGCGCATGAGGATGCAATCTACCTGGACAAGGCGCTGTTCGGGCGCGTCGATGCGCTATGGCGCGAGCGCGCACGGCTGCAGCTCGATCCGGAATCGCAGCAACTGCTGCAGCGCTATCACATCCGGTTCGTGCGCGCCGGCGCGCCTCTGGCCGAGTCCGATCAGGCGCGGCTGCGAACGCTCAATGGCGAGCTGTCCTCGCTGACCACCCGGTTCCGTCAGAACGTCCTGAACGCCACGCGCGAGGGCGCCGTGCTGGTCGAGCGAGTCGAGGAGCTGGAGGGACTCTCGCGCGAGCAGATCGATGCCGCCGCCGAAGCCGCCAGCGCGCGCGGGTTGAGAGATCGCTGGCTGCTCACGCTGCAGAACACGACGACCCAACCGGCGCTCGCGCAGCTCAAGGACCGCGCGTTGCGCGAGCGCGTCTATCGCGCCTCGATCGCGCGCGCACGCGGCGGCCCCTGCGACAACACCGCGCTGATCGCCCGCATGGTGCGCCTGCGCGCCGAGCGCGCGCAGTTGCTGGGTTATCCGACGCACGCCGCGTATGTGCTGGCGGACGAGACCGCGCACGATCCGGCCGCGGTCGAGCGCCTGCTGCGCCAGCTCGGTGCCGCGGCGTTGCAGAGCGCGCAGCGCGAGGCGGCCGACATCCAGCGCCTGATCGACGCGCAGAGCGCCTCGGCGCAGCTCCCGAGCTTCAGCCTGCAACCTTGGGACTGGGCCTATTACGCCGAGCAGGTGCGCCGCGAGCGCTATGATTTCGACAGCGCGCAGGTCAAACCCTATTTCGAGCTCGATCGGGTGCTGCGGGATGGGGCATTTTACGCCGCGCAGCAGCTCTATGGTTTGAGTTTCCACGAGCGCCACGATCTGCCGGTCTATCAGAGCGACGTGCGCGTGTTCGAGGTCTTCGACGCCGACGGCTCGCCCCTGGCCTTGTTCCTCGCGGACTGTTACGCGCGCGACAACAAGCAGGGCGGAGCCTGGATGGACAATTTCGTCGATCAATCGAAGTTGCTGGGCAGCCGGCCGGTGGTGGTCAATAACCTCAACATCCAGAAACCCCCGAAGGGTCAGCCCGCGTTGCTGAGCTTCGAGGAAGTCACGACGTTGTTCCACGAATTCGGCCATGCCCTGCACGGCATGTTCTCGGACGTGCGCTATCCGCTGCTCTCGGGCACCAGCGTGCCGCGGGACTTCGTCGAGTACCCGTCACAGTTCAATGAGATGTGGGCGCGCGAGCCGGCCGTGCTGGCGCATTTCGCGCGCCACTACCAGAGCGGCGCGGCGATGCCCGCGGCGTTGCTGGAGAAGGTGCTGGCCGCTCAGGCGTTCAATCAGGGCTACCTGACCTGCGAGTACCTCGAGACGGCGCTGATCGATCTGTCCTGGCACGAGATCCCGCTCGCACACTCGCCCGCCGCGGCGCAGGTCATGGCGTTCGAAGCCGCGGCGCTGCGCGCGCGCGGCCTGGACTATCCGCCGGTGCCGCCGCGCTATCATTCACCCTATTGTCTGCACATCTTTGCCGGCGGCTACGACGCCGGCTATTACGCCTACGTCTGGAGCGAAGTGCTGGCCCGTGATACGGGCCAATGGCTGCATTCGCGCGGTGGCATGAGCCGCGCCAACGGCGAGGCGCTGCGGGCCGGGATTCTCTCGCGCGGCCGCACCGAGGATCCGCAGAAGCTGTTCCGCGAGTTCTACGGCGGACCGCCGGATATCGCACCACTGCTCGCCTATCGCGCGCTGCAGCTGCCGCCGGATCAGGCCGAGAGCGCCAGGCGCTCGGATTCGTAGTTACGCCGCGCGTAGTGAAATGCCGCGACCGCCGCGAGCAGGGTAACGGCGGCACACAGTCCGGGTGCGCTCGCCGAGAGCGTCTCGCCGCGCAATAGCTGCACGATCGAAAGTTGCTGGCCCAGTAATGGCACGGCGTACATCCACAGCTGCGGCTTGATCGGCAGCACGCTGAGCACCACCGAGGGTATGACCAGCAGCAGCTGCAGCAGGCTGAGGTAGGTCTGCGCTTCACGCGCGGTACTGGCGAAGCTGGTCACCAGGATCTGCGCGACCACGAGCAGCAGCAACAGCGGAATCATGATCGGAAGGATCGTCCCGACGACCAGCGGCCCCAGGCGCAGACTCAGCGCGAGCTCGCCGGCGGGCAGGAAATGTCCCGCGACCATGAAGGCCAGCAGGCTCAAGACCAGGCTTGCGAGGCTGAAGGCGCTGGTCGCGAGCACCTTGCCCGCCAGGATGCGCGCGCGTGTCACCGGGTTGACCAATAAGGGCTCGAGCGAGGCTCGCTCGCGCTCCCCGGCGGTCGAGTCGATCGCCAGCCACAGACCGCCGACGAAGGCGCTGAGGATCAGAAAATAGGGCAGCATCGCGAACAAGAGCGCGCCGCGTCCCTGCGGCGTCGCCTGATCGCGCGCCGCCACGGCCAGAGCCGCGCCCAGCGAGGGCGCCAGACCGCGCGCCATGAGCCGCAGGGCACCGGTGCGCCGCGAGTAGTTTTCCAGCATCGCGCGCAGGCGTTGCACCTGCGCTCCGGCATCGCGCCGGGAGGAATCGTAGATGAGCTCGACCTGCGCCGGGCGGCCTGCCTGCCAGTCAGCCGCGTAGGAGTCGGTGATACGCAGCGCCAGGTCGAGCCGCTGCGCGCGCACCGCCGCCTCGACGTCCGCCTCCGCAGGCAGCGGCTCGAGGCCCTGCGCCCGCAACGCAGCGATCAGATTCGGTGCCCGCTCGGCGCCGACGATCGCCACGGGCAGCGCGCGGTCGGCCTGAGCGAGCTCGCGGGCGATCGTGAGCCGCAGCAGAATCACGAATAGCAACGGGCCGAGCAGCGGCCCGAGCAGCAGCGCATTGATGAGCACGCGCCGGTCGCGCAGGCTCTCGCGGCATTCCTTGAGGAACACGATCAGCACGGCGTTCATGCCAGTTCCCCAAGCGCCACGGCGCCGATGATCTTGATGAACGCCTCTTCCAGATTCTGCTCCTGTGCCAGATCACGCAGCGCCGCGGGTGTGCCGTCGGCGACTACCCGGCCGTGCGCCAGGATCACAATCCGGTCACACAGCGCCGCCACCTCCTGCATGATGTGGGTCGAGAACAGCACGCAGCGGCCCTCGGCCTTCAGGCGACGCAGAAAATCCCGCAGGCCGCGCGTCGCCATGACGTCCAGTCCGGTGGTGGGTTCATCCAGCACGACGTTCCCCGGATCATGGACCAGCGCGCGTGCGATCGCGGTCTTGAGACGCTCGCCTTGCGAGAAGCCCTCGACCCGCCGTTCGATGATGGCGCTCATGTCGAGCGCCTGCACCAGCGTCGCGACGCGCCGGCGCGTCGCGGCCGCGTCCATGCCCTGGAGCGCGGCAAAATATTCGATGTTCTCGCGGGCGCTCAGGCGTCGATACAGGCCGCGCGCATCCGGCAGCACTCCCAGACGCGCGCGCACCGCCAGCGGCTGCGTCCGCGCGTCCAGCCCATCGACCACGATGCGGCCGCGGTCGGGCTGCATCAGCGTGTACAACATGCGCAAGGTCGTGGTCTTGCCCGCGCCGTTGGCGCCCAGCAAGCCCGTGATCTGCCCATCGCTGGCGGTGAAGGACACACCGTCGACCGCTTTGCGCACGCCGAATGCCTTGTGCAGTCCATCGAGCTCGATCACGGCGCGGCCCCGTTGTAGTCGATGAAGGCCGGCGTGTCCGCGAGGCGCTCCAGACATCGCGCATCGAGCCGCTCGGGCTGCAGCTCATCAATGAAGCGCTGCACGAGCCTGGGAATGCAGCCGGCGCCGATGACGCCGTGTCCCTGCCCGTTCGCAATGAGCTGACGGGCGTGGCTCAGGGAGCGCGCAATCTGCGCGCCGTAGTCCGGCGGCGTGACCGGATCGTACTGCCCGGACAGAATCAGCACCGGCAGGGCGGAGACCAGCGGCGCATGAAAATCCACCGGCCTCTGTCCTCGCGGCCACACCTGGCAGGCGGCCTGGGCCGCGGCAATGAAGCCGTTGCCGAGCAGGCTGTTCTCATCCTCGGGACGCGCCGTGAGCAGATCGACATCCTCGGCGCACAACACCGACAACTCGACGCCCCCGTCAATGCGTTCACTCAGATCATCGGCGAGCCACTGAGACTGTCCGAGCAGTGGAGCGTAATTGCCGCGAGCGGCCTCCTGCAGCATCAATGGCAACAGCGCGGCGGTCAGCGGGCTGTAGGCGTAGAAGCGCACCAGCGCCGACAGGTCAGCGGCCGTCAGTGTCCGGCGCAGGGCCTGGAAGTTGCGGGGGTCGCGCAGCTCCACCGCCTGCGGCTGCGCGCGCAGCGCGTCGCGCAGGCGATAGAGGGTTGCGTACGGATCGCCGAAGCGCTGCGCACAGCTCGCCTGTGTGCGGCAGCGCGCGAATATGTCGCGCAATGCGCGCTCGAGATTGCGCGCATGCTCGCTGAGCAGTGCCAGGGAATTCGGTACCGGACTGTCGAGCACCAGGCTGCGCACCGATTGCGGGTAGCGTGCGGCGTACTGCTGGGCAACGCGGGTACCGTAGGAGATGCCGATCAGATCCAGGCGCGGTGCACCCAGGGCTTGACGCACGTCCTCGAGATCGCGCACGGCATCGCTGCTCGTGTAGTACTCGGGCGCGGCGCGGCCTGCGAGCTGCCTCAGACAGCGGCGCAGCGAGTCCTGGGTGGCGCTCACGCTCTGAATGGCGGCGGCCGCGCCCGCTGACTCGGCACCCGCATCGCTCGCGCAGCTCAGTGCATTGGATCCGCCGGTGCCGCGCTGATCGAAGACGAGGATGGCGCGGCGGCTGCGCAGCGGCTCGAGCGCCGGGTCGATCGCCGGATAGTCGTCCGTGGCGGCGCCGCCCGGACCGCCGTCGAGGAACGTGACCAGATCGGAATCCGATGCGCTAGCCTCGGCTTTGAGGACGGCGAGCTTGAGCTTGATCCACCGGTCCGAGGGCG
>JBELAR010000093.1:0-9248 GCA_049508555.1 Steroidobacteraceae bacterium
CGATCGTGAGCGCCATGAGCGTGAGATTGTTCAGGCTGAAATTCGCGAGCCACATGATGGCAAAAGTGCCGATCAGCGACAGCGGCACCGAGAGGCTCGGAATCAGCGTCGCCGGCACGTTGCGCAGGAACAGGAAAATCACCAGCACGACCAGCGCCACGGCGAGCACGAGCTCGAACTCGACGTCGGCGATGGAGGCACGGATCGTGGTGGTGCGGTCGGTCAGCACCTGCAGATCCACACCCGCCGGCAACGAGGCGCGCAGTTCCGGCAGCATCGCCTCGATGCTGTCGACGACTTCGATGACATTCGCGCCCGGCTGGCGCTGCACGTTGAGCAACAGCGCCTCGGTGCCGTTCATCCAGCCGCCGAGCTTGGTGTTCTCGGCGCTCGCGAGCAACCGGGCAACGTCGTGCAGGCGGACCGGCGCGTTGTTGCGATAGGCGATCACGATGTCGCCGTATTCCGTCGCGGTCTTGAGCTGATCGTTGGCGTTGATCGCGTAGGCGCGCATCGCTCCGTCCAGGGTTCCCTTCGGTCCGTTCTGATTGGCGACGTTGATGGTGGTGCGCACATCGTCCAGATTGAGCCCATAGGCCGCGAGCGCCTGGGCGTTGACCAGTACCCGCACGGCCGGCCGCTGGCCGCCGCTGAGGCTGACGACCCCGACGCCCTTGAGCTGGGAGATCTTCTGCGCGATGCGGGTATCGGCCAGATCCTCCACCTCGGTGAGCGGCATGACCTGCGAGGTGACCCCGAGCGTGATCACGGGCGCGTCGGCCGGATTGAACTTCGCGTATATGGGCGGGGCCGGCAGATCCTGCGGCACGAGGTTTTGCGCCGCGCTGATGGCGGCCTGAACTTCCTGTTCGGCAACATCGATGTCCAGGCTCAGATCGAACTGCAAGGTGATGACCGACGCGCCCGCGGAACTGGTCGAGGACATGCGCGCGAGGCCCGGCATCTGCCCGAACTGCTTCTCGAGCGGCGCGGTGATCCCCGAGGTGATGACCTCGGGGCTCGCGCCGGGATAGAAGGTCTGTACTTCGATCGTCGGGTAGGCGACTTCCGGCAGCGCTGAGAGGGGCAGGCGCCGGAAGGCCAGCAATCCGACCAGCAGTATCGCGATCATGAACAGCGACGTCGCGACCGGTCGCAGGATGAAGATTCTGGACGGATTCATTGCGCCCGATGCGCCGCGTCGCTAATGGGCCGCGCCCGCCCGCGAACTCGGCGGTGCGGCCTGCGTGACGGCACCGGGAAGGACCACGGCGGCGCCTTCGCGCAGCCGATCGGCCCCTTCCGTGACCACAACATCGCCGACCGCAAGGCCCGCGAGCACCGCGACGCGATCGCCGTCCGACTGCCCGAGCGTGACCGGTTCGACCGACACCTGGTCGCGGCCCTTGAGCCGGTAGACGAAGGTCGTGGCCACGCCGTTGGGCGCGCCGCGGCGCACGGCGGCACTCGGAATCACGATCTGATCGTGCAATACATCCACCAGCAGCCTGACGTTGACGAATTGGTTGGCGAACAGCGAGCCGTCCTTGTTATCGAACTCCGCCCGCAGCTTGATCGTCCCGGTCGTCGGATCGATCTGATTGTCCACAGTCAGCAGCTTGCCTTCGGCCAGCTTGACGGTGTTGGTGCGATCGTAGGCCGTGACCGCGAGGCTCGTGCCCTCGCGCAGCCGCCGGCTGATCGTGCGTACATTGTCCTCCGGCACCGGGAAGATCACGGTGATCGGCTGCAGCTGTGTGACCACGACCAGTCCGTTGGTATCCGCGGGCGTCACGTAGTTGCCGGCATCCACCTGGCGCAGCCCGACCCGGCCGGAGACCGGCGAGACGATGTGCGTGTACTGCAGATTGATCTTCGCGGTGGCCACCTGGGCCTCATCGCCGACCACGGTGCCCTCGTACTGCTCGACCAGCGACGCCTGGGTATCGAGCTGCTGCTTGGCGATGGAGTCCTCGGCCACGAGTCCCTCGTAGCGCGTGAGATCCAGCTTGGCGTTGGCCAGCAGCGCGCGATCGCGCCGCAGATTGCCCTGTGCCTGATCCAAGGCAGCCTGGTACGGCCGCGGATCGATCTGCGCCAGGAAATCCCCCTGCTGCACCATCTGCCCTTCCTTGAAGGCCACCTGCACCAGCTGGCCGCTGATCTGAGTCTTGACCGTGACCGTGGCCAGCGGCGTCACCGTGCCCAGGGCCGGAATGCTCTCCGGTATCTCGCCCGTGGCAGCGCTCGCCACGGACACTGCGACCGGATCGTCCTTGCCGTTGCCGGCGTTGGACGGCGGCCCGGAAGGCGAGCTCACACCGTGGTGCACGATCCAGACGATGGCGAGCGCGAGCAACACGAGCACGATGGCCACGCGCAGGCGCAAAACGCGCCGCAGCAGGCTCGGAGAGGTCGGTTCGGCCCGCGTGGCCTCGGCTTTGGGCAGCGCGGTGGTGGTATCGTTCATCGATGCATAGTCTTACAGACTGATCGCCAGGGGGCGTGGGCAGTTAGAAGGGGTTTGGCGCCTTAGGTTGCACGAGCCCTGACAAGATATCTTCAAGTACCTGATCATGAAAGACAATCCTACGTTATGACCAATGGCGCGCGCGAGCGGCCCGTTCCGGGCCGTTGAGATGGTCCACGCTGCCCCAAAATAGCATCCATGACTCCCCTTTCAGTCCTGGATCTGGCCCCGATCACCCAGGGGAGCGACGCCGCCCAGTCCTTCCGCCACAGCTTGGACCTGGCGCGTCACGCCGAGCGCTGGGGCTATCGGCGCTACTGGCTCGCCGAGCACCACGGCATGCCGGGCATTGCCAGCGCCGCAACCGCGGTACTGATCGGCTACGTCGCGGGCGGCACTTCGCGCATACGCGTGGGCGCCGGCGGCATCATGCTGCCCAATCACTCCCCGCTCGTGATCGCCGAGCAATTCGGCACCCTCGAGTCGCTCTATCCGGGACGCATCGACTTAGGTTTGGGACGCGCGCCGGGCTCCGATCAGCTCACCGCGCGTGCGCTGCGCCGCCACCTCGATACCGATCCGGAGCAGTTCCCACTCGACGTGCAGGAGCTCGCCGACTACTTCTCGAGCGCGCCGCGGCAAAAAGTGCGCGCGGTGCCCGGCACCGCTCTCAAGGTGCCGTTGTGGATCCTGGGCTCGAGCCTCTATGGCGCCGAGCTCGCGGCGCTGCTCGGACTGCCCTATGCATTCGCCTCGCACTTCGCGCCGGCGCAGTTGCAGCCCGCGCTGGCACTCTATCGGGCGCAGTTTCGGCCCTCGGCGCAGCTGGCCCGGCCCTACGTCATGCTCGGTTTCAACGTATTCGCCGCCGACACGCTCGAGCAGGCTCGATATCTCGCGAGCTCGATGCAGCAGGCGTTCGTGAATCTGCGCGGCGGGCGACCCTCGCAATTGCCACCGCCCGTGGAGGGATACATCGAGCGCATCGGGCCGCAGGAGCGCGCCGTGCTCGATCAGGTACTGACCTGCTCGGCGGTGGGAACGGCCGAGGTGGTACAGCGAGCCATGAGCGAATTCGTGAGCCGCACCGGGGCCGACGAGCTCATGATCGCCTCGCAGATCTTCGATCACAGTGCGCGCCTGCGCTCCTACGAGATCGTGGCGCAAGGCATCGCAGACACCGCTCCGCCGCGTCAATACGGCCGCGCATGATCTGCAGTAGTGGCTAATAAATAGATCTCATGTGACTGAAACTAAACGTACTTTTAGTATCCTTTTCGTGTGCATGGGGAACATCTGCCGCTCGCCCACGGCCGAGGCCGTGTTCCGTCATCTGGCGCCGCGGCTCGCTCCCGGACTTGATATCGAGATCGATTCAGCCGCGACCCACGACTACCACCTGGGCGCCGCGCCGGACCCGCGCACCCAGCGCGTCGCGAAGGCGCAAGGCATCGATATGTCCGAGCTGCGCGCCCGGCGGCTCGTGGCCGAGGACTTCGAGCGCTTCGACTGGATCATCGTGATGGATGAGCGCAACCGCCTCGATGCGCTCTCGCTCGCGCCCGCCAAGGCCACCGCGCAGCTACACCGCCTGCTCGATTTCGCGCCGGGACAGCCGCTGCGCGATGTGCCCGATCCCTACTACGGGGGTCCGGCGCAGTTCGCGCAGGTGCTGGGTTTGATCGAGCTGGCCGTTCGCGGTCTGATCGAGACGCTGCGCATGCGCGCGCTCGCTCAGCCCTGAAAACCCAAAAGCGCATGATTGTAGAGAATTGCTGCTATCTGAGGCTGACGGGTACCAGGGTCTGGCTTACATTAACGTAAGCCAGACCCTGGTACCCGTCAGCCTCAAAGCGCGGCATGTCTCTATAAGCATGTGTGTTATGGCCTGAGCGACGCGAGCAACTGCGCAGCTCCGTTCCAGAGCACCTGGATGCCGATACAGAACAGCAGAAAAGCCGATAGGCGCACCACGATGGTCGTGCCGGTCGGGCCGATCAGCTCCGCGAGCCGCATCGAATGGCGGTAGAACCCATAGATCAGCAACGCCAGCAGCGCCGCCGCGCCAAGGGTCTCGATGAAGAAGGCCAGCGTTGCGACGTGGAAGCCACTCGGGCGGCCCGCCCCGAGTGAGATCGCCACCGAGATCGTGCCCGGGCCGGTGGTGAGCGGCATGGTCAGCGGGTAGAAGGCGAGGCGGCTCGGAGGCAGGCCCATCGAGCGCGGCCGCGGGGTCTCGCTGCGCCGCTGCTCGGTCACATCCGGCTCGTTGAGCATCCGCCAGCCCGACATCGAGATTACGATGCCGCCGGCGACCCGCAGTACGGGCAGCGAGATGCCAAAGAAGCTCAAGACGTAAGCGCCCACGTAGAGCGATGCGCTCACGATGCAGAAGGCGTAGATCGCGACCCAGCGCGATGTCTGAGCGCGCACGCGAGGCCCGAGTTGGCGCGTGGCGCCGAAGAATATGAACGCGCCCGAGAGCGGATTGACGATCGTGAACAATGCGCCGAACGTGAGCAGAAACGTGGCCAACGAACTCTCCAGTGCGCCCGGTGCCTACTATAGCGGTATCGTGGCATCCGCCCGCCACAGGGAGTAGCCTCGAGCGGTGCCGATCACGCCAAGGGTCTTGAAGGCCCCGCACCCGCCGCTGGAGGCCTACTATCGGAGCGAGGCGGATCGCCGCGGCTGGGTGCTCGATCTGTTTGATCGCACGGCGGCTGACTACGATCGGGTCGAGCGCATCCTCGCGCTGGGCAGCGGCTCATGGTATCGGCGTCGCGCGCTGCTGCGCGCCGGGCTTTGCCGCGGCATGAACGTGCTCGACATCGGCGCCGGCACCGGGCTGGTCGCGCGGGCCGCGGCGCGCATCGTCGGGGATCCCTGCCGTGTGCTCGGCGTGGATCCGAGCGCGGGCATGATCCGCAACGCCCAGGTGCCCCCGGGCCTGCGGTTGATCTGCGGCAGCGCCGAAGCCATTCCGGCGCCCGACGCCGCGGCGGATTTCCTGAGCATGGGCTATGCGCTGCGACATATCGGCGATCTGTCGCTGGCCTTTCGTGAGTTCCAGCGCGTGTTGAAACCCGGCGGACGCCTCTGCCTGCTCGAGCTCACGCGGCCCGAACGCGGCCGCTCCCGTGCGCTGCTGCGGCTCTATCTGCGCGGCGTGATTCCGCTGGCCGCGCGACTCGTGGCCCGCCACGTCGACATGCCGCAGCTCATGCGCTATTACTGGGACACGATCGAGGCCTGCGCCTCTCCGGCATCCATCGAGGAAGCACTGCGCCGCGCCGGCTTCATCGAGGTGCATCGGCACGTCGAGCTCGGAATCTTTTCGGAATACTGCGCGCTCAAGCCGCCCGTTCAGTATTCGAGCTGAAAGCTCAAGCCGACGCTGCTGCCCGGATCGTTCTGCGGCGTCGCCCCCTGCAGCGTTCCGCCGCCCGTGCCCAGCACGGTGTCGACTTTCAGGTGCGTGGTCAGATCCACCTGTACCTCGGCCTGACTCGAGCCGTTCGTGGTCTGCTTGGCACCGACAAACACGCGGCGCGAGATGTAGCGTCCGGCCTCGATGGTCGCCGCGGTGTTGTTACTGGCGGCGACCGCGCCCGGAACGTTCGGAGTGGTGCTGCCGCTGCCGGGCGTACTGCTGCCGCTGATGGCCAGGCGATCCAGGCGCAGTTTGCGCTGCACGGCGCTGAGCGGACTGAAGCCATTGCCGAGGCCGGTGGTCATGCTGGCCAGGGCGGCGGCAATCTGCGCGATCTGCAGTGTCGAGAGCTGCGCGGGTTGCACGCCGAAGAGAATCATCGAGAGGATCTGGTCCTGAGTCTGCTCGGGCGTGCTGCTCAATGTGATCGTGGGCGCGTCGGCAAAGCCCCCGACATTCAGTTTCGCGTCGATGCCGTTGATGGTTTTTTCCGCCGTGAAGTCGAGGCTCGGATCGATCCTCTTGTGCACGCCCGTGCCGTTGAAGCTGAGCTGCCCGCTGGTGAACTGCAGATTGGCGCCGGCCACGGCGACGCTGCCGTTGCGCAGATCAAAGCCGCCGCTGATGTCCGGGTCGGCGACGGTTCCGCCCACGTGCAGTGTTCCGCCCACCTCGGCATTGAGACCGCGACCGCGCACGAATACCGCGCGCGGCGCATCGACCGCGACATCCAGATTGATCCGCTCCAGCGTCGTGTCCTCGCGCGGCGTGACCTGGCGGCCGGCGCGGCGCACGTCGAGCACGGCCACGTCGGGCGGAAACGCGCTTGGAATATTGATGTCGGCGCGAATGATGTGCAGGCTGCCGCCGATGTTGAGACTGCGGCGCAGGGCGCCGCCCAGCGTGAGGCGCGTGTCCACGCTCGCCGTGATCAGATCGCTCGTGAGGGTCTGCGCGGCGCTGGCCTGCACTTTGATATCCACCGGCATATCGGCGCCCAGGCCGACGCTGCCGTTGGCCGACACCGTACCCGAACCGGCGCGCGCGCTGAGCTGCTGCAGCTGCACGTGGTCGCCGTCGGCCGCCAGTGTGGCGCTGATGGCGCTCAGGTGCAGTCCGCGCGGATAGTCCTGCAGATCCGCTTTCGAGAGCGTGAGCGTCCCCTGGGCCTTCGGCGCCGCGAGCGTACCGCTCACCGCGGCGGCCAGGTGCGCCTCGCCCAGCAAGCGCTGCCCACTCGCCTCGAGCACCGGATTGGCGAGCGCGAGATCCAATTCGCCATTGAGCTGCAGCGCGATCGGCGCCGAGGAATTCAACGGCGCCTGGCCCGAGGCCTCAAAGTGCAGGCGCGGACCGGATTGGACCTGCAGCTTCAGTTGCGCCACGTTGCCCTGCAGCTGCGCCCCGGCGTCGATGTCGAGCGCCGGCAAGGCGCGGGCCGGGCCGCTCGCGCCGCGCAGCGCACTCGCCTTGAAGCTCAAAGTCCCGGTGGGGCCGGCCTCCCCGCCCTGCAACTGCGCCTCGACATCGACGTGCCCGCCTCCGGCCAGCGCCAGATGCACGCCTTGCGCCGAGATGCCCTGGGCAAAGGAGAGCTGGGCGGGAGCGCTCAATTGCAGCGTTTGGCCCTGGTATTGCGCCACGAGCGTGCGCAACTGCAGCGCGCGATGCCCGGCATCGAGTGTCGCGGCGAGCTTCACCTGCGCGCCTGTGCTCGCATTGCCCTGGCTGCTCGCGGTGAGCTGCAGGCCCAGCGCCCCGAGCGGGCCGGCCGCCCGCCCCTGCAGGCTGATCGGGACCGCTCCGATTAGTCCCTGTGCCGCGAGCTCGAGCGATACCACCGGCTGCGTGCTCAGCGCCGCGACACTGCCCGACACCTGCAGGGTCTGCAGCCGCTGCGCGCTCAGGCCCAGATCCTTGGCCGAGAGCGTGAGCTGCGCGCGACCGCCCGGCGCGGCGCCATCGAGATCCAGCCGCGCATCGAAGCTGCCCTGGAGGGGTTGATCGAGCAGGCGATCGAGATCCTCGACGTGCGCCATGCGCAGGCTGACATGGCCGCTGAGCGCACCTGCATCGCGCGGTAGTTGCAATTCACCGCTGGCCTCGGCGCTGCGCCATTGTGCGCGCCGGATCGTGGCCGCCAGTGCGCCGTGCGGATCTTGCAGCACACTCGCATCGAACTCGATTGGAGCACCATCGAGCGTGCCGCTGCACTGCAGATCCGCGCTCGGCTCGGCCGGCAGACCACGCGCGCGCAGGCTCAGCCGCAGCGCGCTGCTCGGGAGGCCGTCGACCTTCAGCTCACCGCTCATGTCGGCGGCGAGTGTCAGCCGCGGCGAGCGGCCCTGCAGTTGACCGCTGCCTTTGGCGCTGCCTGCCAGGTGCGGCGAGAGTGGGCGCAGGTCTGCGACCCCCGCCGTCCAGTGCAGATCGAACACGTCATCCTTGAGCGCGCCGCGCGCGGATACCTGCGTGGCGCCCGCGTTCAGCTGCGCGCGCTCGATTTCGAAACCGCGCGCATCGAAGCGCATGGCGCCATTGACCGTGGCCATCGGCTCGAGCAGTGCCGCCAGCGGCCACTGACCACCCGTGACCGCAAGCGAGCTCGAGAGCTCGATGCGCGCGCTGTCCGTGCGGGTGCGCACCTGCGCCTCGAGCGTGCCGCGGCCGCTGACATCGAGCGCCGCGAGGGCTGCAAATGGTTTGAGATCCTCGACGCGGGCCGTGATCGAGCCGACCCCGGCGCTGATGCCGCCGCTCCAACGACCCGTGGCGCTGATGCTCGGATGCGAGAGGCTGAATTCGATCGGGTACGCCGGCTGATCCAGTCGCATCCGCGCCTGCAGGCTGAGGACGCCCTCTCCCGGCAGCGAGGCGAACTCGCCGGGCAGCACGATACCGCCGGACTTGGCATCGAGCTGCAGTGAGCCGCGCTCCCCTTGCAGTTGCGCGGTGAGCGACTGCAGATGGACCGAAGGCAGCGCAAGACCGGTCACCTTGACTTGCGCGGCGGCCTGAGGTTTGTCGATCGGGCCCTCCCATTGACCCTTGAGCTGCAGACTTTGCCACGCTACGTCCGGCCGCGGCGCCATGGCCTGCGCGTCGAGACTCAGTGCGATCGAGGCCGCTCCCGAGCGCAGATTCACCCGGCCCTGGGCCTGCGCCTGCAGCGTGCCGGCGCTTGCCGCCAGCGTCGCCGTCACGGCCGCACGCGGCCCATTCAGGCGCAGATGAATCGAGAGCGCGCCGAGTCCCGGCAATTGCGCCAGATGACCGAGCGGTCCGTCCGCCGCTTCCTCCACATCGAGTTGCCCCTGCACTCTGGCGGCGTTGAACTGCGCCGAG
>JBELAR010000094.1:0-9034 GCA_049508555.1 Steroidobacteraceae bacterium
ATAGGCGAAGAAGCGCTGATAACCCGGATCGTCATCCATGTAGCCGACCGTATAGATGTGCACGCACAGCGAGACGAAAGTCACCACGACCATCATCAGCGCGCTGAGGCGATCGACCAGGAATCCGACCTGCATGTGCACGCCGTCCGTGACGAGCCAGCTATAGACCGTGGCGTCGAAATTCGGGACCTGATCTAACACCAGCTGCTTGAGGACGAACAGCGAGAGCAGGCAGGATGCAGTGACGGCGGCGATCGTGGCGATCGCGGCCCCTGCCCGGCCGATCCACTTGCCTGCGAGCCCGGCGAGGAGCGAGGCGATCAGCGGTAGCAGCGCAATCGCAAGCAAAAGGGTTGGGTTCATGGGAATGCTTTTCGGTACGCTGACTATCAGCCCTTGAGGCGGTCGAGTTGCTCGACGTCGATGCTGCGGCGCTCGCGGAACAGCACGACGATGATGGCGAGACCGATGGCCGACTCGGCCGCAGCCACGGTGAGCACGAAGAAGACGAAGATCTGCCCGTCGAGCCGGCCGAGATAGCGGGCGAAGGCGACGAAATTGAAGTTCGCCGACAGCATCAGCAGCTCGATGCACATGAGCAGCAGCAGGACGTTGCGTCGGTTGAGAAATATGCCGGCTACCGAGAGCGCAAAAAGTATTGCCGAGAGCGTCAGCATATGGCCCAGCGTGATCACTTGCGATCCTCCGAGTCCATCTTGACCAGCCGCACGCGCTCGCTGGCCCGCACAGCGACCTGCCTGGAGATGTTCTGGACCTTCAGTCCCTGACGGTGACGCAAAGTCAGCGCGATCGCCGCCACGATGGCCACGAGCAATAACATCGCCGCGATCTCCAGCGGATAGGCGTACACGCCATAGAGCAGCGCACCGAGCTCGCGCGTATTGCTGTAGCCCTCGGGCAGCGGTGCAGCGCCGCGGGTCACGTCGATGCCGAGCTTGCGCGTCAGCACCACGCCCGCCACTTCCGCCACGACCAGCGCCGCGGTGAGTACCCCGAGCCAGAGATAGCGCGTGAAGCCGCGGCGCAGTTCCTCCAGATCGATGTCGAGCATCATGATCACGAACAGGAACAGCACCATGACGGCGCCGACGTAGACCAGGGCCAGCACGATGGCGAGGAACTCGGCCTCGATCAGCAGCCACAGGACCGCGCTGGTGAAGAAGCACAGCACCAGGCTCAGCGCCGAATGCACCGGATTGCGCGACAGGATCACGCCCAGTCCCGCCGCGACCAGCACGGTCGCGAAGCTGTAAAACAGTATCAGCGGCAGCAAGGCGGGGTCTCAGCGGTAACGTGCATCCGCGCCCTTATCGGCGCTGATCATGGCCTCGTAACGCTCCCCGACCGCCAGCAATTTGTCCTTGTTCATGATGTTCTCCCCCCGATGCTCCATATGATATTCGTGGATGCGGGTCTCCACGATCGCATCGACCGGACAGGCCTCCTCGCAGAAGCCGCAGTAGATGCATTTGAACAGATCGATGTCGTAGCGTGTGGTGCGCCGTGTGCCATCCGCCGCCACGTCCGAGTCGATGGTGATCGCCAGCGCCGGACACACAGCCTCGCACAGCTTGCAGGCGATGCAGCGCTCCTCCCCGTTGGCGTAGCGTCGCAGCGCATGCAGGCCACGAAACCGCACCGACTGCGGCGTCTTCTCCTCCGGATACTGCACCGTCACATTGCGCCGGAAAAACGAGCGCGCCGTGACCGTCATGCCGTGCAGCAGTTCGGTGAGCATGAAGGTCTTGATCGGATTGACGAAAGCCATGTTGCTACCCGCAATGATTCAAACTAGGTCTTCCAGGGTCCGACCCGGAACGTGAGCATCGCCGTTTCCGCTGCAATCCACACCAGCGTCACCGGGATCAGAATCTTCCAGCCCAGGCGCATGATCTGATCGTAGCGGTAGCGCGGAAAGGTCGCGCGAAACCAGATCATGAGGCACAGCAGCCCGAAGATCTTGAGCACCAGCCAGTGCGTGCCGGGCAGACCGAGTACCGTGGCGCCGATGCCCGGATAGCCTTCGAAGGGACTGAGCCAGCCGCCCAGAAAGAACGCGGCGGTGAGTCCGGAGATCAGGATCATGTTGGCGTACTCGGCCAGGAAGAACAGCGCGAAGGCGATGCCCGAGTATTCCACGTGAAAACCCGCGACGATCTCCGATTCCCCCTCCGCGACGTCAAACGGCGCGCGATTGGTTTCGGCGATGCCGGAGATGAAATACACCAGGAACATGGGCCAGAGCCAGAACCAGTTCCAGGCGAGCGGACCTCCGTGCTGCCGCGCCACGATGATTCCGAGATTCAAGCTGCCCGCGGCCATCAGCACGCCGACCAGCGCAAAGCCCATCGCGATCTCGTAAGCCACCATCTGCGCCGCGGAGCGCATGGCGCCGAGAAACGCGTATTTCGAATTCGAGGCCCAGCCGGCCAGAATCACCCCGTAAACGCCCATCGAGGTCAGCGACAGCACGTAGAGCAGACCCGCATCCACATTCGCGATGGCGTAGTTCGGTGCCAGCGGCACCACCGCCCAGGAGGCGAATGCGGGAATCAGCGTGATCGCCGGCGCCAGCGCGAACAGCACCTTGTTGGCGCGCGCCGGTACGATGACTTCCTTGATCAGCAGTTTGATGACGTCGGCGAATGGCTGGCCGAGACCTGCGGCGAAGCCGAAGATCTTCACGCGGTTGGGCCCGATGCGCATCTGCATCCAACCGATGAGCTTGCGCTCCCAGAGCGTCAGCAGCGCAACCGATATGATCAGCGTCACGGTGAGCAACACCGTGACCAGGGTCGAATGCACATAGGACGGCAGGGCCGCCCACGCTGCGTTCAACGTCGTCAAGAGGCGGCTCCGGCATTGACCGGACTGCGGGCGCGGCCATCAAGCGTGCGTCGCAGTGCGCCGGCACGGCGCAACACCGGATCGATCTCATACATGCCGATATCGATCACGGGCTCGGCGTGAATGCCGGAGCCGGGCGTGGCGAGCTGCTGCGGCTGCGCCGCCGCGGGCATCGCCTCGACGCGCGCCTTGAGTTCGTCGCGGATCTGCTCGGAGGATTCGTATTCGAACGCGGGCAGATCCAGCAGATTGCCGAGCACACGCAGAATCTTCCAGGCGGGACGCGACGTACCCAGTGGTTTTGCCGCCCCGCTCTGGCTCTGCCAGCGGCCCTCCAGACTCACGTAGGTGCCCGACGTCTCGGCGAAGGTGCCGGCCGGCAGCAGCACTTTTGCCACGCGTCGCATCTCCGCGCTCGCGAACGCGCCCACGGCCACCACCCCGGGTGATCTGGCGAGCGTATCGAGCGCACCGGGCAGCGATGCATCCGCCCAGGGCTCACAGTGCAGCAGCAGGTAACCCGGCAGTGTCTGCTCGAGCATCGAGCGGGCGTCGAGTCCAGGCGCGGCGCGCTGCAGGCCGGCGGGCCCGCGGTGCGGCAGCACGCCGGCCAGATAGGCGCCCGCGGCATTGCCACCCTCGGCCAGTTCGCCGTAACTGGCACCGGTGGCGACGGCGAGCGCACGGCCCAGCGCCCGCAGCTCGCTGTAATGCCCACCGCGTATGGCGAGCGCGCCGAGCCAGATCGCGCGCGGCCCGGCACCCCGCAGAGACTCGGCGATCGCGTGGTGCGCCGCCGCCGCCTGCACACCCTCGAGCAGGGCCGCGACCCCGGCCGGTGCCGGAGCATCACCGAGAGCCGCGCGCAGCACGGCGGCGAGCTCGGCGACAGCGTGCGGGCCGGGCGCGACCCGGTACTGTCCGAGCTTGAAGTGATAGTCAAAGAGCACGGGATTGATGAAATGGATCTGCGCCCCGCGCAGGCTCGCCTTGCGGACCCGGTGGGCGATCAGGGGCAATTCGTGGCGCAGGTTCGAGCCCACCACGAGCAGCGCGTCGAGTGCGTCAATCGAAGCGATCGGCAAGCCTAAGCCCGGCGCGGGCGCGTCAGCGGCCTGATCGCGGAAATCGCGCTGCCTCAGACGATGATCGATGTGGCCGCTGCCCAGGCCTTCGGCCAGACGCGCGAGCAGATAGAGCTCCTCGAGCGTGCTGGAAGGATGCGCCAGCAAGCCAACGCCCCCAGCGGCCCCAGCGGCTGCGGCTGCGGCTGCGGCTGCGGCCGCGCTGAGCGTGTCGCGCGCTGCGTTGAGCGCGACATCCCACTCCACCTCGCGCCAGCTGCCATCGCTGTGCCGCAGCTGCGGGGTGAGCAGGCGATCCTCGCTGTAGATGCCTTCATAGCTGAAGCGATCGCGATCGGCGATCCAGGTCTCGTTGATCTCCTCACACTCACGCGGTACGACACGCATGAGGCGGCCGCGCAACACATGACCGTAGATCTGCGTGCCGACCCCATCATGCGGGGAAATCAGCGGATACTGCGTCATCTCCCAGCCGCGGCCGCGGTAGCGGAAGGGCTTGCTGTTGAGCGCGCCGACCGGGCACAGATCGATGATGTTGCCCGAGAGCTCATGATCGACGCTGTGCTCGATGAAGGTGCCGATCTCCATGTGCTCACCGCGTCCGGTTGCGCCCAGCTCCTGGATGCCGGCGACGTCCTGTCCGAAGCGCACACAGCGCGTGCAATGGATGCAGCGTGTCATATCGGTGGAGATCAGGGGCCCGAGATTCTTGTCCTTGACCACGCGCTTGCGCTCGGCGAATCGCGACACGTCGCGGCCGAAGCCCAGGGCGAGATCCTGCAGCTCGCACTCGCCCCCCTGATCGCAGATCGGGCAATCGAGCGGATGGTTGATGAGCAGGAACTCCATTGTCGCGCGCTGGGCGCCGATGGCTTTGGCCGAGTGCGTGTGGATCTTCATGCCCTCCGTGACCGGCGTGGCACAGGCCGGCAAGGGTTTGGGGGCTTTCTCGACCTCGACCAGGCACATCCGGCAGTTGGCCGCGATCGGCAGTTTGTCGTGGTAGCAGAAGCGCGGGATGTACACGCCCTCGCGATCGGTCGCGCGCATGATGACCTCGTTCTTGCGCGCCTTCATCGCGACACCGTTCACTTCGATGTTGACCAGCTCTTCGTTCATGCTGTCGCGCGCTCCGCCCCGACGATGCTGCGCCCGCCGTGATCGACCATGTATTGAAACTCGGCACCGAAATGCTTGAGGAAGCTCTGCACGGGCCACGCCGCTGCATCGCCCAGGCCGCAGATCGTGTGTCCCTCGATGCGATTGGCCACATCGAGCAACAGGCCAAGATCCGCGCGCTTGCCCTCGCCCGCGAGGATGCGCTTGAGGGTTCGGTCCAGCCAGCCCGTGCCCTCGCGGCAGGGCGTGCACTGGCCGCAGGATTCAGCCATGTAGAAGCGCGCGAGGCGCTCGAGCACGCGCACCATGCAGGTCGTCTCATCCATGACGATCACGGCCGCCGAGCCGATGCTCGAGCCGGCCGCCTTGAGCGAGTCGTAGTCCATGTTGGTACGGAGCATGACCTCGCCCGGCACGACCGGCACCGATGAGCCACCGGGAATCACAGCCTTGAGCGCGCGTCCCCCCAGCATGCCGCCGGCCAGCTCGAGCAGCTCGGCGAAGGGAATCCCGAGCGGCACCTCGAAATTGCCCGGCCGGTTGACGTGCCCGGAGACCGAGAATATCGCCGTACCGCCCGAGTTCTTCGGCCCGAGTGCCGCAAACCATTGCGGCCCCTTGCGCAATATGGTCGGTACCGAGGCGAAGCTCTGGGTATTGTTGATCGTGGTCGGCATGCCGTAGAGACCGAAGGCGGCGGGAAACGGCGGTTTGAAGCGCGGCTTGCCGGTCTTGCCCTCGAGCGAGTCGAGCAGGGCCGTCTCCTCCCCACAGATGTAGGCGCCCGCGCCGATGAAGCTGTGCAGATCGAAGTCGATGCCGGAATCGCGAATGTTTCTGCCGAGCAGCCCGGCCGCGTAAGCCTCCTGCAGTGCGGCCTCGAAGCGCGGCGCCGGTTCGCCCAGAAATTCGCCGCGGATGTAGTTATAGCCGACCGTGGCATTCATGCAATAGCCGCCGATCGCCATGCCCTCGATCAGTGAGTGCGGGTTATAGCGCAGGATATCGCGATCGTGGCAGGTGCCCGGCTCGCTCTCATCGGAATTGCACACCACGTACTTCTGCATGGTTGCGTTGCGCGGCATGAAGCTCCACTTCACACCAACCGGGAAGGCAGCGCCGCCGCGTCCGCGCAGGCCCGAGGACTTGACCTGCTCGATGATCTGATCGCGCGCCGGCCGCTCGGCCAGAATCTTCTTCCAGACCTCATAGCCGCCGATGCGCTCATAGGTCTCCAGGGTCCAGGACGGCTCGTATTTGAGCGTCTCCAGACACGTCAGATTGCGTTGCTGTTCCCAGTCGGTCATGGCGCTCCGTATCGCTCTCAGTCGAGCTCGGCGAGAATCCGATCGACCTTTTCCGGCGTGAGATGCTCATGATAGACGTGATCGACCATGAGCATCGGCGCGCCGGTGCAGGAGGCGAGGCACTCCTCCTCACGCTTGAGGAAGATACGGCCATCGGGCGTGCTCTGACCGACCCGGATGCCGAGCCTGGCTTCCACATGGGCGAGGATCTCCTCCCCACCGCGCAGCAAACAGGAGATGTTGGTGCACACGCTCAGGTGGTGACGGCCGCAGGGCCGCGTCTCGAACATCGAATAGAAGCTTGCGACCTCGTAAACCTGGATGGGCGGCAATTGCAGATAATGCGCGACCGCGTCCATGAGCTCGGCGCTCAGATGGCCATGGTTCTGTTCCTGTGCGGCACGCAGGGCCGAGAGCACGGCCGAGCGCTGCCGGCCCGGCGGAAATTTCGCGACCCAGTGATCGATCTCCCGGCGGGTGTGTTCCGACAGCACTGCGGTCCTGGCGCTCTGCGCGTTCATCAGCGATCGATCTCCCCGAAGACGATATCCTGAGTACCGATGACCGCCACGAGATCGGCCAGCATGTGTCCCTTGGACATCTCACCGAGGGATGCCAGGTGCGCGAAGCCCGGCGCCCGGCACTTGAGACGATAGGGCTTGTTGGCCCCGTCCGACACCAGAAAAACGCCGAACTCGCCCTTGGGCGCTTCGACCGCGGCATAGGTCTCGCCCTCCGGGACGCAATAGCCCTCGGTCATGAATTTAAAATGATGAATCAGCGATTCCATGTCGCCCTTCATGTGCTCGCGGCTCGGCGCTCGCACCTTGCGATCATCGACCATGACCGGGCCCGGATTGGCGCGCAGCCAGTCCACGCACTGCTTGATCACACGGTTGGACTGGCGCATCTCCGCAACCCGCACGAGGTAGCGGTCGTAGCAATCGCCGTTCACACCGACCGCGACGTCGAAATCGAGCTGTGGGTAGGCCGCGTAAGGCTGCTTCTTGCGCAGATCCCACGGGATGCCCGAGCCGCGCAGCATGGGACCGGAGAAGCCCAGCTGCAATGCGCGCTCGGGCGAGACCACGCCGATATTCACCGTGCGCTGCTTCCAGATGCGATTGTCGGTCAGCAGCGTCTCGTAATCGTCCACGCAGGCGGGAAACTTGACGGTAAAGGCCTCGATGAAATCCAGCAGCGAGCCGGAGCGAATCGTGTTGAGGCGATCGACCTCCTTCTGACTGCGCCAGCGCGAAGCGAAGTACTTCGGCATGGCCTCGGGCAGATCGCGAAACACGCCGCCGGGGCGGTAATAGGTCGCATGCATGCGCGTGCCTGAAACCGCCTCATAGCAGTCCATGAGATCTTCGCGCTCGCGAAAGCAGAACAGGAATACCGTCATGGCACCCACGTCCAGCCCGTGCGTGCCGAGCCACAGCAGGTGGTTCAGGAGCCGGGTGATCTCATCGAACATGGAGCGGATGTACTGGGCCCGCGTCGGCGGCTCGATGCCGAGCAGCCGCTCGATGGCCATGACGTAGCAATGCTCGTTACACATCATCGACATGTAATCGAGCCGGTCCATGTAGCCGATGGACTGGTTGTAGGGCTTGGACTCGGCCAGCTTCTCGGTCGCCCGGTGCAGCAGGCCGATATGCGGATCGGCCTTCTGGATCACCTCGCCGTCCATCTCCAGCACCAACCGGAGCACGCCGTGCGTGGCCGGATGCTGCGGGCCGAAGTTCAGCGTCATGTTGCGGATTTCAGCCATCAGGTGTCGTCCTGGCGCGGCAAGTCATGCAGCGCCGGGTCATAACGGTTGTCATGGCGGATCACCCGCGGTACCAGCACTCGCGGCTCGATGCTCACGGGTTCGTAGATCACGCGCTTGAGCTGCGGGTCGTAGCGCACCTCAACATTGCCGATGAGCGGAAAGTCTTTGCGGAACGGATTTCCGATGAAGCCGTAGTCGGTCAGAATGCGTCGCAGATCCGGATGGCCGCGAAACAGGATGCCGAAGAGATCGAAGGCCTCGCGCTCGAACCAATCGGCGCTGGCCCAGATGCCGGTCAGGGAATCGACTACCGGATCCTCCAGATCCTCGCACCACACGCGCAATCGCGCTCGCTGATTGTAGGTGACCGACAGCAGCTGCGAGACGACCGCAAAGCGCCGCTTGCCCGCCAGCGTGTGGGGCTCGGCGCGATTGACTCCTCGGCTGAAGCCGCTCGCGGTCGCCGCTGCCGTGCGCCACTCGACCCGGCCGTAATCGAGATAGTCGACGCCGGCAAGATCCATCAGCATCTCGAAGCGCAGCTGCGGCTCATCGCGCAGTGTACGCGCGACCTCGAGCAGATCGGCGACCTCCACTTCGATCGCGAACTCCTCATCGCGCGAGGCATAGCGCTTCACCCTCGAGCCCAACGCCGCCTCCACGCGTGCGGCCAGCTCCTCGATATACGCGGGCACTGAGTGCTATCCCTTGAGGGCGCTCAGGCGGCCGCGGCGGCGCGGCGCTCGATCTTGCGCTGCAGCTGGATCACGCCATAGAGCAGCGCCTCGGCCGTGGGCGGGCAGCCCGGCACGTACACATCCACCGGCACGATGCGATCGCAGCCGCGCACCACGGAATACGAGTAGTGGTAGTAGCCG
>JBELAR010000095.1:0-8825 GCA_049508555.1 Steroidobacteraceae bacterium
GACTCCGGGCTGGTGATAAATACCAAAGCGGCCGTGCACGAAGCCGCAGGCGCTGATCGCCAGCCGCACGGCCCGCCCGGACATCCGCTCCTCTTCGCCCGACACGATTCGCAGCGCGACGATATGACGTTGCCCGTCCGGCGGCCAGTCGACCACAGGCACCGTGGCGCTCTCCTGGGGAGGGGCCGGCGCGCTCTCGATCGGCTGCTCGGCGAGCCCATCGGAGCCGGCCGGCGCATCGCTCGCCGCACTCGGCGGAGTGGCTGAGACGTATTCGAACACGGGCAGCACGTCGAGCTCGATCGGAGCCGATTCGTCTTCACTGCGCCCCTGAGGCGGCAGCTCGATCTGCAATGGGGGTACGATGCGGCGGCGGCCCTCGCCGTGCCCGGAGCCGAGCGAACCCCAGCTCGAGGCTGCGGCCGGGCGCGGCCCCGGCTCCTCGTCGATGGCACCGAGTCCCGGTTCGCTGCGTTGGAACGGCGGTTGAGGCTGAGGCTGAGGCGGCGAGGCCGTGCCGCGCGCCTGTCGCGGCCGGCGCAACTCCCAAATTGTGAGCGCGCCCAGGAACACAAGTCCCGCCAACAACAGAATCCAGCGCAGCGCCGCCATGTATTTGCCGATGAGCGCTTGGGTCTACCGCGCGTCAGGTGGCCGCGAGTCGTACGGCTTCTTCGATGTCGACCGCGACCAGCCGCGAGACCCCGGGCTCGTTCATGGTCACGCCGATGAGCTGCGAGGCCAGTTCCATGGTGACCTTGTTATGGGTGATGAAGATGAACTGCACGCGGCTGGACATCTCGCGCACGATATCGCAAAAGCGGCCCACATTGTTCTCATCGAGCGGCGCATCGACCTCATCGAGCAAGCAGAAGGGCGCCGGATTGAGATCAAAGATCGAGAACACGAGCGCCACTGCAGTGAGCGCCTTCTCGCCACCGGAGAGCTGCGCGATCGTACTGTTGCGCTTGCCCGGCGGCCGCGCCATGATCGCAACCCCCGCGGCCAGCGGATCCTCTCCGACCAGCTCCAGATAGGCGTGACCGCCGCCGAAGAGGCGCGGAAATTTATCCTTCAGGCCGGCGTTGATGCGGGTGAACGTATCGTCGAAGCGGGTGCGTGTCTCCCGGTCCATCTTGCGCATCGCCTGATCGAGCGTCGCCAGCGCGTCATTGATATCGGCGAACTGCCGATCCAGATAACCCTTGCGCTCGCTCTGCGCGGCGAGCTCATCGATCGCGGCCAGGTTGACCTGGCCGAGCTGTTCGATGTCGGTCCGCAACTGGCCGAGCCGCAGCTCCCAGGGCTCGATCTGCGCCTCGGCGCTGAGATTCCCGAGCACGGCATCGAGCACGCAATGGGTGGCCGCGAACTGCTCGAGCAGCCCCTCGCGCCGTAAGCGCGAGCCCTGCGCCGCGAGCCGCGCCGCCTCCATCTCCTCGCGGGCCGCCTCGACACGCAGCTGGGCGCCAAGGCGGCGCTGGTCCACAGCGAGCAGTTCGCGATCGCTGTCCTCCAGGGCGCGCCGCGCGGTGGCGAGCTCCTCCTCCACCTCCACGCGCCGCGCCAGATGCTCCTGCAAGCGCCGCTCCAGTTCGGCGATGGGCGCGGCACCGTCCGCGAGCTCGACCCCGAGAGCGGCGCGCTGCGCGTCCAGCGCCGCGCGTTGCTCGAGCATGCGCTGCAGCGTGCTCTCCATCGAAACACGGCCGGCGCGACGGCTCTCGAGCCGGATCAGACTCTCGCGCAGCTCCAGCTGCGCGGTCTGGGCCCGCGCTCGTACGGTGGCGGTGTGCTCGCGCTGCGCCTCGCGCTCGGACTCGAGCGCCAGGCGCGCATCGTCCAGCCGCGCGAGCGTCCCGATGGCCGCCTCGTGCGCCTCGCGGGCGCGTCGCAGACTCTCCTGCGCGCGCGCCGCGTCGAGCGCGACCTCGGACTGCTCGGCCTCGATGCGCCCGCGGCGCAGCGCCGACTCCTCGAGCCGCGCCTTGAGCCCCTCCAGGCGCCCGCGCAGCTCGCCGTGCTCGCGATGGGCCTGCTGGATCCGGCCCTGAATCGAATCGCGCTGCTGCTCGATCGAGGCCACCTGGGCCCGCAGCGCGGCAATTTCCTCCTCCCGTGCGAGCACGCGCCGGTCGGCTTCGGCGCAGGCCTCGCGCAAGCCCTTCAGCCGCTGCTCGCGCTCGAGTACACCCGCGTGCATGTCGCCGCCGCGATTCACGCGCAGCCAGTCGCGGCCGATCCATTCGCCCCCGGCCGTGATCAGCGACTCTCCGGCCGCGAGCTCATGCCGCAGCCGCAGAGCCGCGGCCAGCGACGGCGCCGTACGGACGCGCACGAGCAGCGCGAGCGTGGCCGGCGGACCTCTGACGTGCGCCGCGAGCGTGCCGTCCGGCGCCGCCGGCGTGCCCGGCGCGCCTTCAAAGAAGCCCACGGCGCCTCCGTCGAGGCCGGCCAGGGAAGGTTCGAGCTGCTCGAGCGCTTCGACCCGCACTGCCTCCAGATAGTCGCCGAGCACGGTCTCCACGCCGCGCTCCCAACCCGCGTCGACTTCGAGCATTTGCGCCAGACGCGGCGCCCCCTCGAGCTCAGGCCGTCCCGCGAGCCAGGCTCCGGCCAGTGGATTCTTTTCCCGCAGCGCCGCTCTCTGCAATGCGTCGAGCGACATGAGCTCGGCGCGTGAGCGGTCGCGCTCGCGGCGCAGGTCCTCGAGCAGGCTATCGGTCTGCTGCTGCGCCGAGCGCAGCCCCTGCAGCTGCGCGAGCACCGCGTCGAGCTCGAGCGTGAGGGCGTCGGCGGCGGCACGGCCTCGAGCCTCCTGCTCGCTCAATGAGGCCAGCGGCGCCTCGGCCTGCAGTGAGCGCTGCGCCTCGTGTTCGAGATCCAGCCGATCGCCGTGCGCCTGGAGGCGATGACTCTGGGTTTCGAGCTGCTCGATACGCGCCGCCTCGACCTGCGCGCTCTGCGCGGCCGCGCCGAGTTCGCGATTGAAGCTCTCCCAGCGCTCGTGCCAGGCCGCGAGCTGCGACTCGGCGCTCACGAGCGCCGCGGCAGCCACGGCTTCGCTCCCGGCCCGGGACGCGGCCAGGGGCTCGAGTTCGGCCAGCTCGGCGCGCAAGGCCTCGAGTTGCTCCTCGTCGCGCACGATCTGCTGCCCCAGGGCGCCCAGGTTGCCGTCGACCTGCGTCAGATCGCTGCGGGCGCGTTCGCGCCGCTCGCGGCCGTAGCGGATGCTCTCCTCGGTGCGCGTGACCTCGGCCCCGAGCTCGTAGTAGCGCCCCTGCACGCGCGCCACCTCCTCACCCAGCTCGCTGTGGAATTCGCGCTGCTTCTCGAGCGCGGCCTCGGCGGCGCGCTGATCGGCCAGCGCCTGCTGCATGGCGATCTCGCAGCCGCGCACCGCGCTGTCCTGCACCTCGGCGCCGCTGTCGAGCTCGCGCAGCCGCAAGGCCAACAGCTCCGCGGTCAGCGTGCGCTCCTGGGTTTTGTAGTCCTGATAGCGGCGCGCGACATTGGCCTGGCGCTGCAGATGGCGGATCTGGCTCTCGACCTCGTCGCGCAGATCCTGCAGCCGCGCCAGATTCTCCCGTGTCTCAGCCATGCGGGTCTCGGTCTCGCGGCGCCGCTCCTTGTAGAGCGATATGCCGGCGGCCTCCTCGATAAAGGCGCGCATGTCGTCGTGACGCGCCTCGATGACCCGCGAAATCATGCCCTGCTCGATGATCGCGTAGCTGCGCGATCCGAGACCGGTGCCGAGAAACAGGTGCGTAATATCCTTGCGACGGCAGCGCCCGCCATTGATGTAATAGGCCGAGCTGCCATCGCGCGCGACCGCGCGCTTGAGCGAAACCTCACTGTAGTTCGCGTAGGCCCCGCCAATCTTGCCGTCGGTGTTGTCGAACACGAGTTCGACCGAGGCCGCACCGATGGGCTTGCGGGCCGCCGAGCCGTTGAAGATCACGTCGGCCATCGAGTCCCCGCGCAGGTGGCGCGCCGAGAGCTCGCCCATGACCCAGCGCACGGCATCGATGATGTTGGACTTGCCGCAGCCGTTGGGACCCACCACACCGATGAGATTGCCCGGCAGCTGCACCGAGGTCGGATCGACGAATGATTTGAAACCCGCGAGCTTGACCTTGTTGAGTCGCATCGATCCCGCCCTGTTCACCAATACCGTAGTGTAGATTATCCGCCCGCCGCTTTCGATGCGGTTTAAATCGCAGCGTCACGCCATGCCGAATACTGCCATGCCGACTACAGCGTCCGTGCAGCTCGAGACCTTCGCCAATCCGGCTCCCGCGCACGACTACACCATCCGCATGCGCATACCGGAGTTCACCTGCCTGTGTCCGCGCACCGGGCAGCCCGACTTCGCGACGCTCGATCTCGAATACATTCCAGATCGGCTCTGCGTCGAGCTCAAGGCGCTCAAGCTCTACATATGGTCCTTTCGCGATCGCGGTGCCTACCACGAGGCGGTCACCAACGAGATCATCGATTATCTGCAGCGCACCCTCGCCTCGCGCTTCATCCGCCTGCGCGCGCGCTTCAATGTACGCGGGGGTATTTATACCGAGGTGATTTCCGAGCGCCGTGCGGCGCAGTGGCAGGCTCCGCCAGCGCGAAGCTTGCCCTAAGTGCGTGCCGGCGGGCACATTTTCCTGCACGCTGTACACCCTTCCTCGCGTCGGTATAATCGCGCGTTCTCAAATGACCGGCGAGCCTGTCAGGAGCGAGTCCATGCCCGGCAAGAAGCCCGGAACCAAGAGCAGCAAACCGAAAAAAGCCGTGGCCTCCAAGGCGCCAGCGCGGCGGCCGGAGCCGCGCCGCGCCGCCGCGGCCAGCAGCAAGGCGGTAGCCGCTACAGCGGCTAAACCTGCCGCCAAAGCCACGGTCAAACCGCTCGCCGCCGTGAAAGCCGACGGCCAGAGTGCGCGGCGCCCGGGAGCGCCCGTGGAGGTCGTGGCCAGCCACGGGCCTTCAGCCGCCGAGCCGGGGCACCAGCCGTCCAGTCCGAGCGTCGCGAATGCGGCTGCCCGTGGGCTCGTCGTGCCGGACGCCGATGAGGGCGATGGCCCGGAGATGGTCAGCCTTCTGGCCGGCCCGCGCAACGTCAAGCCCTACGTCGCCAAACGCGGCGAGCAGTACATGGGCAAGCTGCAGCTGTCGCATTTTCGGCAGATTCTGCTGAACTGGAAGCGAGACCTCATGGAGGAAGTCGATCGCACCGTCTCGCACATGAAAGATGAAGCCGCCAACTTCCCCGATCCGAACGATCGCGCGACTCAGGAGGAGGAGTTCAGCCTGGAGCTGCGCACCCGCGATCGCGAGCGCAAGCTCATCCGCAAGATCGAGGAGGCGCTCAAGCGCATCGACGATGGCACCTACGGCTATTGCCTCGAGACCGGTGAGGAGATCGGTATCAAGCGCCTGGAGGCCCGTCCGGTCGCCACGCTCACAATCGAGGCACAGGAACGGCGCGAGCGCCGCGAACGCCAGTACGGGGATCGGGACGACCGCTACCGCTGAGCACGACTGCCGCGCGAGCCGCTGGCTCGAACGGCATTAGACTAAAACCAGGTACCCCCGCCTAAGCCCTTACCGGGAGGGGCGCGGCCCGCGCTCGAGCATTATGCGACGCCGCGCGCGATATTCCTTATACTATTGAGATACGTCCAGATTCCTCTGCAATCAAAGATACCTTAGACCTCAGAGGGCTTCCGCATGAGCGAGATTCGCGTCATCAAGAAGTACCCGAACCGGCGACTCTACGATACCGTGGAAAGCCGGTACATCACGCTGGAGGACGTTCGACGCCTGGTGCTCGAAGGGGTCGCCTTCGGCGTCATCGATAAGCGCTCCCAGCAGGATATAACGCGGCCCGTACTGCTGCAGGTCATCGCGGAGCAGGAGCATCACGAGGGCACCGCGCTGAGCCAGGATTTTCTGACCCTGCTCATCCGCAGCCACAACGTCGCCCTTGAAGGCGTGCTCTCGAGCTACCTGGAGCAGAGCCTGCGCCTGTTTCTGAGCGAGAAGCCCCCGTCGGGCGATCCGGCCGCGGCCGCGGCCGCGACCCAGCTCGCGCATCAGAACTACCAGCGCTGGCACAGCGCCCAGGAAGAGATCTTTCGCACGCTGATCCGAGCCGCGGGCACGTCGCCCGGCGCGTGAAGGTTCAGGGCGCCGCCGTCCGGCGCCGCAGCGAATCTCAGGCCGCGTCCACGCTGCGCATGGAGAGGCGGATGCGGCCCTGGCGATCCACCTCGAGCACCTTGACCCGGATCTGATCGCCTTCCTTGAGCTTGTCGGACACGCGCTCGACCCGCTCGTCGGAAATCTGCGAGATGTGCACCAATCCGTCACGCCCCGGCAATATCGTCACGAAGGCCCCGAAGTCCATGAGCTTCGCTACGCGCCCCTCATAGATCCGGCCCACCTCGACATCCGCCGTGATCAACTCGATGCGCCGCTGCGCCTCGCGCCCGGCCGTGCCGTTGACCGATGCGATCTTGACCGTACCGTCATTCTCGATGTCGATCGTCGTGCCGGTCTCCTCGGTGATCTGGCGGATCACGGCGCCGCCCTTGCCGATCACGTCGCGGATCTTCTCCGGATCGATCTTCAGCGTGATGATCGAGGGCGCCCATTCCGACATGTGCGCGCGCGGCTCGCGGATGACCAGCCCCATCTGATCCAGAATGTGCAGGCGGGCTTCGCGTGCCTGAGCCAATGCGACCCGCATGATCTCGGGAGTGATGCCCTCGACCTTGATATCCATCTGCAGCGCCGTGACACCCTCACGCGTACCGGCCACCTTGAAGTCCATGTCGCCGAGGTGGTCCTCGTCGCCGAGAATGTCGGTGAGAACCTGGAAGCGCGTGCCTTCGAGCACCAGACCCATGGCGACGCCGGCGACCGGCGCCTTGATCGGCACGCCGGCATCCATGAGCGCAAGGCTGGTGCCGCAAACGCTCGCCATGGAGCTCGAGCCGTTCGACTCGAGAATCTCCGACACGATGCGTATCACATAGGGAAACGTGGCCATGTCGGGCATCACGGCATGCACGCCGCGGCGCGCCAGATTGCCGTGGCCGATTTCACGCCGCTTGGGCGAGCCCATCATGCCGGTCTCGCCCACCGAGAACGGCGGGAAATTGTAATGCAGCATGAACGGCTCGCGCCGCTCGCCCTCGAGCGCGTCGATGATCTGGGCGTCGCGCGTGGTGCCGAGCGTGGTCGTGACCAGGGCCTGGGTTTCACCGCGAGTGAACAATGCGGAACCGTGGGTACGCGGCAGCACGCCGACCCTGACGGTGATGGGTCGCACCGTGCGCAGATCGCGCCCATCGATGCGCGGCTCGCGGGCGATGATGCGCTCGCGCACGATGCGGCTCTCGAGCTTGAACAGCTCGTTCACGACCGCGTCGGTACTGCCTTTGGGCGCCTCACCGCTGGCGAGCGTCGTGGTCAGGTCTTTTTTGATCTCGCTCAAGCGCGCCTGGCGCTGCTGCTTCTCGGTGATGCGGTAGGCGTCGGCCAGCTGCGTCTCGGCCCGCGCGGCCACGGCCTGCGCCAGCGCCGCCTCCCATGCCGGGGGCTGCCAATCCCAGCGCGGCTTGGCCGCCTGCGCCGCGAGTTCGCGAATGTTGCGGATTGCGATCTGCATCTGCTCGTGACCAAACACGACCGCCCCGAGCATGACTTCTTCCGACAGCACCTGCGCTTCGGACTCCACCATCAGCACGGCCGGCTCGGTGCCCGCCACCACCAGATCGAGCTGCGACTGGCCTTGCTCGGTGCGCGTCGGGTTGAGCAGGTAGCGGCCGTCACGGTAACCCACGCGCGCGGCACCGATCGGACCGTTGAAGGGCACACCTGCGATCGCCAGCGCGGCCGAGGCGCCGAGCAGTGCGGGGATGTCCGCATCGGTGTCCGGATCGAGCGAGACCACGGTCGCGACCACCTGGACCTCGTTGTTGAATCCGTCGGGAAACAACGGGCGGATCGGCCGATCGATCAGACGCGACGTGAGCGTCTCGCGCTCCGTGGGCCGGCCCTCGCGCTTGAAGAATCCGCCCGGGATACGCCCGGCGGCATAAGTCTTTTCAATGTAATTGACGGTCAGCGGGAAGAAATCGCGTCCCGGCACGGCGCTCTTCGCCGCACAGGCCGTCACCAGTACCACCGTCTGACCCATTGTCACCAGCACCGCGCCGTCGGCCTGACGAGCGAGTTCGCCCGTCTCCAGGCTGACGCTGTGGGGACCATAAGAAAAAGTCTTCTTGAAAGCAGTCACGCTTCAATCCTCGGAAATGATCGGTGAAAGATGCAGCGGGCTGCGCGCTCCGTTGCGCATTGGCGCGGCCGGCGAATTCAGCGGCGCAGCCCCAGCCGCTCGACCACTTCCTGGTACTTGGCCGGCCGCGTGGATTTCAAATAATCAAGCAATTTGCGACGCTGATTGACCAGCTTGACGAGTCCGCGGCGCGAGGAATGGTCGCGTTTATGCACACCAAAGTGCTCGCTCAGACCGTTGATGCGTTCCGACAGCAGCGCGATCTGCACTTCCGGCGACCCGGTGTCGTTGGTGTCGCGGCGATACTGCGACAGCACCGCACTTTTCTGTTCCGTGGACAAAGCCATTGCGTGCAAAACCTCTGAGCTGGGACGCTCGAAATCAAGGGTCGATTCGAAGGTCGATTTGAAGGCCGCGCATTCTAACCGCAGACCCTGCGTGCCTCAAGCGGAACAGGGAGTTACACTGCCAGTGGCGCGCTGAAGAGGCGCCGCACCCACAGCTGCCCCGCCGCATCGCTGTGGCC
>JBELAR010000096.1:0-8790 GCA_049508555.1 Steroidobacteraceae bacterium
CAACATCCTCGCCACCTGTCGGCTGCTGCTCGAACAGCACGGCGGCGAGGTACCGCGCGATCGCGCCGCGCTCGAGCAACTGCCGGGGGTGGGCCGCAAGACCGCCAACGTCGTGCTCAACAGCGCCTTCGGCGAGCCCACGCTGGCCGTCGACACGCATGTCTTCCGGGTCGCTCACCGCACCGGCTTGGCCGACGGCAAGACTCCGCGCGCGGTCGAGGATAGGCTGCTGCGCATCATTCCCCGGGAATTCCTCCAGGACGCGCACCATTGGCTCATCCTGCTGGGTCGCTACGTGTGCAAGGCGCGCGCGCCGCAGTGTCCGCTTTGCCCTATTCTGCGCTGGTGCGAATACCAGGACAAAACCGAACCGTGACCCGCTCGGCGCGCATCGCCGCGCTGCACGTCTACCCAATCAAATCCGCCCACGGCATCGAGCTGGACTGCGCGGCACTCACGCGCACCGGCATCGCCCAGGACCGGCGCTGGATGCTCGTCAGACCCGACGGCTCCTTCCTCACGCAGCGCGAAGTGCCGCGTCTGGCGCTGCTGCGCCCCTCGCTCTCGGCCAGCGAACTGCGGCTGCGGGCGCCGGGCCACGCTGAAATCGCGCTCTCATTGGCGCAGCCGCTCGAGCGCCGCCGCGTAACGGTGTGGGGCCACAGCTGCGACGCGTACGACGAGGGAGCGCTCGTGGCCGCCTGGCTCGCAGAGTTCCTGGGCCGCCCCTGCCACCTGGTGCGCTTCGATCCGGCTCACCGCCGTCTGAGCGCACGTGAATGGACCGGCGCCGTGGAGGCCGAGAATCAGTTTTCCGATGGCTACCCCGTTTTGGCTCTGAGCAACGCCTCGCTGCAGGATCTGAACACGCGCCTGGCCGCGCCCCTGCCGATGAATCGCTTTCGACCCAATATCGTGCTCGATGGCCTCAGTGCCTTCGATGAGGATCGGATCGAGGAGCTGCACGCGGGGGATATCCGCCTGCGCGTCGCCAAGGCTTGCACGCGCTGTTCGATCACGACCACGGATCAGGACACGGGCGCCGTCGAGGGCGATGAGCCCCTGCGCACGCTCAAAACCTACCGTTACGATGCGGCACTGCGCGGCGTGTGCTTTGGCCAGAATCTGATCGTGCTCTCGGGAGTCGGAGCGCAGTTGCAGCGCGGCCAGCGGCTGCAACTGCGCTGGAAGAAACTCAGCGCCCCGTGAAATCGCCGCGCGCCCGGGGCGCTCGGCGCGCGCCTACTCCACGCCGGCCTGGCTGCCGCCGAAGAAGCTCGAGACCAGCCGCGCGACGATGCTCAGAAACAATACAAACAGGGTGATGAGCAGCGCGCCAGTCCAGGCGAGGGATTGCCAGTTCGGGTACGGACTGGTGGCAAACTGAAAGATCACGACCGGCAGATTGGCCATGGGCTGATTGAGATTCGTGCTCCAGAACTGATTGTTGAGCGCCGTGAACAAGAGCGGCGCGGTCTCCCCGCTGATGCGCGCGAGCGCCAGCAGCACCCCGGTCAGGAGGCCGCTGCGGGCGGCCGGATAGACCACGCTGGTGATCGTACGCCAGGGCTGTGCGCCCAGCCCGGCGGAGGCCTGGCGCATGCTGGAGGGAATCAGGCGCAGCATATCCTCGGACGTGCGCACGGCGACCGGCATGACGATGATGGCGAGGGAGATCGCGCCGGCGATGGCTGAGAAGTGCCCCATGCTCAGCACGACCAGGGTATAGACGAACAGGCCAATCACGATAGAGGGCGCGCTGAGCAGGACGTCGTTGATGAAGCGAATCACCGTGCTCAGGCGTGCGTGTCGCCCGTATTCGGACAGGTAGGTGGCCGCCAGTATCCCGACCGGCGCGCCGATCGCCAGTCCCAGAACGGTCATGATCACGCTGCCATAGATGGCGTTGAGCAAGCCGCCGCTGCTGCCCGGTGCGGGCGTGGTTTGCGTGAATACCTGCCACGACAGGCCGCCCAGACCACGACTCAGGAGGGTCCAGAGAATGGCCGCCAGCACCGCCAATCCCAGCAGCGTCGCCAGACCCGAGGCGCCCAGGGCGATGGCCGAGCCGATGCGCCGCCGGCGCAGGTTACTCATACGTGCGCTCCGCGCGACTCGAGCCGCATGAGCAAGAGCCGCGCGGCGGCGATGATGACGAACGTGAGCACGAACAGCAGCAATCCCAGGGCGATCAGCGAGGAGGTGTAGAGCGTCCCGACCGCCTCGGTGAATTCATTGGCTATGCTCGCGGAAATCGTCGTACCCGGAGCGAGCAATGAGGTGGCGATGCGATGGGCATTACCGACCACGAAGGTTACCGCCATGGTCTCACCGAGCGCGCGCCCCAGGCCGAGCATGATGCCGCCCACCACGCCCGCGCGCGCATTGGGCAGCACCACATCCCAAACCACTTCCCATTGCGTGGCACCGAGTCCGTAGGCCGCCTCCTTCAGGGAGCGCGGGGTCGAGAGAAATACCTCGCGCATCACCGAGGTGATGAACGGCAGGACCATCACGGCGAGCACGAATCCAGCCGTCAGCAGCCCGATGCCATAGGGCGGTCCACGGAACAATTTCCCGATGAACGGCAGGTCGCCCAGGGTGTCGATGAGCCAGGGCTGCACCGTGTGCTGCAATACCGGCGCGAGCACGAACAGGCCCCAGATGCCAAAGACGATGCTGGGCACGGCGGCCAGCAGCTCGATGCAGGTCCCGATCGGATTGCGCAGCCACATCGGACAGGTCTCGGTGAGAAACACCGCAATACCGAACGCCAAAGGCACCGCGATCAGCAGCGCAATCAGGGAGGTGATTACGGTGCCATAGAGCGGCGCGAGCGCACCGAATTGATCGGTAACTGGATTCCAGATCGAGGAGGTCAGAAAGCCGAATTTGAACTGCCTGAGCGCCGGCCAGCCTCCATAGACCAGCGCTACCAGCACACCGGCGAGCACGGCCAGCACCAGCAGCGCGGCGGCCAGCGTCAAGGCGCGAAATACGTACTCGGTGCGCGCCTCACGGCGCAACTGCAGCTGGTAGGGAAGCGTTACGGCGGACATGCCTCACCTCAAGGCGCTCGCGCGGGCGAGGGGCCCGCGCCCCGCTACTTTGCCGTCCAGACCGGCTTGCCGTCGACCTTTATCGCATCCTGCCAGGTCTTCTCGACGAGCCGGACGACGGCCGCGGGCAACGGCACGTAGTCGAGGCCCTCGGCCAATGCTTGACCACTCTTGTAGGCCCAATCAAAGAATTTGAGCGCCGCCAAGGTGCTCTTATCCTTGCTGTCCGCGTGGACCAGGATAAAGCTGGCGCCGGTAATCGGCCAGCTGGCGGCCCCCGGCTGGTCGGTCAGGATCAGGTAAAAGCCCTCGGCCTTGGTCCAGTCCGCGCTGGCCGCGGCCGCCTGGAATGCCTTGGCATCGGGCACCACGCTCTTGCCATCGTGATTGATGAGCTTGGCGTAGACCATGTTGGTCTGCTTGACGTAGGCATATTCGACGTAGCCGATCGCACCGCTGGTCTGTGCAGTCTGGTTGGCGACACCTTCGTTGCCCTTGGCCCCGATACCCACGGGCCACTGTACCGAGGTGTTCGCCCCGATACTCTTGGCAAATGATGGGCTCACTTGCGAGAGATAATTCGTGAACAGGAAATTCGTGCCCGAGCCGTCGGAGCGATATACCGGCGCGATGTCGAGCTTGGGCAAGGCCAGAGTTGGGTTGAGCTTCTTGATCGCCGGATCGTTCCAGCGGGAGATGTCCCCAAGATAAATGCCGGCGATCGTCGAGCCGTCGAGTACCAGGTCGCCGGGCTTGATGCCCGGAATGTTCACGACCGGCACGACTCCGCCGATGATCTGGGGCCACTGCACCAGGCCGTTCTGCTTCAGATCGGCCGGCTCGAGCGGCTTGTCGGAGGCGCCGAAGGTCACGGTCGAGGCCTCGATCTGCTTGATGCCGCCGCCCGAACCGATCGACTGATAATTCAGACCAATGCCCGTCTGCTGCTTGTAGGTCTCGGCCCATTTCGCAT
The DNA here is from genome assembly GCA_049508555.1 of Steroidobacteraceae bacterium. Taxonomy (GTDB): domain Bacteria; phylum Pseudomonadota; class Gammaproteobacteria; order Steroidobacterales; family Steroidobacteraceae; genus FEN-1191. Next base: position 4,033 of record JBELAR010000096.1, read on the forward strand.
ACACCGGGTATGGAAAGGTCGCCCCTGCTCCGGAGATATCGTCGGCCGCAACCGGGGCGGCCGCGGCGCCGCACAGCGCCAGTGCACCGAGGATCGCCATCGCTTTAATCATTCGTAATGGATCCATGCTGCCCTCGCTGGACATTGAGATGACCGGGGAATTCCTGCGCGCGTATTGAGCAGCGCCCGTGTTACAGGGGCATGACAAGCAGCCATTTAGCATAACGAGACCCTGTCGGGTCTCGGGGCTTATTTTTGAGGATCGTCACCGCCGAGCAGCCTGTGGAAACCGGCTATCACCGCCGGTTCCGGGCGACGGATGGCTGGGATGCGCTGGTAGGGCTCCCAGCCCCCTCCCAGCGCCTTGCACAGATAGATATAGGCATCGGCGACGCCCTGCCGGGAAGCCGTGTATTGATCCTCCAGGTCGTACTGCTGGCGCTCAGCATCCACGACATTGAGAAAATCCGTGAGTCCTCGATCGTAGCGTTGCTGCGCCAGGGACACGGCTCGCTCCCCCGCGCTGATGGCATCGGCCAGACTGCTGAGGCGCTGCTGCTGCGCCTGGTAGATGGCGATGGCGCCGTCGGCATCCTGCACGGCTCCGACCACGGCCTTTCTATAGGCGATCAATCGCTCGTGCGCCTGCAGATCGGCCACGCCGACCAATGCGTCGAGCGTGCCAAAATCCAGCAGCGGCCAGTAGACGGACGGTCCGAACGACCAGATGTGCGTCCCCTGGGCGCCGATGGTGCCCGACTGGATGCCCAGACCGCCGCTCAATGCCAGGTGAGGAAACAAGCTCGCGCTCGCAACCCCAATCCTCGCCGTCGCGGCCGCCAGTTCACGCTCCGCCTCGCGCACGTCCGGCCGGCGCTGCAGCAGATCCAATGGCAGACCGGGCTCGATGCTACCCGGCAGATTCGGCAAGGTGCCCGGTTGACTCAACTCGACGGCCAGATCCTCAGGGTAGCGCCCGAGCAGCGCTGCGATATCGTACTGGGCCGCTTGAATGGCGCTTTGCAATAGCGGCAGCTCGGACTGCAGTGCCGCAAGCTCGCGGCTGGCCAATTGAAAGTCCAGCTCATTGGTCAATCCACGCTCGAAGCGCGCCTGTTCGAAGTCGCGGGTTTGCTGCGCCGTGCCGATGTTGGCACCCAGTATCGCGAGCCGCGTTTGCAGACCGCGCATGTCGACATAGTCTCTGGCCACCTCGGCGATCACGCTGATGAGCACGTCATTTCGGGTCGATGCGGCCGCCTCGATATCGTAGCGGCCCGCCTCGATCGCGCGACGATAGCCGCCGAACAGATCGAGCTCCCAGGTCGTGGAAAAGCCGGCGACCTGCCGGATGTGCTCGAGCGTGCTCCGGTTGTCGGCCGCGCGCAGCGGGGGCAATGCGCCGGCACTGGAGTAGTCACTCCCCGTACCGCCTCCGGCGGCCCCGCCGGCGACGATTGCCGGCAGTGCGTCGCCCACCAGCGCCGCCTGCCGGGTTCGCACCTCCTGCAGGCGCGTGAGCGCAATTTCTATATCCGGATTGGCCTGGATGGCCCGCTCGATGAGCGAATCGAGCTCCGGATCACTGAGCGAGTGCCACCACTGGGATGGCGCGATGGCGGTGTGAGGCCCCGCGGCTGCCGGATCGGCCTGGGCGGACGCGGCGACGAATGCGCTCGGCGCCACGCTCCTGGGTGCATGGTAGTTGGGCCCGACGGCGCAAGCCGCCAGCGAGGCGATGCAGCTGCACAGGCACAGTGGCTTCGCCGCGCGCACGTCAGGGATCCCGCAACGCCACACTCGAACCGCGCGCTTCATCCCCGCTCACGCGCACCTTGGCACCGGCCGTGATCTGATTGCTGATGTTGAGCACCAGCCTCTGCCCGTCGCTGACACCGGAACTGAGCTCCACGTTCTCGCCATCGTCGCGGCCGATCGTGACGGCCTGAAAGCGCACGGCACCGTCGCGGCCGACCACCGCGACCTTCGGGCCGCCAGGTCCGAAAATCAGGGCGGCAGCCGGGACCTGGCTCATCCCATGGTCCTGAAGCTGAAAGCTCACCTGCACGTAGAGTCCGGCGACGAGGCGCCGCTCGGGATTGGGAATGTCGAGCTCCACCCGGAAGGTGCGCGCTCTGGGATCAATCGCGTCGGAGGTGCGGGCGATGGTTCCGGTGATCGTCTGCTCCGCCGAAGCATTGGTCGAGATTTTCGCCGCCACACCGACTTTCATCAGATCGGGCGCGGCACTCTGCGGTACATCGACGAATATCCGGATCGGATCATCCTGGGCCATGCGATAGAGCGAGGTGGTACCCGTGGCGCTGCCCGCCGTGACCAGGTTACCGATATCGATACGCCGTTCGACGATCGTGCCGGCATAGGGGGCGGTCACGCGTTTGAACTGCTCGAACGCGGACAGCCGATCCACGTCCGCCTGATCGAGACTCACCTGCGCGCGCGCTGCCTCGAGCTGCGCCTCTGCGGAGGCATCGCCGGCCTTTTTATCTTCGCGCTCCTGCTCCGAGACGACGCCTTTGGGTGAATCGCGCCAACGCTCATAGGTGCTCGCGGCGAAGGAGGCATCGGCCTGCTTGACCTTCACCTGGGCCTGCGACACCCGCAGTTTTGCCCTGGCGGCCAATAGCTCGGCGTCGAGTTCCGGCGTATCGATAGTCGCCAGGATCTGCCCCGCCTTGACGTGATCGCCGATATCGACAGACCACTTTGCCACGTAACCGCTGACCCGGGCGTAGATGGTGCTCTCATACCAGGCCGCGGTCTCCCCGGGCAGCGTCAGGGTCCCTGTCGCGGGCGCGGCGTGCACCACCACGACGTCGACGGCCGGTAGCGCTGCGGCCCCGGCCTGGGTCTCGCGTGCCAGGGATCGAGCGGCGTAGGATTTTGCAAAGTGAACGAGCAGGAATGCGAACAGCAGTACGATTGCCACCGCGAGGCCGGCACGCTGGATCGTGCGTTGATTATCGTCAGACGGCAAGCGGATCTCCTGCGGCGGCGACGGGGCGCGCGCCAGGGGCACGTCGACGCAATAACGGATACACGGTCGGAACAAATAACAGCGTCGCGACCGTGGCGAACGACAATCCGCCAATGACCGCTCGCGCGAGCGGTGCGTTCTGTTCCCCGCCTTCTCCGAGGCCCAGAGCCATCGGGATCATCCCCAGGATCATCGCACCGGCAGTCATCAGGACGGGTCGGATTCGGGTATAGCCTGCGGTAGCCGCCGCCGAGACCGCATCATCGCCGGCGGACATGCGCTGGTTGGCGAAGGTCACGACCAGAATGCTGTTGGCGGTGGTCAGTCCGATGCACATCAGCGTGCCCATCAATGCCGGTACGCTCATGTGCGTGCCGGTCAGATACAGCATCCACATGACCCCGCCCAGGGCGAAGGGCACGGCCAGCAGGACGATCAGAGGATCGATCCAGCTCTGGAAGTTGATGACCAGAAACAGATAGACCAGCACCACGGCCAGGGCCATTCCCGAGAACAGCCCGTCGTAGCTCTCGCGCATCGTGTCCACCTGACCGCTCAGCACCACCGACATGGCACTGGAGGCCGGGGGCCGATCCGCGGCGATCACCTTATCGATGTCGAGTGCGGCAGAGTTCAGATCCCGCCCCTGCACGTCGGCGTCGACGTCAAACACCGGACGGATATTGAGTTGCGACAGGACCAGTGGCGCTGCGCTTCGCTTGAAGCTCGCAACATTCATCAATATCTGTCCCGGGCCACCGCCGACGCCCGCGGTCAACGGCATCGTCCACAGGTCATGCGCTGATTCAATATGATAGGTGGGCATTTGCACGACCAGCGGGTAACTGATCTGACTGCGCGGATCAATCCAGAAGTTCGGCGCGCTCTGGGCGCTGCTGTTGGTCGTGATCAACACGTCGTTGGCAGCCGAGCGCTGCTGCAACCCCAGCTCTGTGGCCAAGGACCGGTCGATGTCCACGCCGAGCGTGGGCGCGTTGGGAACCTGAAAAACGTGGGAATCGACGACTCCGGGTATCCGCTGCAGATCATGCGCCAGCTTGCCCGCCAGCGCGTAGGCCGCATTGGCGTCCGGACCGGAAATCCGGATATCGATCGGCGCCGGCTGGCCGAAATTCAATACCTGATCGACGATGTCGGCTGGCTGAAAAAAGAACTGCAGCTCGGGGTAACGCTGCGGCAATTCGCGCCGCAATCGCGCGATGATCGGGGCGGTCGGGGAGTGCTTGGGCTTCAATGAAATCAGAATCTCGCCGTCCATGGGCCCCACTGTCGCCGTATCGCTCAAGGCGAGGTTGATGCCGCTATAGGGCAGTCCGACGTTGTCCAGGATGGTGTCGATCTGGCTGGTACCGGCGATGCCGCGGATGGTGGTTTCGACCTGTGCGAAATCCGCCTGTGTCTGTTCGATCCGGGTGCCGGGTGGCGCGCGCACGTGCAGCCGCATCTGCCCCGCATCGACCTGGGGGAAAAAATCCCGGCCCAAGGCGGGAAAGAGCAGCAAGGAACAGAGGATCAGTGCGCCGAAGAACAGCACCGTTCGCAGCGGCTGCGACAGCGTCCACGCAAGGGTATCGCGGTAGCGGTCGCGGAAGCGCTCGAACCCGCGATTGAAGCCGAGGTGAATGGCCATGAAGGGATTGATATGAATGCTGTGCCCGGAGGAGGCGCTGGCGGCCGACTGCGCGGCGTGTGCCGGCGCGGTGTGCGCACGCATCAGATAGAGGAACAGCACCGGCACC
>JBELAR010000097.1:0-8684 GCA_049508555.1 Steroidobacteraceae bacterium
TCCAGCCATCGTCCACGACTTCGACCGGGGGCTCCTGGGTCGTCGCGGCAGTTTCCGGTGCGGTCTCGGAAGTGGAAAGCTGCTCGTAAGTGCCGCTTTCGGTGTCCTCGTCCTGCTCGAGCATGACGTTCGACTCGAGCAGTTCCCGGATATGTGCCTGCAACTCGATGGTCGGCAATTGCAGCAGGCGGATAGCCTGCTGCAGCTGCGGCGTCATCGTGAGCTGCTGGCCAAGCCGGAGCTGCAGGGAGGGCTTAAGCATGAAACGTGCCTAGGAGGCCGCACTCGGGCGTCGCGAGGAACGCCTCATAGAAGGTAAGTCTATGAATAGTAAGGGTTAACAGGGCCGCTCCGATCGATTACAGACGGAAAGACTGACCCAAGTACACCTCACGGACTTGTGGGTTGGCAAGGACTTGCTCCGCGGACCCGGAAGCGATGACCATACCTCGATCGACGATGTAGGCGCGCGCGCACACGCCCAGGGTTTCGCGCACGTTGTGATCGGTGATCAGGACACCGATGCCGCGCGCGGCGAGCTCGCGGATGATGCGCTGGATATCCAGTACGGAGAGCGGGTCCACGCCGGCAAAGGGCTCATCGAGCAGGATGAATCGCGGCTCGGCGGCCAGCGCGCGCGCGATCTCGACCCGCCGCCGCTCGCCCCCCGAGAGCGACATGCCGCGCGTGCCGCGCACATGACCGATACGCAGCTCGCCGAGCAGCTCCTCGAGGCGCTCTTCACGCCCGGCCCGATCCAACTCCGCCCGCAGTTCCAGAATCGCCATGACGTTCTCGGCCACCGAGAGCTTGCGGAATACCGATGCCTCCTGCGGCAGATAGCCGATGCCCAGACGCGCGCGCTGATCGATGCTCAGCGCCGTGAGATCCCGCTCGTCAAGCAGTATCGAGCCGCCGTCGGCGGGAACCAGGCCCACGATCATATAGAAGGCAGTCGTCTTGCCCGCGCCGTTGGGTCCCAGCAGGCCGACCACCTCCCCGGTATTGATCTCGAGCGACAGATCGCGCACCACCATGCGCGATCGATAGCTCTTCTGCAGCGAGCGCGCCGCCAGCAGACTCATGGCCGCGCGGCTCCGCTCGTGCAGGGTGTGCCGCTGCGCGAGCGGATCGTACCGTGCACCCGATTCGTTTCCCCGGGTGTGCTGTCTGCCTGCACACGCTGGGAGGCGATGTCGTAGACGATGTGATCACTGGTGATCTCATTGCAGCCATCCGAGAGCCAGCTGTCGCCCTTGAGCTGTAATTCGTCGCGTTCCAGATCGTAGGTGATCTCGCGTGCGTGGCCATGTGCGGTCTGCAGGTTTTTATCCAGCGCGTGCTCGAAGGTCGCCGGATCGCCCTGCGCGCTCATCGAGGTGATGCGCTTGGCAGCGAACTTCACGGTGGCCCGGTCCGCGCGCAGCTCCCCTTCGGGCATATTCATGCGGACCTGGCCCGTCAGCACCACGTCGCTATCGCCGAGGTCGAGCCCGCTGGCTTCGGCCCGGTCGGCCCGGATGCGGCTGATGCCGCGCGTGCGGTCAACGATGTCGATGTCGTAGAGCACGATGTGATTGCGCTCGGCCTGCAGCCGCGAGGCCGTGTAGCACAGTGGCGGCTCGTCGCAGGGCGATGCCTCCACGGCCGCCTCAGCCCCCATGCCGCTCGCGGGGTGCAGGAGCAGCCCGCCGACCCAGAGCGCGGCCGCGAGCCCGGGGTGCGCCCGAAGTGGCCGCGTGGCCTGCCGCCCGTCAGTGCAGCAATACACCGCGTACCTTCGATGCGAGCTGCAAACGGTCGTTCTTCAGATCGGCGCGCATGCCACGGCCATCGAGGCGGTAGCCGCCCCAATCCACGCGTACCGTCGTCGGCGAGGTGGCCAGTTGTGAGGTCATGTCGAGATGCAGGTCCTCGGTATTGATTCGCATTACCGTGCCCGAGCCGGTGGGCTTGCCCTCGGCATGCACGTCCCCGTGCAGCTCGGCCGTATGCGCGTCCTGCGGCATCTGCCCGCTCTGCGCCGTGAGGGTCCAGGGGTTACCCTTCTCGGGCTCATAGTCCAGCTTCGGATCGGTCAGGAATACGGTGCCCTGGGGCTGCGGTTGCTCGATGCGCTCGGCGTTGAGGCGATAGAGTGGCCGGCCATCCTCGCCGGTCTCGATCAGCTCGGCATGGACCGCACTGTAGCCCGGCGCCGCGGCGCCCACATCGGCGCTGGCGCCTTCGGGCGCAGCATTATCCGCGTCCTGGAAATAGAGCAGCGCGCCGAGAATCGCCAACGAGCCGAGCGCGAACAGGAGGCGCAATATCATGCTTTGCCCTTGAGCCGAGCGGCCAGCAGCCAATCACACACCTCACGCACGGCACCGGCCCCGCCGCGCAAGCGCGTGCGGCGGTGCGCGGCCGCGAGCGCTGCAGGGTGTGCGTCGGCGACCGCCACGGCGAGGCCGGCCCGCTGCAGCATCGGCAGATCAGGTTCATCGTCCCCCACGCAGGCGCACTGGGCGCCCTGGAGCTCGAGGGCGGCGAGCAGTTGCAGCAGCGCGGCACCTTTGTCCTCGATACCCTCGCGCAGATGCCGGATACCGAGTTCAAGGCAGCGCTGCCTCACAGCGGGCGATCGCCGTCCCGAGATCACAGCCACCTCGATGCCGGCGGCCAGGACCGCCTTGATGCCGTGGCCGTCGCGGGCGTGGAAGCTCTTGCCGAGCTCACCGGCCGCGCCGTATTGCAGACGGCCGTCGGTCATGACGCCATCAACGTCGAGCACCAGCAGCCGCATGGCGGCCAGTGGCGCGGCGCGTCTGCGCCCGGGGCGCCCGGCCTTCAAACCACCCCCGAGCGCAGCAGATCGTGCACGTTGAGCGCGCCGATCAGATGCTGTCCGGCATCCGTCACCAGCAGCGCGGTCACCCGATGCGCTTCCATGAGCGCAGCGGCGCCCGCGGCCAGCTCGTGCGCGGCGATGCAGCGTCCGCCCGCAGTCATGACTTCGCGCATCGTCGTGGCATGCAGGTCGATGCGCCGGTCGATCGCGCGGCGCAGATCCCCGTCGGTGAAGACGCCGAGCAGGCGCTGCTGCGGGTCGAGCACGGCGGTGAGCCCGAGACCCTTGCGTGTCATCTCCAGCAACCCCTCCGACAGCGGCGTGTCGAGCTGCACGCGCGGCAGGCTCTCACCGCGCCGCATGATGTCCTCGACGCGCAGCAGCAGCCGGCGCCCGAGATTGCCGCCGGGGTGCGAGCGGGCGAAATCATCGGCGGAGAAGCCGCGCGCCTCGAGCATGGCCACCGCCAGCGCATCACCCATGACCAGCGCCGCCGTGGTGCTCGCGGTCGGCGCCAGATTGTGCGGGCAGGCCTCCTGCGGCACGGCGACGTCCAGATGCGCATCGGCCGCCTGGGCCAGCGTCGAGAGTGGGTTGCCGGTCATTGCAATCAGCGGCACCGCAAGGCGCTTGACCTGCGGCAGCAGCCCGAGCACTTCCGCCGTTTCACCCGAATTCGACACCACCAGCACCACATCCCCGCGTGTGAGCATGCCCAGATCGCCGTGGCTGGCTTCGCCCGAGTGCAGAAAAAATGCGGGGCTGCCGGTGCTCGCCAGCGTGGCGGCAATCTTGCGCGCAACATGGCCCGACTTGCCGACGCCGCTGACCACGATACGGCCGCGGCATTGCAGGCACAGCCGGCAGGCCCGGGCGAACGCCCCGTCCAGTCTGGAGCGCAGGGCCTCGAGTGCCGCGGCTTCGATCTCAAAGGTGCGCCTCGCGGCCTGCAGCAGCGATTCATCGCTCGGGGCGCTATGTTCTGAAACGTTCTTCATGGCTCTTGCGCTGCGCATGATAGCGCCTCGCGGCAGCCCAGATGGCGCCTTCCTCGGCCCGCAATTGCCTTAAGATCACGGCCCACGATGACTCCAGAACAAATAACGGCTCTGATTCAGGCGGCCCTGCCGCAGGCGCGCATCGACGTGCGCTCGGACGACAACACGCACTTCGCAGCGACCCTGGTCGCGGCGCAGTTCGAGGGTCTGCGGTTGCTGGCACGTCATCAGCTGGTCTACCGGGCGCTGGGCGAGCGCATGGGCGCCGACATCCACGCGCTCTCGATCGAGGCCTACACGCCGCAGGAGTGGGCGGCGCGCGTGTCGCAGGGATCGGCCGGGCGTGGATAAGCTGCAGATCACGGGCGGTATCGCCCTCGAGGGCGAAGTGCGCATCTCCGGCGCGAAGAACGCGACGCTGCCGATTCTGGCCGGGGCGCTCCTGGCCGATGGTCCGGTCACGATCGGCAATGTGCCACACCTGCAGGACGTCACCACGACGATCGAGCTGCTCAGTCGCATGGGCGTGACGGTCACGATCGATGAGCGCATGCGCATCGAGGTCGATGCCAGCACGATCCGCGAGTACTTCGCTCCCTACGAGCTCGTCAAGACCATGCGCGCCTCGATCCTGGTGCTCGGCCCCTTGCTCGCGCGTTTCGGGCGCGCCGATGTGTCGCTGCCCGGCGGCTGCGCGATCGGCGCCCGGCCGGTCAACATCCATGTGGCCGGTCTGCAGGCGATGGGCGCGGATATTCACATCGAAGGCGGCTATATCCGCGCTCGCGCCACGCGCCTGCACGGAGCGCGGCTGGTACTCGATACCGTCACGGTCACCGGCACGGAGAATCTGATGATGGCCGCCAGTCTCGCGGACGGCCAAACCGTGCTCGAGAATGCCGCGCGCGAGCCGGAGGTGGTCGATCTGGCGGATTTTCTCATTGCGATGGGCGCGCGCATCAGCGGCGCGGGCACCGGCCGCATCACCATCGACGGCGTATCGCGGCTGAACGGCGTGCATTACGAGGTGCTGCCCGATCGCATCGAGGGCGGCACCTACCTCGTCGCCGGTGCGATTACCGGCGGGCACGTGCGCATCAAGCACACCAGGCCCGAGCATCTGGATGCGGTGATCATGAAACTGCGCGAGGCCGGAGCCCGGGTCGATTGCGGGGAGAACTGGGTCGAGGTCGACATGCGCGGGCGCCGGCCACGGGCGGTGGATGTGCGCACGGCGCCTTACCCGGCCTTCCCGACCGACATGCAGGCGCAGTTCGCCGCGCTCGATACCGTGGCCGACGGCGTCGGCACGGTCGTGGAGACTATTTTTGAGAACCGTTTCATGCACATGCTCGAGATGCGGCGCATGGGCGCGGAGATCCGGCTCGAGGGCAACACCGCGATCATTCACGGCGTCGACCGGCTCACCGCCGCACCGGTCATGGCGACGGATCTGCGCGCCTCGGCGAGCCTGGTGCTCGCCGGACTCGTGGCCGACGGGCGCACTGAAATCGAGCGCATCTACCATATCGATCGCGGCTACGAGACGATTGAAGAGAAGCTCGAACAGCTCGGAGCGCGTATTAGACGCGTTCCGAACTGATCGGCCGCGCGGAAGGCACGGGCCGGGGTCAGTTCGAGCGCGGGCGCTCGGTCACCTGCAGCGTCGCCTCGACGCTGCCGCGGCCTCGTAGCAGGTCCAGGCGCACGCGCGAACCCGGCTTGCGCGCCGCGATCTGCGAGAGCGCGTCCTGCGCGTTGTGAACACTGCGACCGTCGATCAAAGTGATGATGTCACCGATGTGTAAACCGGCATCGACGGCCGGACTGTTGCGGTACAGGTTCGTGATCACCACGCCGCCGCGCGGCAGGCCGAGCTGCTGCGCCTGCTCATCGCCCACGTCCTCCGGTACGATACCGGTCCAGCCGCGGATCACGCGGCCGTGATCCAGAATCTCCATCATGACGCCGCGCGCGAGATTCACCGGTATCGCGAAGCTGATGCCCTCGACGCTGATGTCCCCGCCACTGTTCTTGCCCAGCACCGCCGTGTTGATGCCGATCAACTCCCCCAGCGTGTTGATCAGCGCGCCACCGGAATTGCCAGCATTGATTGCCGCATCGGTCTGAATGAAGTCCTCGAAGGTGGCGACGCCGAGCTGGCTGCGACCCGTCGCGCTGACGATGCCGTGCGTGACGGTCTGGGACAATCCCAGCGGATTGCCGATCGCCAGCACGCCATCCCCGACCTGAAGCTGATCCGAGCGGCCAAAGGGCATGACGGGCAGGTTCTTCAGTTTGATCGACAGCACCGCCAGATCCGTGTCCGGATCGCGGCCCACCACGACCGCACGTGTGGCCCGGCTGTCGGCCAGCGTGATCATGATCGTGTCGGCATTGGCGATCACATGGTTGTTGGTGATGATGTGACCGGCGGCATCGACGATGACGCCCGAGCCCAGCGCGCGTTCCACGCGCTGGTGGTAGAGCGGGCGCAGATCGCCGAACAGTTGCGATAGCGCGGAGGGCTCGATCTGCTCGGTGACCAGCCGTGCAGTGGATATGTTGACGACGGCCGGGGCCGCGCGGCGCACCGCCGCGGCGTAGGACTCGGCGCGCAGCCCGGTGGCGTCCGAGGGTGATGCCGCTGCCGCTGTCGCAGCCGTAGCCGCAGCCGCAGCCGCGCCGCCGGCGCCGGCGCCGGCGTCAGGGCGCTCTGCACCGGGTTGGGGCGCGGTGAGACCGGCGCTCGAATTCGCGCTGGGCGGCGGTTCGGTGATCGTGGTGGCAGCCGCTGGCCCCGGCGTGGCCGGCGCCGCCGCCCGATTCTGCAGCAGCTGCGGATGCACGAACACGATGATGAACGCGAGCGCCAGCCCGCCGATGATGCTGCCGGCAAGGAAAACCGCTGCGCGTCCCAAGCGATGCAAAATCATGGAATTGTTAGCGATGTCAAGCCCACAGGTGCGTCCGACCGGTTGTGTATAATGCGGCACTTCCCGAGCTTAAGAGTAGCGTTCATGAGCGCGACGGCCGAGACACAGCGCTTGCGGGGAACTGACCGCCTGCGGGCGATGACCGTGAGGGAATGAAATAGTGAGCAACCTATGAGTGAGGTAGGCGCGTTCGTGCCAGAGCAGCCGGTCGATGAGAGCCGCAGAAAGTTTCTGACCGTAGCCACCAGCGCGACAGCAGCGGTCGGCGCGGTGCTGGCCGCGGTGCCGTTCGTGGAGTCATGGCAGCCCTCGGAGCGCGCCAGAGCGCTCGGGGCACCGGTCGAAGTGGATATCAGCAAGGTCGAAGTCGGACAGATGATTCTCTCCAGCTGGCGCCTGCAGGTCATCTACATCGTGCGCCGGCCTCAGTCGCTCGTCGACGCATTGCCGAAGAATGACGGCGATCTGAAGGATCCGAAGTCGCAGCACTCCGAGCAGCCCGCATACGCGATGAATGAGATGCGCTCGCGGCGAGCCGACGTACTGGTCATGATCGGTTTCTGTACGCACCTCGGCTGCCTGCCCAAACAGTTCTTCGATCCGGGCGATCCGGTGCTCGGGGCGACGTGGCCGGGCGGCTGGCGCTGTCCGTGCCACGGTTCGCGCTTTGATATGGCCGGCCGGGTGTTCAACGGCTCGCCGGCGCCGACCAACCTGAGCGTTCCGCCCTATAGTTTCCGTGGTGAGACGCTGGTCATCGGGCTGGATACAGCGACCGCGGCGACTTAAGGAGCAGCCTGATGGCGAACGAAGTTCATTCCGATGCGGCCAGCGCCCCGGGCCTGTGGGGCTGGATCAACAAGCGCCTGCCGGTCGATGCCTTCTGGCGCAGCCAGGTGTCCGAGTACTACGCACCCAAGAATTTCAATTTCTGGTATTTCTTCGGCTCCCTCGCGCTGCTCGTCCTGGTCATTCAGCTCGTGACCGGCATCTTTCTGGCGATGTTCTACAAGGTCGGCGCGACCACGTCCTTCGGTTCGGTCGAATTCATCATGCGGGAGGTCGACTACGGCTGGCTGCTGCGCTACCTGCATTCCACCGGCGCCTCGGCGTTCTTCCTGGTCATCTACCTGCACATGTTCCGGGCGCTGCTCTACGGCTCCTACAAGGCGCCGCGCGAGCTGCTGTGGCTGTTCGGCATGTTCATCTATCTGGCACTCATGGCCGAGGCCTTCATGGGCTACGTGCTGCCCTGGGGCAACATGTCGTTCTGGGCGGCCCAAGTCATCATCAATCTCTTCGGCACCATTCCGGTGGCCGGACCGGCCCTGGTGGAGTGGATCCGCGGCGACTACGGCATAGCCGACGCCACACTCAACCGGTTTTTCTCGCTGCATGTCGTGGCGTTGCCGCTCGTGCTGCTGCTGCTGGTCGCGTTGCATCTGGTCGCACTGCACGAGGTGGGTTCCAACAATCCCGACGGAATCGAGATCAAGGACAAGAAGAACGCCAAGGGCCAGCCGCTCGACGGCATACCGTTCCATCCCTACTACACGGTCAAGGACCTGCTGGGCACCGGCGTTTTCCTCACGCTCTTCGCGATAGTCGTATTCTTCGTACCGACACTCTCGGACTTGTTTCTGGAGAAGGCGAACTTCGAACCAGCCAATCCGCTCTCGACTCCCGATCCGATATCACCGAGCTGGTACTTCACGCCCTACTACGCGATCCTGCGCTCGGTGCCCGATAAGGCCACCGGCGCGCTGCTGATGCTCGTGGCGGTCCTGGCGTTCTTCTTCCTGCCCTGGCTGGACCGCTCGCCGGTCCGGTCCATTCGCTATCGCGGCTGGATATACCGCACGTTCCTCACGCTGTTCGCGCTGTCGTTCCTCGGGTTGATGTATCTGGGATTGCAGCCCG
>JBELAR010000098.1:0-8517 GCA_049508555.1 Steroidobacteraceae bacterium
ATCGGCGTGGCAGGCGAGGATGACGCGGTCGTAGCGCTCGATGTGGCCGGATTCATCGGTGATGCGAACCTGCCCGCGCTCGCGCCGCACCTCGAGCACGCCGCGGCGCAGATGTATGCGCTCGCGAAACGGGGCGCTCAGCCGCTCGACATAGCGTCGGGCGCCGCCCGCCACCGTGCGCCAGGGGTGCTGGGTATGCAGCCCCAGAAAGCCGTGGTTGTGGAAGAAGCGCAGCAGCGTCATGGCCGGGAACTGCAGCATCCGCTCCGGCGGCGTCGACCAGACCGCGCAGCTCATCGGCATCAGGTAGAAATCACGGAACTGCTCGCCGTAATTGCGCTCGCGAATGTACTCACCGAGGGTCGGGGAATCGCGGCCGGCGGAATCCAGGCAGGCGAGCGCCTCCTGATTGAAGCGATTGATCGTCAGCAGCATCTTCCAGAAGCTTGGCTTGAACAGATTGCGGCGCTGAGCGAACAGATGATTCAGGCTCGAGCCGCAGAATTCGAGCCCGGCGGGCAGATGCTGCACGCTGAAGGACATGGAGCTGGCCTGCGCCGTGACATTCAGCTCGCGGAACAGCCGCGTCAGCAATGGGTCGGTGACCTCGTTGTAGGTCAGGAATCCGGTATCGACCGGCACGCTGCCCGACTCGTCCTCGACCAGGACCGTGTTGGCGTGACCGCCGACATGGGCGCCCTGCTCGTAGAGGGTCAGCGCGTATCGGCGCTGCAGGAAATGGGCGCAGCCCAATCCGGCAATCCCGGTCCCGACTATCGCTAAGCTTTCCATGGGCTGTGTGAATTCGCTCGATGTTACTGATCAATATATCGTGCCGGGCACGGTATCGGATGCGTCCGGCAGGGGCTCTGGGGCGTTTATCTGTAACAACGGCTTGTGAGTGGCCTATTCCTCTGCTATGAATGATGTTGCCTACAGTTCAGCGGGCCCACTCTGGCCAGCCCCGCTCTGGCGACCTGTGACGGCCCGGCGAGCGGATGTGAACGATCCGGACAGCAGTGGCAGCGAAGGCGACGCGCAGCTGATACGGCGTATCCGCGGCGGCGATCGCGCCGCATTCCTTGAATTCTACGACCGCTACGCACCGCTCCTGCTGTCCGTGGCCGCGCGCGTGCTGGGCGATCGACGTGAAGCCGAGGACGTCCTGCAGGACGTCTTCACGCAGATCTGGCACAAGTCCTCCGGCTATGAGGCGGCACTGGGCAGTTTGACCGGCTGGGCGGTCACCCTCACGCGCAACAAGGCCATCGACCGCGTGCGCGCCTCGGGCCGGCGGCGGCGGCTGGTCGAAGAGGTCGCACTCAGCGCCGAGACGAGCGAGGAATCCGGCGCCTCGGCCAACGATCTGCTCTACGGCCCCGAGCGTGCGGCGCGGGTGCGAGTCGCGCTCGCGGCGCTGCCCGGCGAGCAGCGCCAGGTCATCGAACTGGCGTTCTTCGCAGGCTTGAGTCAAAGCGAGATTGCCTCGCGCCTGCAGCAACCGCTCGGCACCGTCAAGGCGCGCATACGCCGCGGCATGCTCAAGCTGCGTGAGCAGCTGGGGGGCGTTTTGTGATCGACGAGCGCACCGAAGAGCTGGCTGCCGCCCATGTGCTCGGGGCCCTGGACGAGGAGGAGATGCGGCTGTTCGAGCGGCGCCTGCAGAGCGATGCGGAGCTGCGTGCCCTGGTCAGCGAGCTGCGCGGCGTCACGCAACTGCTGGCAGGAACTTCCGCGGCATTGCAGCCCTCCACGGGGCACCGCGCCCGCCTCGTCATGGAGCTGGGCGAGCCGCGTGCGCCGCGATCGATGCGTGTGCCTGGCCTGCGGGTCGCACTGCCGTGGGCGCTCGCCGCCGGCCTGGCCGCGCTGTGCCTGATCTTCGCCTGGCAGGTGCAGGGCCTGCGTCTGGAGCTCGATGCCTCGCAGCACCGGCTCGACGCGCTCAATCGGGTCGCGGACGCTCTGCGCATGGAGAGTGCGGATCTGCGCCAGAGCGTCCTCACGCTCCAGCAGAGCAATCAACTGGCCAATATGCGCATCGCCGTGATGAACTCGCTACTGCGCTCCGAGCCAGAGGCGGTGGCCGTCAGTGTCTGGGACAACGCCCACCAGAGCGGCGTCGTGGTGGTGCGCCATTTGCGGCCGCCGCCGAAGGACAAGGACTATCAGCTGTGGATCATCGACCCACGCTATCCCGCACCGGTCGATGCCGGGCTGCTTTCGGTGGATGCCAGCGGCAACGGGCGCGTGGAGTTTCGAGCCAAGCAGCCGATCCAGAGCGCCAATCAGTTTGCGGTCACGGAGGAAGTCAAAGGCGGCTCGCCGGTGGCGACGGTCAGCGCGACGGTGCTGGCGGGAGCCTGAGGGCGCCCGGAAACATTCAACGGGTGCGGAAGCTGCCCGTCGAGAGCGCGTCGTATTCGGTTTCGAAGATCTCGACGCGGTTGCGGCCGTTGCGTTTGGCGGCGTAGAGCGCCTCATCGGCCAGCTGTACGGCCCCATCCGGGCTGCGCGCGAGGGTCGGCCGCACCATGCCCACGCCGATACTGATGGTGACGACCTCCAGCGGCATGCCATCGAGGTGCTCGATGCCGAGGTTCATGACCGCCACGCGCATCGCCTCGGCCAGTTGCGCGGCGTGCTCGCTCGGCACGTCGTAAAGCACGACCGCGAGTTCTTCCCCGCCATAGCGCGCGGCCAGATCCAGTGCCCGCTTGGCGACGCCGTGCACGACGCCGGCAATACGCTGCAGCGCGGTGTCGCCCGCCTTGTGGCCGTAGCGATCGTTGAATTTCTTGAAGGTATCGACGTCGATGAACATGACCGCGAGCGACTTGCGGTCGCGCAACGCCTGCTGCCAGACGCGTATCAGGTGTTCATCGAAGGCGCGGCGATTCTTCAGTCCCGTCAGTCCGTCGCGTGCGGCCAGATCCGTGATCACACCGCGCTCGAGGAAGGACTTGCGATAGCGCGCGGCCTGCTGCACGCCGGCGAGGGCGCCGATCAGCACGGTCAAGGTGAGTGGGCCGGCCACATGCAGGATCTGCACAGCGGACTGTCCGCCCAGGCGCAACGCCACGACGAAGCACAGCAGCAGCAAGGCGTTGGCCTGCAACGCCGGGCGCAGCATGATGCCGCTGATGAAATAAAGACCGATGCTGTAGGCGGTGAGTATCGAGGCGGTCTCGGCCGCGCCGAGCGCCACGCGATGAGCAATCTCAAAGGCTCCAAACACCGCGACGACCAGCGTGGCATAGCGCGCAATGTACAGGTAGCTCTCCTGGTAGCGGCGGCTGAAGGCCGACCAGGTGATCGTGGCAAAGGCGAGCGCGACCACGCCGAGCCGCAGGTGCTGCAGCGTATCGTGCTGTGGTGTGCTCGCGAACGACGCCAGCAGAGCCCACACGGCCAGCGCGGTGAGCAGCGCCTGGAATGCGCGCACCTGGGAGCGACGTTCGGAGAGAAAGAAACGGCGGTATTCGCCCTCCAATTCGGGGCTGAACGTCATGTCGTTCGTGCCTTTGCCCAGCTCCTCGGCGTAGCGCGAGTCTGGAACGCCGACCTTAGCTTTCTGCATGAACGCCATCTGCGCACCCTACTGCGGATTGCGCCGTGATCCTGTGCACCAGTACGCAAGTACGGCTTTGGATGCGTGAAACGCCGCCGGATCCCGCCGCCCCGGCGCGAGCAGGGCAATTCGCGGGCCGAGAGGCGGGCCATGAATGGCTGCAGTTCATGGATATTAAAAGCAGCATAATCAATAACATACAAGTTATAATTAGAATATGGAATTATTGACAAATCCGGCTGGCAGCGGCAATCGATGGCCGCAGACGTGGGGCTGCGCGGTCGCGAAATTCATGGGTTTGCGTACGCCAGCGCACATATTTCGGGCCCCGAGTTCTGGCAGGGTTTGAGCCGCTCTGCACCGGCATGAGGTAGGGCCTCGCCGTTGCGCATCCGCGAACCTAACCGTTGTCCAGACGCCCTCGAGGCGTCCAGTTAAGGAGAGCCGCCGATGTGGATTGACCTGGAAGACGACGAGGAAGATCTCGCCCACGCGCAGGCCCTGCGCAAGCGGCTCGGACTGCAATTCCTGGTCATCGACCTGCCGGACGGCCGCCTACCCAGCCCGGGGCAACGTTACTGCAAGGGCGCGGTGACGCTGGTGCGGGTGCCGGAGCCGGAGGCTGGCCAGGGCGTCGCCTATCGCAAGGCGCTGCGCAACCCGACCTGGGCGGATCTGCTGCGCGCAGCCGATGAGAGCGTGCGGGCCACTGGTGACAACGTGCATGTCGTGCTCGAATGGGTCAAGCGCAAGGGCTCGCGGGTGGAGTTCTGGCTCGGCAGTTAGGGACTGCGTACCATGAGGAGCAACAGATCGAGCACCAGGACGGAGGTGGCGAGCGCACCGGCCAGATAGCGGGCGCGCAGCCGCAGTCGCGCTTCCGGCTCGAGCGTCTCGTAGATCGCCAGCTGCGTCTCGATGGGCAGGCGCCAGACCCGCACGAGCTCCGCGGCGATGATGAAGCCCGCGCAAGTCGAATCCACCCCGAGGGGGAGCAACGGTTCGCGCAATAGCGGATGGGCGCGGGTCGCCAGGCGCACGAGGGCCAGCAGTGTGGCAAATACCGGCATTCCGAGCACCGGCCCGAGGATGATCATCGCGGGGATGAAGGCCGTGATTCCCGGCTTGCGCGGCGCGCCGTGCGCGGCGATCGCTGCGATCACCTGTATCAGCAGCCTCTTGAGCTGTGCCATCGATCCCCCTGGGTCTGCCGTTAAGATACCCGCCGGGGATTGAAAAGGCACAGCGCTCCGGTCTTGCTATCGCGACATCCGCAGCTCAATCTGGCACCCCATGAACGAGAGCGACGACTCGCAACACCCCGTGGAGCCGCCGCTCCCGCCGGTCTCCTTGCGCATCCGCGCGCGTCTGCAGCGCGCCAATGCGCGCTTCCACGCCAACGATAATATCTCCGCCTACCTGGAGCCCGGGGATCTCGATGCCCTGCTCAGCGAGGTCGAGAGCAAGCTCGAGGGCGTGCTCGAGAGCCTGGTCATCGATACCGAAAGCGATCACAACACCCAGGCTACCGCGCGTCGCGTGGCCCGCATGTATCTGACGGAGGTGTTTCGCGGCCGCTACGAGGCGGCCCCGCCGGTCACCGAGTTTCCGAATGTTGCGCATCTGAACGAATTGATGATCGTCGGACCGACCACGGTCCGCAGCGCCTGCAGCCATCATTTCTGTCCGATCATC
Source organism: Steroidobacteraceae bacterium (assembly GCA_049508555.1). Classification (GTDB taxonomy): domain Bacteria; phylum Pseudomonadota; class Gammaproteobacteria; order Steroidobacterales; family Steroidobacteraceae; genus FEN-1191. The sequence continues at coordinate 5,267 of JBELAR010000098.1, forward strand.
GGACGGTTGTGGATCGGCCTCATGCCCAACGAGCACTCCAATCTGATCGGTCTGTCGAAGTACTCGCGGCTGGCTGAATGGATCATGGGCCGCCCGCAGATTCAGGAGGAGGCGATCGCGCAGCTCGCGGAGCTGCTGATGCGCAAAGTCAGTCCGGATGGCCTGGCGGTGGTCATGGAAGCCGATCACTTCTGCATGCACTGGCGCGGCGTCAAGGATCCGCAGTCCAAGATGATCAACAGCGTCATGCGCGGCTCGTTTCTCAAGGACCCGACGCTGCGGCGTGAATTCCTCTCGTTAATCAACCTGAACACCTGAGGCTCCAATGCTGGTCCGTCTGCTGTATGCGAGCCGTGCCGTGGCGCCCCTCAGTGCCTCGGTGGTGGATTCAATTCTGGAGCAGTCCCGCCGCAATAACCTGCGCCAGGGCATCACGGGAATACTCTGCTTCAGCGAGGAGATGTTCATCCAGGTGCTCGAGGGCGGCCGGGAGGAGGTCTGCGAGCTCTTCGGCGCCATCATGAGCGATAAGCGCCACGGCGGGGTGCGGATCCTGGTCTATGAGGAGATTTCCGAGCGCCGCTTCGGCGGCTGGAACATGGGGCAGGTCAACATGACCAAGGTCAATCCCGCGCTGTTGCTCAAGTACTCCGATCGGGCGGTGCTCAATCCCTTCAGCTCTCCAGGGCGTGCCTCGATGACGCTGCTCGATGAGCTGATCGCTACCGGCTCGGTGCTGAGCCGCGGCAGCTAGTTGACGCTCAGCGGCGCCGCCGCACCGCTGAGCTCACCGCTTGCCGTCAGCGGCGATGGCCGCCGCCGCCGCGATAGCCATAGCCCGCCCGGGCGTAACCGTGGCCATAGCCGTAACCGTGACCATAACCGTAACCGTAGCCATGGCCCCAGTAGCCGTAGGGGCCGCCCCAGTAGCGGCCGGCATACCAGCCGCCGCCGCAGAATGCCGCGGGGCCGTAGTAGCCCGGCACGAACGGAACGCAGGCCGCTACAGGTGCCGCGTAGACGGGGGCGGGCAGGCCAACCCCGACATAGACGCCGGCGGCCTTGGCGCTCGGAGCGGCCACGGCGGCCGCAGCGCCGAGCGAGAGAGCGAGTACCAGACCAGTGGTGTAGCGCATGAGGATCTGCTCCTGTGTTGAACCGTCAAACCATCCATTCCTGGTTCTTCCAACGAGTCAGCCGAGGAATCGTTGACCTGAAAGGCGTCGCTAGCTCAGGGGTGGTCAGGCGGTCCGGGCGGTGCGGGCATACTCGTCGATGGCCACGAGCCAGCGGCGCTTCTCGGACGCTGCCAGAAACGAGGCCTCGAAGGAATTGCGGGCGAGCTGCGTGAGTTCAGCGCGCGAAAGGCCGAGGCCCTGCTGCACGGCCAGATAGTTCTCCAGCACATAGCCGCCAAAGTAGGCCGGGTCGTCGGAGTTCACCGTAACGCACAGCCCCTGTTCGAGCAGACGCTTGAGGTTATGGGCCTCGATGCGATCGAACACGTTCAGACGCACGTTGGAGAGCGGACACACAGTCAATGGCATGCGCTCGGCGGCCAGGCGCCGGAGCAATAGCGGATCCTCCTCGCAGCGCACACCGTGATCGATACGGCGCACCTTGAGCACATCGAGCGCCTCGCGAATATAGGCAGCCGGCCCTTCCTCCCCGGCGTGTGCCACGGCGAGCAGACCCGCGCTGCGCGCACGCTCGAAGACCAGCGCGTACTCGGAGGGTGGATGACCGATCTCGGTGGAATCGAGGCCGACCGCGGCGATCGCCTGTCGGTAGGGTAGGGCCTGCTCCAGGGTGCGCAAGGCGTTCTCGGCGCTCAGATGACGCACGAAGCACAGGATGAGCCGATGCGTCATGCCGTAATCGCGCTCGGCCTCGCGCAGCGCGCGCTCCATGCCGCCGATCACGGTGGCGAAGGCAATGCCGCGCTCGGTGTGGGTCTGTGGATCGAAGAATATCTCGGCGTGCACGACGCCCTGGGAATGGGCCTTGTGCAGATAGGCCCGGGTCAGGCTGTAGAAGTCCTCCTCATCGAGCAGCACTCTGGCCCCGGCATAGTAGATATCGAGAAAGGACTGCAGATCCGTGAACCGATAGGCGTCACGCAATTGCTCGACACTCTCATGGGGCAGCGCGAGCCCGTGTTTTGCGGCGAGCCGGAACGCGAGCTCGGGCTCCAGCGTGCCTTCGATGTGCACATGCAGTTCCGCCTTGGGCAGTCCTCGGATGTACTCCTCCATGAGCCCCACTGTACACAACTAAAATCGAGCCGGGGTGGATCGAAGATTGGGGCTTGCGTTCTGGTGCGCGCAGCCGGCATCCCCTGCACCGGCAGCGTGCAAAACGCGACCGACAGGCTCGGGTTGCTCGCCATAGCAGTGCGAGGGCACGGGCGGTGGCTGCGGCGGAAGCGTGTACAATCTTGCGCGATGGGCCAGCTGACGACTCATGTGCTCGATATCAGCGCTGGTCGGCCGGCGGCCGGAGTCCGCATTGAGCTGCGCGAGCTTGCCTCCGGGGGGGAGGAGCCGCTGCTCAGCGTCGTCACCGGAGCGGACGGGCGCTGCCCGGCACCCTTGATCGCCGGCAGCGGATTTCACACCGGCCGCTACGCGCTGACCTATCACGTGGCGGCTTATTTCCGCGCCCGCGGCATCGCGCTGCCAGTCCCGGCGTTTATCGAGGAGGCGGTCATTCAGATCGGCATTGCTCATCCGGATGAGCACTACCATGTGCCATTGCTGATCTCGCCCTGGAGCTACTCGGTTTACCGGGGAGGATAGTCGCGCGTGGCAGCGGACAGACTTGAGGGCGAGCCGAGTGCGATTCGCTTCGTGCTCGATGGGCGGCTCGTGAGCGCATCGGACCTGCCCCCGACGATGACCGTCCTGGAATACCTGCGCGAAGTGGCGCACCGTACCGGCACCAAGGAGGGCTGCGCCGAGGGGGACTGCGGCGCCTGTACCGTGGCTCTGGGCGAGCTCGCGCCCGATGGCAGCCGCGTGAGCTACCGGGCCGTGAACTCCTGCATTCGCCTGCTACCCACGATCGACGGACAGGAGCTCATCAGCGTCGAGAGCCTGCAGGGGGCGCAGGGAAGCCTGCACCCGGTGCAGCAGGCCATGGTCGATCAGCACGCCTCCCAATGCGGTTTCTGCACCCCCGGATTCGTGATGTCGCTGTTCACCCTGTATTTGAATAATCCGGACCCGAGCCGTGAAGCGGTGCTCGAGGCG
>JBELAR010000099.1:0-10776 GCA_049508555.1 Steroidobacteraceae bacterium
CTCATGCTGCAAGGACCGCGGCGCCTACTTCTTGCCGGCTTCCTTTTTTGGCGCGGCCTCTTTCTTGCCCTCCTCCTTCTTGGGCTCTTCCTTCTTCGCCACCTCGGCCGTAGCCGGCACCGCAGCCGCCACCGCGCCCTCGACCACGGCTGCGGCCTCGGGCTCGGGTTCTGCGGCGCGCGGGCTGTGTACCGAGACGACCGGCGGATTTCGATGCGCGAGTTCTGGAATGACCACGCCCGGGGGCAGCGCAATATCGGCCAGATAGCGCGTCTCGTTGAGGTTCATGTTCGACAGATCGAGCTCGAGGAACTCCGGCAGATCCGCCGGCAGAGCGCTGATCTCGACGTCCTGCATCAGATGCGAGACGACGCCACCCTGCGTCTTGACGCCCGGCGCCACGGCCTCACCCTTGAAGTGGATCGGCAAATGAATCCGCAGCTTCTCGCTCTCCACCACCCGCTGCAGGTCGACATGCACCACGGCATTGCGCGCTGGGTGCATCTGCACATCCCGAACGATCGCCGGCTGCGCCTGCGCGTCGACATTGACGCTGATGATCGAGGAATAGAACTTCTCCTTGTCGATCATCGTGAGCAGTTGTTGATGATTGAGCGTGATGCTGCGCGGCCCACCCTGGCCGCCATAGAGCACCGCGGGGACTTTCCCGGCACGACGCAGGCGGCGGCTCGCACCCTTGCCCTGATCGTGACGCGAGTCCGCGCCTATCTGAAACGTGATACGCATATTGCACTCCTGACTACTGTTGACACCTGGGGACACACCGCGACCAGTGCGCCTCCACCCAAAAACTCGCGAGAATCCCGTATTTCAATCGATATAGAGCGAACTCACCGACTCCTCGTCTCGAATGCGCCGGATCGTCTCGGCGAGCAGCGAAGCGACCGACAGCTGCCGGATTCGCGCGCATTCGCGCGCGGCCTGCGACAGCGGGATCGTGTCGGTCACCACCAGCTCATCGAGCAAAGACTTCGCGATGCGCTCCACCGCGCCGCCCGAGAGCACGGCATGCGTGATGTAGGCCACGACGCGCGAGGCACCCTCGTCTTTGAGCGCCTGAGCCGCCAGACACAGTGTGCCGGCGGTGTCGACCATGTCGTCGATGATGACGCAGGTCCTGCCGCCCACCTCACCAATGATGTTCATGACCTTGGACTCGTTCGGCCGCGGCCGCCGCTTATCGATGATCGCAAGGTCGGCATCGTCGAGCTGTTTGGCGAAGGCGCGTGCGCGCACCACACCGCCCACATCGGGCGACACCACGATCAGATCCGGATACTGCTGCCGCCAGACTTCCCCGAGCAGGACCGGCGAACCATACACGTTATCGACCGGAATACCAAAGAAGCCCTGAATCTGATCGGAATGCAGATCCAGCGTCAGCAACCGATTCACGCCGGCGTTGGCAATCATGTCGGCCACCAGCTTGGCGGTAATCGCCGAGCGCGTGGCGCGCGGCCGGCGGTCCTGGCGTGCGTAGCCGAAATAGGGAACCACGGCCGTGATGCGCGTCGAGGAGGCTCGACGACAGGCATCAGCCATCATCAGCAGCTCCATCAGATGATCGTTGGTCGGCGGACTGGTCGGCTGCACGATGAATACGTCGCGCCCGCGTACGTTGTCCATGATCTCGACATTGATTTCGCCGTCGCTGAAACGGCTTACCGCGGCGCGGCCTACGGGCAGGCGCAAATGGCGCGCGATGTCGTGCGCCAGGGCGGGGTTGGCATTGCCGCTGAAGAGTGCCAGGGCTTCCGAATCCACTTTAAATCTTTCCCTATTTCCCGACCGTGGCTGGGGTGGAAGGATTCGAACCTCCGAATGGCGGGATCAAAACCCGCTGCCTTACCACTTGGCGACACCCCAGCAGACTCCAACCGTTCAGCTCGACTGACCGAGCATCCCATGCAGTGGCGAGCGATCCAGACCGCGAGCCACAAAACTGTTCCAGCCCTGCGGAACCCGCGCCGCGATCCGCAGCGCCTCCTCCGCGCGCTGGAAACTGGCGAAGATGCACGCTCCCGTGCCGGTCATGCGCGCGCTGTGCTGCGCGGGGCTCGCGTCGATTTGCGCGCCGAGCCAGTCGAGCGCCGCTGCCACCGCAGGATAGCGCGTACGGACGATCGGCTCGCAGACATTGCGGGTCTGACCCTCCGCAAAGGCGCGTATTGTGATGAGGGGAGAATTTCGTGTCAATTCATGGGCCTGGAAGATTTCCGCGGTGCTGACGGCGCAGCCGGGATGGATGACGAGAAACCATTGCGGCGGCAATGCTACGGCTTCGAGCCGCTCGCCCCGACCCTCTCCCCACCGTGCCCCAGAGCCGATTGAGCCCCAGCAGCACGGTTGCCGCGTCGGAACTGCCCCCGCCCAGTCCGCCACCGGTCGGGATGGATTTGAGCACCTGCAGCTCAGCGCCGAGGTTCACCCCGGTTCGCGCGCGTAGCGCGCGGGCAGCCCGTACCGCCAGGTCCTCCTCCGGCGCGATGTCCGGCGGCCCCGCAATGCGCTCGATGGCTCCGTCCTCCCGGACCCGCAAGCCGATGGAATCACAGCGGTCGATGAGCTGAAACAGCGTCTGCAGGGCGTGGTAGCCGTCATCGAAGCGCCCCACCACGTGCAGAAACAGATTGAGCTTGGCCGGCGCCGGCCACCACGACCACTCCGGGCTCACAGCCGCCACGTGTCGACCACGAGCTTGAGCCGCAATGACTGGCGCGTGACGGTGAGCCGGCGGGGCAGCCATTGCTGGCCCACCAGCGTGTATTCGGTGTAATCGATCTGCCAACCATCCTGCTCCAGATGCGAGAGTCGCTGCTGCGGATCGACGTTCTCCTGGGAGGCAAAATTCGGATCGCTGGCGCCCAGTACCCAATAGCGCAGACTTGGCAGCGGCGGTTCGAAGCCCAGGGTTGCGGCCAGCTCCTGGCTGGCTGCGGCGTGTTGCAGCGTGACACCCTGGCTGCTCGTGACCGTCAGGCCCGCGGCGCTCTGCTCGATATGTGCCGCACCAAAGCCCAGCGGCGCGGTCAGATCGAGATTGGCGTTGTCGCTATCCTGCCGCCAGCGCAGACCGGCACTGAAGCCGTCCCTGCCGTTGGTGGCGGCCAGCCGGCCATCGAGCTCGAAGCGCGTGATGGCCTGCAGCGCGGGCAATCGCTGCTCCCAGGGCATGGGTGCCGTGCTGCGCACAGGCGCCGTAGCGCAGCCGGCGAGGAGCACGGCGCTGCAGCCGGCGGCGGCGAGCGCGCCGCGCCATGCGGCGACGCCGGCATGAGCGCGGCTTGCCATCAAACTAGATGGACGTGCCCATGCCCGTAGCCGGCATGTGCGGTACGCCCACGCGCTCCTGCGCGGCGCGCACCAGCGCATTGTCCGGATCGGCGATCAAAGCGCGGCTCCAGGCCTCGCGCGCCTTGGTCTTCTCACCCAGCGCCCAGAGCACCTCGCCCCAATGGGCACCGATATCACCGTCCTGGGCCAGTCGGAAAGCGCGCTCGAGCAAGGGCAGCGCCTGCTGCGGGAGGCCACGGCGGTAATAGAGCCAGCCCAGGCTGTCGAGAATCGCCGGATTGTCCGGTTCGCTCTTCAGCGCGGCCTCGATCAGTTTATCGGCTCTGGCCAGGTCGCGGTTGTGATCGGCGAACAGGAAACCGAGCGCATTGGCGATCGCGCCGTCCTGCGGCCGGTCGTGATAGAGGCGCTCGAGCTGCGCGATCGCGGCCTCGGTACGGCCCGCCTTCTCCAGCAGTATCGCTTTCTGATACAGCAGATCGGGATGACCGGGGCAGCGCGCCAGTGCGTCATCGATGCGCGCCAGGGATTGATCGTTCTCCCCGCCGTTGGAGAGCAGTTGGGCCTGGGAGATCTCCGCGCTCACGCGCGCCGCCGGACCCGCGGCCTCCGTGGCTTGCAGCAATCGCAGCGCCTCGTCACGCTGACCCTGCTTGTACAGCAGCGCGGCGGCGCGCTCGCGGGCGGCCCCTTCGAGGGCGGTGCCGCTCAGCAGCTCGTAGCCGCGCAGGGCAGTGCCTACATCGTCGCGCCGATCGGCAATGGCCGAGAGGTAGTAGACCGCGATGGCCGCGGAATCGTGATCGCTCAGCAGCTCGGAGAAGTCGTGCTGCGCTTCCTCGTAGTCACCGCGGTTGAAAGCCAGCAGTCCCAGGCGGCGCTGTGCCTGCAGATGCAACTGCGAGTTGTCGCGCAACTGCTCCAGCGCCGCGCGCGCCTCACGTTCGCGACCGAGCAGCAGCAGCACGTCTGCCGAGGCGAAGCTCTGCTCCTTGGGCGACGCAACTTTCGCCGCGCTGGCGGCGGCTTCGGCCTGATCGGACTCGCCCAGTCCCGCATGCGCCCGCGCCAGCAGCAGCTCGGCATTGGCGCGCTCAGCGCCCGAGTTCAGCGCATTCTGGCCGTACTGCAGCGCCTCGCGATAATTCCAGCCGTCGAGCGCGAGGTTGCCGAGCGCGAGTTGCGATGGCCCATTCTGTAAGGGCGTGGCCTGCACCCCACGCAGCATCGCCAGCGTTGCCGGCACACCAGACTCCTGCGCCAATTGCAACAGGGCATCAGCCGCCGGACTGCCCGCGGCACCCGCAACGCGCGCGCCGGGGCGCTCATGCGACAATGCGCCGCTCTTGAGCCAGCTCTCAAAGGCGCCGCGCGCGTCATCGATCCGGTACTGCCCCAGTTCCGCCCGCATGGTCGCGTGCAGCGTCGCCGGGTCGGTCGGTGCGAGCGAGTGCCAGCGTGCGGCAGCACGTTCGGCCACCTCGTACTGGCCGCATTCGAGCGCCACGTCGACGGCCCGAGCGGCCAGCTTGCCATCGGTCAAATGCTGAGCCGCGATCGAGTAGTCCGTCGAGGCGCGACCGCAGTCATCGCGCTGCAGCGCGATCTCCGCCGTCATGACCAGAGCGTTGGACTCTTCGGTTTCGCGTGCGCCCGGAGCGGCTCGCGCAACCTGCGACGCGCAGCCCAAGGCCGCGCTGGCGAGCAGCGAGTACAGGGCAAGGCTGCGTTGGCTGAGCTCCATGGCCATTAGACTATAGCTGAAGTGAAAGATTCGATCCGCCAAAAGCTCGAAAAGGCCGAGCAACGTCTCGAGGAGCTCGGGAGCCTCCTGGCCGATCCCGAAGTGCTCGGCAATTCTCAGCGCTTTCGAGACTTATCCGTCGAATACTCGCGGCTGGCTCCTACAGCGGCCGCCTTCAGCGAGTATCGGCGGCTGGAGCAGGAACTCAGCACCGTGCAGGCCATGCTGACGGATAGCGATTCCGACATGCGCGCGATGGGCGAGGAGGAGCTCACGGCGGTGCGCCGTGCCATCGCCGCACGCGACGCCGAGCTGCAGCTGCTGCTGCTGCCGCAGGACCCGCGCGACGAGCGCAACATTTACCTCGAGATCCGCGCCGGTACCGGCGGCGATGAGGCGGCCATATTCGCCGGCGATCTGCTGCGCATGTACAGCCGCTACGCCGAGGCGCAGGGCTGGCAGATCGAGACCTTGAGCGAGAGCCCGGGCGAGCACGGCGGCTACCGCGAGGTGATCTGCCGCATCATCGGACGCGGCGTGTTCTCCCGGCTCAAGTTTGAATCCGGCACCCACCGGGTGCAGCGCGTACCGGCGACCGAGGCTCAGGGTCGCATTCACACCTCCGCGGTCACCGTGGCGATCCTGCCCGAGCTCGATGAGATCGAGAAAGTGGAGATCAATCCGGCGGATCTGCGCATCGACACCTACCGCTCATCCGGCGCCGGCGGCCAGCACGTCAACAAGACCGACTCGGCGGTGCGCATCACGCATCTGCCCAGCGGCATCGTGGTGGAATGTCAGGATGAGCGCTCGCAGCACAAGAATCGCGCGCGGGCGATGTCTTTGCTCGCCGCTCGGCTGCTGGCCGCCGAGCAGCAAAAGCAGCAATCGGCTCAGGCGCATTCGCGCAAGCTCCAGGTCGGCAGCGGCGATCGCTCCGAGCGCATCCGCACCTATAATTTTCCCCAGGGCCGCATGACCGACCATCGCATCAACCTGACCCTCTATCGCCTGGCGGCGATCATGGAGGGCGATCTGGATGAGCTGCTGAAGGCCCTGAGCCAGGAATATCAGGCCGAGCTGCTGGCGGCGGAATGAATCGCCAGCACGAGGGCGCTCAGAAACACGAAAAACAGAGCCCCCAGCGCCACCGAACTCGCGCTTTGGATCGCCTGGAACGCCGGTCCATTGCCGGCCAGCAGCCCGGCGAGCACACCGATGATCGCGGCGAATACCAGCGCGCAGACGACGAACCCGAGTAGCGCGAACACACAGGATGCCAGCGTCTTCCACCACAGGCGCCGGATCAATCGCACGCTGCGCACCAGCGCGCGGTAGGGAGTCAGGCCCTCGAACAATACGACCGGCAGCGCGACCACATAGCAGATCAGCAGAAACACTCCGGGCCCGATCAGCAGCAGCCCCACAGCGACACTCAGCAGCCCCAGCAGCGCGCAGCCGAGGATGGATGGCAAGCGCTGCCAGGCCGCACGCAATTCCGCGACGGCGTGAACCGGCGCGGCCAGCGCCACAGCGCGCTGACGCAGCATCATGGCGCTGATCAGCCACAGCTCGAACGCGGCGCCCAGAACGCTCAGCAGCGCGTAGTTCCCATCGTGTCTGGCGCTGAAGCTGATCGCATGTCCGGTGGCGATCCAATAGACATTGGCCAGCTGCGAGCACAGGACCGCCAGCATCGCCATGGGCAGGCATTTGAGCAACGTGGCGCGGAACAATTGCGCCGCGGTCTCGAGCAGCTCGCTGACGCTCGCGCTGTGGGGCGGCGGCATGGAAGCGGTCATAATGGCTCCGGCATGGAAACGGCGGACAATCTATCAGAGCCGGCAGCCGAGGCGGCCGCGCCGCGCACGCTCCAGAGTGCGCTCGGCGCGGCGCTCGCCCTGCTCGGCAGCGGCGAGGAGTCCGCACGGCTCGATGCCGAGCTATTGCTCGCGCACGTGTTGCAGCGACCGCGCAGCCATCTGCTCGCGCACGGCGAGCAGGCACTCGAGGCCGGCTCGGCCGAGCGCTACCGGGCATTGCTGGCGCGCCGCGCCGCGGGCGAGCCCATTGCCTACCTGATCGGGACGCGCGAATTCTGGTCCCTGCCCCTGCAGGTGAGCCCTGCGGTGCTGATCCCGCGTCCTGAGACCGAACTCGTGGTCGAGCGGGCGCTGGCGCTATTGCCCGAGAGCCGCGCTGGCAGCAACGATGCGCTGCAGGTCGCTGAACTCGGCACAGGATCCGGGGCCATCACGCTGGCGCTCGCCGCCGAGCGGCCGCTCTGGAGGCTCGTGGCCACGGACCGAGCCACCGCCGCGCTGGCGCTCGCCCGCGGCAACGCGCAGCGCCTATCGCTCAGCGGCCGGATCGAGTTCCTGGAGGGCAACTGGTTTGAGCCGCTCGCCGGGCGGCGCTTTCATGCCTTGCTGAGCAACCCACCTTATCTGAGCAGCCTCGAGGCTGGCTCGGCGGCGCTGCGCTTCGAGCCGCGCGCGGCACTGAGCGCCGGGTCCACCGGGCTTGAAGCCCTGCGCCACCTGATTGCTCGAGCGGGTGCGTATCTGGAGCCCGGCGCGTGGCTGGTGCTCGAGCACGGCGCGTCCCAGGCCGGCGAGGTGGCTCGGGCGCTTGTCGGCGCGGGCTATGCTCGCGTACGCTGCCACCGCGATCTGGCCGGCCGCGATCGCGTCACTGAGGCACAATGGTCGCGGTAGCGGCGGCAGCGAGGAGCAGGAGACCCATGATTCGATTCGAGACGACGCACGGCGCCTTCACGGTGGAGCTGTATGCGGAAAAGGCGCCGCAGACCGTGGCCAATTTTCTGCGCTACGTCGATGAAGGCTTCTTCGACGGCACGATCTTTCACCGCATCGTGCCCGGCTTCGTGATCCAGGGCGGCGGCCTGACCCCTGACTTCTCGCAGAAGCAGACCCACCCGCCGGTCAAGAACGAGGCCACCAACGGCGTGCGCAACCAGCGCGGTACCCTCTCGATGGCGCGCACCAGCGATATTCACAGCGCCACCTCGCAATTCTTCGTCAATCTCGCTGACAATGAGTTTCTCGACGAGCGCCCGGGACAGCACGGCTACGCCGTCTTCGGGCATGTGACGGAGGGCATGGACGTGATCGACCGCATCGCGGCGCTGCCGACCGGTCGCCGCAAGGGTTTCACCGATGCACCCCTGCAGGACATACTGATCAGCTCGGCCCGTCGGTTGGACGCCCCGAAGTAACGCCAGAACGCGCTCAATGGCCAAGGCCCGGCGCAGCCGCGACTCCAATCCGCGCCGGGCGCGCGGTGCCACCTGGCGTATCGGCCGCGCGCTGTTGCTCACACTCATCGGCCTGCTGTCACTCGCGGCCGCGAGCATCCTGGCTTTGCGCTGGGTCAATCCGCCCACGAGCGCCTTCATGCTCGAGGCGAGTGCCACGGCGCTATGGCAGCGCGATCACAGTTATCGCACGCGCTACCACTGGGTCGATCTCGAGGCCATCTCACCCCAGGCGGCCATCGCCGTGATCGCCGCGGAGGACCAGAACTTCCCGTTCCACGCCGGGTTTGATTTCAAATCGATCCGCGAGGCGGTGCGCGCCCACGAGCACGGCGCGAAACTGCGCGGTGCCAGCACGATCAGCCAGCAGGTGGCGAAGAACCTGTTTCTGTGGTCGGGCCGCAGCTTCCTGCGCAAGGGCCTGGAGGCGACGTACACCGTGATGATCGAAGCATTTTGGCCGAAGGAGCGCATCCTCGAGATCTATCTGAACATCGCCGAGTTCGGCCGTGGCGTCTATGGTGTGCAGGCCGCGGCCAGGGCGTTTTTCCACAAGGACGCATCCCGGCTCGACAGCTCCGACAGTGCGCTGCTGGCCGTGGTGCTGCCCAATCCGCGTCTCTACCGCGTCGATGCGCCATCGCGCTTTGTGCTCGCGCAGCGCGACTGGACGCTGCGGCAGATGGCGAATCTCGGGGGCCCAGCCTATCTCAACGCGATCGAGCCGCCGTAATAGACACCATGCATCCCCGCACCGTGAGGAGAGCCCCAGACCATGGCCACTGAAGTGAACGCCGAACGCGCCGCAGCCCCCATGACGGAGCGGCGTTATCGCTACTACGACTTCTTCATGGCCGCCTATGTGTGCATCGTGCTGTGCGCCAACCTGATCGGCGCGGCCAAGACATCCACCGTTCACCTGCCGCTCTTCGGCGAGGTGACGTTCCTGGCCGGCGTGTTGTTCTTCCCGCTGTCCTACCTGTTCGGCGACATCATGACCGAGGTGTACGGCTACGCCCGCGACCGCCGCGTGGTCTGGGCCGGGTTCGCAGCCCTGGCCTTCGCCTCGCTGATGGCGAGCGTGATCGTGGCCCTGCCGCCGACCGTCGACGGCGCGGCCGAGCAAAACGCCATCGTGCGCATTTTTGGGCAGACGCCCCGCATCGCCGCGGCCTCGATCATCGCTCTCTGGTGCGGCTCATTCGTCAACAGCTTCGTGCTCGCGAAGATGAAGCTGTGGACCAATGGACGCTGGCTCTGGACCCGCACGGTCGGCTCGACGCTGTGCGGGGAGCTGGTCGACTCCGCCTTGTTCTATTCGATCGCCTTCTATGGCCTGTGGGATACGGCGTTGATCGAGAAGGTGATGCTCACGCAGTATCTGTTCAAGAGCGGTTGGGAGATCATCATGACGCCACTGACTTACCGCGTGGTGGGCTTTCTCAAGCGCAGCGAGCAGGAGGACTACTTCGACCGCGATACGAACTTCACGCCGTTCTCGGTCAAGACCTGAACGGCCCGCCGGCCGCGCTCAGTTCAGCGACTGCGGCGTCTCCGGACTCGCGCCGGCGGCGAACAGGCGCTCGATGTCGATGGCGTCGAAGCGATAGGGCCGGCCACAGAATTCACAGGTCACGGTCACCGCGCCCTGCTCGGCGAGAATAGCGCGCAATTCCTCGAGGCCGAGCGAACGCAGCACATTGGCGACGCGCAGCACGTCGCAGTGACAGGCGAAATGCACCGCCTCGCCGTTGAACAGCCGGCAGTCGTGCTCCCCGCAGACGCGCTGCAGGATCTGCTCGGCGCTGGCGACCCGCAGCAGCGAGCCCTCGAGCGTGAGCACGCGCGACTGCAGATCCTCCCAGGCATCCTGCGACATGGCGCCGAGCGCCTCGCCCTGCGCGTTGGACAAGGGCAGCTTCTGCAGCAGCACCCCGGCGGTACTGCGAGCGTCGCTGCTCAATGCGATGCGCGTGGGCAGTTGCTCGGAGGTGGCGAAATAGTTCTCGATGCAACTGGCCAGATTCATCCCTTCGAGAGCCACGATGCCCTGATAGCGCGCAGCGCGCTCATCGGCCTCGATCGTCACGCTCAGGCGTCCGCCCCCGACCAGCTCGCGAAAGCCCGGCTCACCCTCGATGCGCTCCGGTGCGCGCGCGACCGCGCGGATCGAAAAATCGTGGGTGCACTGCGCGACCAGCAGCGACACGAGGCCATCGCCCGTGAGCTGCAGCGTCAGGGTACCGTGGAATTTCAGCGTTGCGGCCAGCAACACCGTGGCGGTGACCGCCTCGCCCAGCAGCGCCTCGACGCGCGGCTCGTACTGCTGATGTCGCAGCAGCTCGCGCCAGGCGCCGTCGAGCCGGATCCAGAAGCCGCGCACCGGGTGACGCTCGAGTATGAAGCGACGCAGCTCGCCGCTGCTGCCGCCTGCGACGCC